>CAZJIU010000010.1:0-29766 GCA_964546145.1 uncultured bacterium
GCACCCACAACCAGGATTTTACGGTAATGTCCATTTTCAACGAATTCGGTGGCAATAGTCAAAGCATAGATAAATCCCGAACAGGCGGCGGAGATGTCGAATCCCCAGGCATTGACGGCGCCGATATTGTTCTGGATGAGTGATGCCGTCGAAGGGAAAAACATATCCGGGGTGATTGTGGCAACGATTATTAGATCAATTTCAGCCGGATTTACCTGATAACGCCGGCGCATATCCGCGAAAGCGGCGCTGGCCATGTCAGAAGTTGCTTCACCTTTAGCGGCAATGTGGCGTTCGAAGATACCGGTGCGACTGCGAATCCACTCATCAGAGGTATCCACCATTTTTTCCAGATCGAAATTGTTCAGGATTCGTTCTGGAACATATTTGCCAATGGCAGTAATTGTGGCACGTATTTTTTTCATGATTACTTCTGTGTTTGAAATATATTATTTTAGGTCGAAAATTGGTAGCAAATTGTTAAGGTTAAAATATCTACAATTTTACTGTATTTATTTTTAATTTCGATCATCAATTAAATAGTAATCAGCACTACTTTTTCTCTTTAGCAGAGATCACCGGTCTGCCACGATAATATCCACAATTAGGGCAAGCCCGATGGGGCAATTTTGGTTCTTTGCACTGGGGGCAAGTTGTGATATTAGATGGCTGTAGTTTCTGATGAGTTCGGCGTTTGTCTCGTCTGGATTTTGAGATCTTACGTTTTGGTAAAGCCAAAGTATTATTCCTCCATAGTCTTGGTTAGTAGATTATTTAGAGGTCGCCAACGGTCGTCGTTAGCAGACCTTTTACATCGGCACTTTTCACGGTTTAGCTCGGCTCCGCAGCCGGCACAGATTCCCCGGCAATTCTCAGCGCAGAGTTTTTTCATGGGTATGGCAAGCAGAAGAGCATCCCGGGCAAAAGGGGTCAAATCCACTTCGAAGGTCGTCGGTGTAATCAGGATGATATTTTCATCATTCTCCGGAGTGGACTTTTTGAGTTGACTCAAAATCGCCTGGAAATCAGCCTGAATGTTAAGTCGGTAATCTGTCAGGCAGCGATCGCACTCCAATTCCAGATCGGTATTCAGGATTCCTTTTATGGTAATTTCGTGAGTTCCCTTATAGATACTTAGAGAGGCGGCTATTGGGTTCGCAAAACAATCATCAACGATAGCCAGATCCCCTTTAACCAGTGTCATTTCGATCGTCTGATGACCTTCTTTTAGTGTGTTAATTCTTAGTTTCATGATCGGTCGCAAATTTATTAGATGATGATGCGATAATCAATATATTTCCATTCATGCAAAGAAGGCGTCCTGGTTAAAGAACGCCTTTCTTATCAAGATTTATAGAGTGTTTATTTTTCTGATTTTGTTTCTTCTGTTGTTTCTTCAGTATCCGCAGGTTCTGTTTTCTCCTCGGATTTTTCTTCGCTCTCTTTCTCTTCCTCTTCCTTAAGTTCGTCCTCGTCTTTACGTTCGATTAGATTTTCATCATCCTTCTTTTTTCTGAGAATCACGTAGATTAGCGATTGTCCGACGCTGAAGTTGGTGAAAAGGTAAGCCACAGCCGAACCGGCGATAAGGAAAAGGGCAATAGTAACCAGAACGATAGTAATTATATCAGTTGTGGTTAGATAGAGTGGATTCACCATACCCAGTGAGGCGGGAGTGTATAATTTGAAGATTTTGTCAATGTGGGAAGTCAATTGAGAATTAACGCCGAATAAGTATGAGGATGCCTGTTCGGTAATTCGGCTTATTTTACCACTCATTAACCAGGATTGACCAAATACAAAGTTAAAGAAACGATAGGTAATGATCAGGATATAGCCGTATACATAGGCTGCTAAGGCTCCCAAACCAACTACGATGGATTCATAAATAACCAGCCGCCAGGGTTGAGCCCATAAGGTCGAATAGCTCTGAAATACTGTTTCCATCGTATCCTCTTCAGCGGTGCCAACGATACTGGGTGCAAGAATCAGGGAGATGATAAACACAGCCGCAGTGTAGACGACAAAAACGGCAACGGCGAAGTATAATAGATAAGGCAGCCCGAGAAAAATGATGTCCAAGACCGGCCATTTTGCTATCCAGGCGGCGACGATTGCACAGACGACAAAAAAGACCATAATCAGGATGAGCGAGATTGGTCCCATAATAACGGCGATACCGTGTTTTTTGACGTATTTTAAACTATCTCCTGAAGAAAAGAACTCATCGCCTTTAAGCTGCTTGAAGGTTATTCGGGAAACAGCCAGGGATGCAAGCATAAAAATAATTAGCCAGATTAGCAGGCCCAAACCGTAAATTAGCCAGGCATACCAGGCTACTGGTAATTTTACACACCAGAGGCAGGGGAAAAAATGGTGTGCATTCCAGATTTCAACGATTGATTGACCATTGGCAATCAATGCCAGATAACTCAAAATTAGATAGATTGACCAACCTAATACCAGTCCCACCAGATGTACCCAGATTTTTTTGCCGCTGAGAGCCAAGCGCGGCATACGAAAAACATCACGAACATCGAAATATAGGGGTTTCATTCCATCCTCCGTTATTTATTGATCTTCTCTTACATTGTCTATCCAGAGACTTTCATTGGGAATTTTGGATTGCAACTCAACCATAGTCTGCTTGGCTGCCACATACCGATCGAAATTCCCGGTTCGGACCCGGTACCAGGTTTCACCGGTTTCCTTGAAATAGGCCTTTTGGATATACAGATCCAGACCCAGATTGGCAATCTTGGAAACTGCCTTTTCGGCACTCGTATAATTTTTCCAGGAGGAGATTTGGATAGTATATTTGCCGGGAATTTTGGGAATTGATTTTCCGCGCTTGCCGCCGGTCGGCTGGTAGCGTGGCTTACTCGAAGGGGGAGTATAAGCTGAGATTTTTTCCGGTTTAGTCTTGGTATCCGTGTAAACCGGTGCGGGCGCCTTGAGAGCCGCCGGACTTAAGGGATATCCTTCCGGCTGAACAACTGCTGCGCTGGTCGTGTCTTCGGCAACTTCACATACTAAATCTTTACTTGCTTTGGTTTTTCCATCGGTGCCAGTTATAGCATAATTGATGACATACTGACCAATAACATCTGGGACGAAGTATATGTTATAGCTGCGACTATTAGGTTGAAAAGAGAGGACATCCATATTGCTGCCCTCGGGTTTTTCGGTAAAACTCCAGGCAAAGGAACATCCCAGAGTATCTTCGGCAGATTTGATAGTAGGTGCGAGATAAATCGGTTTACCGACGATTCCGGAGATCTTTTCTGGCTTGCTGCAGGAAAATAAAACCAGTAATATAAGCGTCCAAAATCTAATTATCTTTTTCATTTGTTGTCTCCTCTGAGGATCATTTACTCCATAATTTCCATTAAGGGAAAGAAAAATGCAATTTCTTTCTGTGCATTTTCCTCAGAATCTGAGCCGTGGACGATATTTTTTCGGGAATTCTCGGCGTATAACCGGCGGAGAGAGCCTTCAACTGCCTCGGCTGGATCGGTAGAACCAATTATTTTTCTAAAGGCTTCAACCGCATTATCCTTTTCCAAAACCATGGGAAAACATGGTCCGGAGGTCATAAATTCGATTAAACCATCGAAGAAAGGCCTGCCATTATGGATCGCATAAAAACGCTGGGCTTCTTCGATTGTCAGATTCACAATTTTCAAGGCCTTGATTGTAAAGCCTTTCTTTAGAATAAAATCGAGTACCGTGCCGATTAACTGACGTTGGTAAGCATCGGGTTTAATAATTGCTAATGTTTGACTCATGCAATACCTTTTATGAAATTATAATTGTACTTTTTTGATTCCAGAGCCCCTGCTGAGCTATAGCGAGCGAAGTTATCGTAACTTTTTGTCCACCATGTTCCAGAAAATTGATCGCCGCCAGGATCTTGGGCTCCATGCTACCTTTTAAAAAATGACCCTTAGATAAATACGCTTTCAAGTCTTTAATCCGGATTCGGTCAATTTTTTCCTCTTTTGGAGAGCCGAAAAAAAGGTTGACCTGGTCAACATCAGTGAGGATAAAAAGTTCCTCGGCTCCAATGTCCCGGGCCAATACCGCAGAGGCTAAATCTTTATCAATCACAGCGTCAAAGCCTTCGTAGATTCCATTTTGCATAATATAGACCGGAATACCGCCGCCACCAGCAGCGATGACGATGACTCCAATATCAACCAGATGTTTGATGGCCTTCCAATTAATGATTCGATGAGGAATAGGCGAGGGAACAACTCTGCGCCAGCCTTTACCTGATTCCTCCTTCACCTGCCAGGAGTATTTTTGAGCTAGTCCTCTGATTTCCTCTTCAGTGTAGCAGCTACCGATAAATTTGGTAGGATTATTAATTGACGGGTCATTAGCATCAACAATAATCTGGGTAATGATCGTAACTACTGTGCGATCAATCTGTTCTTTAATTAGAGCATTTTGAAGAGACTGTTCGATCATATATCCCATGCCTCCTTCGGTATCGGCGACACAAATACCAAGAGGTAGTATCGGAGCCTCATCCATCGATAATTCGACTCGCAAGAGGGCGTTGCCTACTTGTGGTCCATTACCATGAGTTATAGTTAGGTAATAATCCTGACGGATAAAGTTCATTATCGCGACCAGACTATTACGAGTGTTACGAAACTGATTGGCAATTGTATCAATCTGACCTCCGGGAGAGATGGCATTTCCGCCGAGTGCAACTACGGCAGTCTTTTTTCTTGACATGGCATCACCCGGATCTAAGGAATTAAATGTCCCTTTTGAATAAAATTGGTTAAAATTTCTTCAAGATTTGGACTGCCAACTTCCTGTAGCTCATAATAGACGCGGGTACTGGGTTTATTGATTTTCACAATTCGTTTTAGGTCTATCGGAGTGCCGATAATCACCGCATCGCAGTGAGTATTTTCAATGGTGGCTTCCAGATCACGGATTTGCTGTTCGCCGTATCCCATCGCCGGCAGTACTTTACCGATATTGGGATAAGTCTTGAAAGTTTCGGCTAATTTCCCCACGGTGTGCTCTCGCGGATCAATGCACTCGATTGCGCCGTATTTCGAGGCTGCAATTGTACCGGCTCCGATTTTCATTTCACCGTGTGTCAACGTCGGACCATCTTCGATGACCAGAACTCGTTTGTTTTTAATTACCGCTGGATCGTCAACTCTGATTGGTGAAGTTCCATTTATTACCTGCGCTGTCGGATTGACCTTCTGAATATTTTTGCGAACGGTTTGAATCCCTTCTGGAGAGGCAGTATCGGTTTTATTAACAATGACAACATCCGCCATGCGTAAATTTACCTCTCCGGGATAGTAGGTTAATTCATTTCCCGGACGATGAGGGTCAACAACAGTAATTAATAAATCGGGCTTATAGAAAGTGAAATCGTTGTTGCCGCCATCCCAGAGAATAATATCGCAACCGTTAGGATCTTTTTCAGCTTCCTGTAGAATCGCCTCATAATCTACACCAGCATAGACTACAATTCCATTAATAATGTGAGGCTCATATTCTTCCATTTCTTCGATCGTACAGTGATATTTGATGAGATCATCAACGGCAGCAAATCGCTGAACTTTCTGGGAGTTTAAATTTCCGTACGGCATAGGATGCCGAACGGCGACCACTTTTAGCCCCTTGGCTTTCAATATTTGAATAATCTTCCGGGATGTCTGGCTTTTGCCGCAGCCGGTTCGGGTTGCACAAACTGCAATTACCGGTTTGGTGCTTTTAAGCATAGTGGCCTTGGGACCGAGAAGAATAAAGTTGGCACCCGCTGCCTGAACTATGGCACTCAACTCCATGACTTTTTGGTAGGTTACATCGCTGTAAGAAAAGACACAGTCGTCCACATTGAATTCGGTAATCAATTCCGGCAGTTCTTCTTCAGCTCGAATTGGAATACCTTCGGGATATAATTTACCAGCCAACTCCGCCGGGTATTTACGATCATCTATATCAGGAATCTGGGCTGCGGTAAAAGCCACAACCTGATATTCTTCCTGATCGCGATAAAAAGTATTGAAGTTATGAAAATCTCTTCCTGCTGCTCCAATGATAATAACTTTTCTTTTATTCATAAATTAACCTGGATTACTCTTGGTTTGAAGGTTGATAGAAAATAAAAAGGTATATTATCTTGGAGGATTATTTGAATCCGAAATTATAGGTCCATAAAACCATTGAACGTGTCGATGAAATCTGCATGTTAAATTTGAAGGTTAATTAATCTAATTCCAAAAATCAGGCTTTAAATTAGATAATTGCCCTTCTAAAAACAAGTAAAAGAGATAATTGATTCATCTAACTAGAGTATTGACTGCTTGTATGGATGAGATTGGCAGTTAAAGGTTTAGTTCCAGCCCTTCCCGGGCGATAGAGATTTTGATTTTCTTATTCGGATAGGATTGTTCAGCGTATTTCTGAGCATCTTTCAGAATTGTGAGTAATTTTTCTTCAGAATATGAAGGGTCATGGTGAAAAAGTAGCAGATGCTTAACTTTTGCCTTGGCGGCAAAATCCACTCCCTGCAGAGAGGTACTATGTCCCCAATTTTCTTTTTCGATACTCTCATCAATGGTAAACTGGGCATCGAATATCAACACATCGGCCCCGGCAAAGAATTCGATGAATTTCTCAATTCGTTCCTCGTCCAGACTTTTATATTCGGAATCGGTAGCATAGACGATCGCTTTTCCTCCATAATCCAGTCGGTACCCAAAAGAACCGCCAGGGTGATTTAACATTTTGTTAGTAATCTGAATGCCATTTAGATTAGTTGTTTCCTCTTTGCGAAGTTGGATGAAATCTATATTAGCACCCATGGCTGAAAGTGAAACCGGGTAATACTCATCTTCTTGTTGGGTGTTGATACGTTGTTCTAGACCGTTATGAACACCATAGATGATGATATTATTTCCAGCCTTATAAGCCGGTTTAAAATAAGGAAATCCCATGATATGATCCCAATGGGTATGGCTTAAGAAAATATGTGCCTGTCCCTCTCCCCGCCCAAACTCCTGTTGCATTAATTTTTCACCAAGTCGGCGGATTCCTGAACCAGCATCGAAGATTATATGAGTGCCGTTGATTGAGACATACACACAAGCCGTATTACTACCAATAAAGCGTTTCATTTCGGTTGGTATATTGGCAATATATTTCTTAATATCCTGTTCATTTGTTATCCCTTTATCTGAAAAGTCTTTCAAAATATTTAGGATTTTTAAATCGAATTCAGAAGGTTCCGGAGAGGATGGTATAGAACCTCTTACACCCCAAAAAGATAAAGTTGTTTTTTTTGGTTTCTGAGCCTGCATAGATGCTTTCCTTGCTGATTAATAAAATGTAATTTGGTAGAAATGTAGTTTGTTCATATAGCTTTATATGTCTCAATATGAAATATAATCCTTAAAAAATCAACACTTTTTTACAGGTAAACATTACATTTTATTAAAATGTAAGGGGGATATTTGAGAATCAAAGCGATGATTCTCAATCAGGTTGGGATCTTTTACAATTTTTCCTTGATCGAGGGATTACCTTGACAAACAGTAATTTTATAGTGATATTTGACGGTGAAGGATAATTTGGTTTACAATAGGAGAGTATATATGAATCGAAAATTATTTGGATTTCTACTGATTCTATTACTTCTGGTGACTTGTTCTAAGGAGGTAGTTGAACAAGAGCCGGTTGCGCAGCAAGCAGCTCCCGAACAAAAAGCCCATCCTGTGGAGACGCCCCAGCCAGTTCAAGCACCGCCAGTTATTGTGCCGGCCGAACCTGAAACGCTTGTGGTAGATACCATTGCAATGGTAGAAACAGATACGGCAGTCGCGCCGCCTGAGATATTGAAAGAGACTGAGGGGAAATTGGAAGAGGTCCTGGAAATAATCAGTGAAGGAGATAGTGTAGATATCTTTTATATGATCAAACCAGGAGATTATCTTTCGCTAATTGCCTTACAGGAGTACGATAAACTCGGAATGTGGCGTTTAATCTATAAATGGAATCGTAAAAAGATTGGTCAGAATCCAAATCTAATTTATCCCTTCCGCGAATTATTACTAAAAAAGCCAAAAGAGATAGCGAACGACCTTGAATATGAGTTTTATGATTACACTGTTAAGGCCAACGAATCACTCTGGAGTATCGCGGGTAAGGAATATAAAAATCATTATGCCTGGATCGTAATTTTGCGGGATAATGCGGATGTGGTAGGATCGAATCTGGAAGATATTCCGACAGGTACCGTATTGAAGCTGCGAACGAATCTTTTTAATTAATCCAGATTGCATCCTTAGAGGTGCAAGTAAAAATAGTCACTCCATTTCGAAAAATAGGCTATTCGGATCTTGGCACAATTTACTATTTACTCAGGGTCTTATTCAGGATGGTTTGGTTTTCATCAAGCAGAATGTTTTTTTGCCGGCGATAATCGTGAATGAAACAAACAATAAGATCAAGGCGAAGGTGAGAATGAGTAACTTTTCTGATTCTTTTTGTTGTTGTTGGACAATAACACTATTTTAAAATAATTTGCAACGTAAATCCCGACATGTAGCTACTGAAAGGCGCCGAGGTAATATTAGATTTAAAATCAACGCATTCCATTAAAACAAGAGCAACGCCAATTAGTACACTTTCCGGAATTCCGTCCGAGTGTTGACAATCCCGATCAATATCTTAGGCGGTCAAAATCAAGTGATTCGATTTCTAACGAACCCTCTTTGTAGCTTTTCTGGACTTCTTTTATTTCATTGATATTATCAAAAAAGACTTCGATGATCTTGGGATCGAAATGGGTGGCTTTGCCATTTTCGATAATTTTGAATGCTTCTTCGTTGCTGAAGGCCTCTTTATAGGGGCGTTTCGTAGTAAGGGCATCGAATACATCGGCGACAGCGCAAATTCGACCCAGGATCGGAATTTCTTCACCTTTTAATCTGTTCGGATAGCCACTGCCATCCCATTTTTCATGGTGTGAGGCGGCGATTATTTCGCCCGCTTTAAGGAATTCGGAATTTGAATCTCGCAGTATTCTGGCGCCGATAATTGTGTGCTGGCGCATTATTTCCCATTCTTTATCTTCCAGTTTACCGGTCTTTAGTAAAATGCCATCAGGTATCCCGATTTTGCCGACGTCGTGCATCGGACTGGCCTGCAGGACGACTTCGATTTTCCCCGGCTGGAAATTCATACCCCCGGCCAATACAGCCGAATATTTACTCATGCGCATAATATGAGCAGCGGTACCCTCATCCCGATATTCGGCGGCGATTGCCAGGCGGCGAATAGTATCCAGATATGCTTCATAGGTCATACGCTGTGCATTAACCATTTCATCCAGTGATTTTCGGAGCGCTTCGGTGCGCTGCAGAACCTTCTCTTCCAGCTCGGCTTTATGACGCTTTATAGTATCCTGAATTTCTTTCATTTTAAGCAGGGAGACGGTGCGCACCCGCAGTTCGGTCTGATCGATCGGTTTGGCGATAAAATCGTTTGCGCCCATCTGGACAGCCCGTAGACGATCCTCTTTACGGGCCATGGCGGTAACCATGATAATCGGAATATCCTGGTAATCCGCTTCCGCGCGAATGCGGCGAATTACTTCGAAACCATCCATTTTTGGCATATTGATATCCATTAAAATCAGATCAATGTCCAATTCTATTTTGGCTAAAGCTTCCAGACCATCGCTGGCTGTTTCAAACTCAAGCCCTTGCAATTTAAGCATATCGCTAAGGATATCGCGAATCTCTATGTTGTCATCAACAATCAGCACCCTTTTAGAGCTACTCATTATTTAGTATCCTATTTGGTTTTCGGTTTAAATAATAATATCTCCCACAGGTTCAAGGATTCTAAGCTTAAAGATTGGTTGAAAGAAGAAATATTTTTCAAAATAGATTCTTTATTAGCGATTAGTCACATACTGCTCATCAAGCCGCCGGAGGATATTCAGGATATCCATTGAATTCGTGTTCGGACCAGTCCCGAACGCTGCGAACGAGACACCGGTAGCCAGAGAGATTCCATCACTGGAATCTCTCTGCCAGAGTACAATTGCTAATAATTCCAGATCTTTTTCATTCGGAATGGATATTTTGATAATCATTTCCTTGTCGGTTTTCAACTCCTCATCGCAGGCAAAGGCAACGCCACCCTTACTGATATTGTATAATCTTACCGCTGGGATATAAGGTTTATTAAAGAGCAATCCGATTTTTTTATACATTAGTGATGATCCGGGTACTTCAAAGCGATGACATGTCCGTTTTTCAAAACCCTGAACCATTCCCAATATCTCCTGTACTCATGCCAAAAATTTTTATCTCAATATTTAATGTTAGTATCAATCAATTTGAAGAAAAATATAAGAACTAATTTTCTTCTTGACAATGGGAATAGATAAACTGCGGATTAGCTAATGGTTGGATATTTATAACCGAAATAAAACTTATTCGAGTTCATCCCATTTTATTTCTTTGATGTAGTAACTGACCGGCTTTTTGGGTGGAATTGTGACTTCACATTCGAAGCCGAAAGAGCGACCGGGATCGATGGTTGCATCGGTCTGAACGCCGCTTTGATACATATGATAATCTCCGGCAATAAAGGTAGAGTCTGCGGCGATCAGGTTAGTGTTTTCGTCATAGAGGTAGAAAATGATTCGGGGAAAGTCGGCACGACGAACACCGGTATTTTTGATTTTTCCCTGAAACACTCGTTTGTTTTCAAATACCTGGTCAGCTATGGCACCATCGGTCACGCAATTGGCTTTTGGTAAGTTAGCCTTGCGGGTTAGTTTAACGTCGTTTTTTGAGATTGTCAGTTGCCCGATGTGAGTTTGGACGATAATCCAATCGAGGTCCTCACTGATGATTTTGCCCTTGACGATTGTCCCATTTTTCAGCATGATCTCATGAGTCATCTCGGGCATTTGAATCAATTTATTGATCTCTTTGCGGATTTCGGGAATTGAGGTTTTAACTTCCAGCTCACGGATCTGTTTCCGCAGCTCGGCGATTTCCTGGCGCAGGGATTCGATGTCCTGATCTACCTCAAAAAATTTGCGAGTTACGGTTTTTTGGGCTTTTAATTGCGTCGGTAATGTGAATAAAATAATAGTGATTAGGATGAAAATTTTAGATGTATATTTCATGGCTGCACCGTAGTACTAAGTTGTGCCGCGCGGGCTTTCATGCGCAGTTTATCAAAAGCAGTTTTGTCACCAAGGGCTGATGCCATGGAGGTCATTTCATCGAATAATATGTAATTATCAGGATCTTCCATCATCGGCAGCAGCTGATTAAACACTTCCGGATCATTGAATTTGATCAATGCTGTGAGGGCATCTTTACGAGTTTTTAGCGGAAACTCGGCGTTTTTGGTGATTTCGACTAAGGTTGGTTTGACGGCCGGATCGGAAAAATTGCCCAGAGCTTTGGTGATAATCTCGGATAATTTAAAATATTGTTCCCGGCCGGTATTGAGTGTTTCGAGCAGGGCTAGAATGACGTCGGCTTCCTTGACATCACCAATAGCCTGGAGGGCAAAATCCCGCACCTGCTCCTGCGTTGACGGATCGCCGAGCATCTCGATAAAAGTTTCGGTAATCATCGGATTTCGTTTGCGACCTAAAATCTCCAACGCCAGCGAGCGAATTGAGATGTTCAAAGTATTATCTTTGGCGATGTTAATCAAAATCGGAATGACTTTATCGTCGCTTGTAGAACCAAGCAAATGAGTCAGGGATTCCTGCATCTGAACGTAATTTTCTTTTTCTGCTTGATAAATATTCAATAGCTGCTCAACCTGCAGGGTAATATCGGTAGCCTGAAGTTTTTCCATGACAGTAGTCCGGAATTCGATATACTTGCGCTGGGCGGAAGTCAGCCCTACTACCATTGCTGCGACATTATCGGGTGTCTGGTTTTCAATTAACGCCGTTGCTGTGGCTGTTAGTAATTCATAATTCAAGCCAACACTCTGAGCCAGGAAATCATAAAGGATTTTCTGGGCATCAGGATGTTTAGTTTGAGCCAGAGCTTGCATGGCGCTGATCCGGACCTCTACCGGCTGCAAAGGATCCTTATAAATCGCAATCAGGTTTTCAATACTCTCTATTTTACCGCTGTTATAATCAACTCGCAGTTTCTCGACATCTTCCTGAGTCAGAGTTGCGATTTTGGAGGCACAACCGATAAATAGGCTTAAACTGAGAATCCCGATAGGGAGAATTGTCTTTTTCATAATACAACTACACTTTTTAGACTTTTTGATTTTAGAATTTTTGAGCCTTTATGTCAAGTAAAAATTAGACCTCACTTAAAGGGTTTTTTTAAGTGGATTCTGATTCCAGTAACATAACGATAGGTTTTCACCATCGAAGAATCCAAAGGTGAAGTAGCAAATCCAGTCGCCCAGATTGATCATTTTACCGGCGGGATTCTCATATTCAGTCGGAATGTGGAAATGGGCTGTGACCACAAATTGATACCCCTCCTGTATTTTAGCTTGGCCATAGTTGATCAGCTCCTGTTGTTCGGCATCCATCTGCTCGGGACTGCGCATGGTATAATGTCGGCTTTTGCCGGAGACATATTGAGCTATTCTGAAAGCGAGATCCGGATGGATAATTCTAAACAGCGCAATAGTTTTACGGCTGCGCAGAACTTTTTTCATTAAACGATAGCCTTTATCCTCTTTGAGAATTCCATCAGCATGAGTAATAAAAAAGGATTTCCCGGCAATGTTAGTCGCCAGAGGGGTAAGATGGACCTCGATTTCCAGTTCTTCCGGGAAAAAGGAGCCTAACCAGTAATCGTGGTTACCGGTAATGATGTGGACTTTGCAGCCGGCTTCGACCGTCTCTTGTAAGCGACGTAGCACCCCAAAATAATAGCGCGGAATGACATAACGGTATTCAAACCAGAAGTCAAACAGGTCGCCAACTATATAAAGGGTGCCATTATTCCGCTGCACCTCTGTGAGGAAATCAAACAGAAAAGTTTTCTTGCGAGTCTCGGCGGCAGAGTGCCAGGAGTGCAAGTGTACATCGGAAATGAAATAAATTTTTTCAGCCATTCGAGCGCAATTTAATATTTTGAATAATAAGGTAAAAGCTGATTCACTTAGAATAGTATTGCAAAATTTGGGAAAATTCTTATCAGTAAAAGTAGTTTTCAAGAATTTTTTAGTGGTCAAGCTAGGGCTCTCGTTCAGGCAGTCCTGTGGCATTATATTTGTAAAAACCGGGTCTGTGATAATACTAAATTGGTCAATATTGAAAAGCTGTTGGTTGGCAAAATGAGCAGGGAAGTAGTATTGGCGATAAATCCCGGATCAACCTCGACCAAACTGGCCTTGTATGATCGAAAAGGGGCGGTTCACATCGAAGCAATTGATCATACCGGGACAGAAATATGTGATGTCATCTCAATCGTGGACCAGCTACCCCTGCGGCTGGAAATCATCACCCAATCGGTGAAATCCTGGTTGAAGGATTGCATGTTGGTCGCAGTTGTCGGCAGGGGTGGATTAGTGAAACCGATTAAGAGTGGTATCTATGCGGTTAATGCCGATTTGATGAATGATACCATTACCTGTAAATATGCAACCCACGCTAGTAATCTTGGAGCATCAATTGCCGATGCGATTGCCAAGGACTATAATGTACCGGCATTTGTCGTAGATCCGGTTACAGTAGATGAGTTCATTCCCGAAGCGCGAATTTCCGGAGTGCCCGAGATTTCGCGGCGGAGCCGGCTGCATGCTTTAAACGTCAATGCTTGCATCCGTAAAGAGGCGAAACGCCTGGGTAAAAAATATAATCAGCTAAACTTCGTCGTTGCCCATATGGGCGGCGGCATCACGGTAGCAGCCATAGATCACGGGCAGATAGTTGATTGTAACGATGCGCTAATGGGGATGGGGCCCTTTTCGCCCGAACGCGCCGGAGCCTTGCCGCTTGAACAGCTGATTCAAATGGCAATGAGCGGGAAATATTCCTTCAAGAATCTGTATGTCAAATTTACCCGGAACAGTGGTCTAAAGGCTTATCTCAGAACCAGCGACATGCGCGAAATTCTTAAACGGATTTCCGAGGGCGACGAGTATGCCGACTTGATTTATCGTGCCATGATTTATCAGGTTGCCAAGGAAATTGGTGCCATGGCAACCGTTCTTCACGGGCAAGTCGATCGGATTATCATTACTGGGGGATTGGCACGTTCGGGGAAAATTGTGCAGGATTTGGAAAGTCGGATTAAATTCATTACTAAAATTGCGGTCTATCCCGGTGAAAATGAGTTGGAATCCTTGGCCGCTGGCGGGTTTCGGGCAATTGATGGGGAACAGGAAATTCAAATTTATCACAGTGAATCATAAATCGAGGTGAATTGGCTTTATGCTTAGGACCTATGCCGAAATATTTGAGAAGGTTCAATTAAGACAGCGTCGGAAAAGAATATCGGTTGCAATGGCGGATGATCCCAGTGTTCTGGCGGCTCTCAAGGATGTCGAGCAGAAGGGCATTGCCGAGTCAATCCTGATAGGTGATCCAACCCGGATTCATGCGCTGGCTGAAGAGCTGAATTTTCCGGTTTCTGAGAATCAAATAGTATCGGCAATAAAGGATGAGGAAATTGCCGCACTGGCAGTAGAGCAGATCCGCAAAGGTCGGGCTGATATCCTGATGAAGGGTCATATCGCCACGCCGATTTTGATGAAAGCAGTGCTTGATCGCGATAAGGGCTTGCGTAGGGGCGATGTACTGAGCCATGTGGCGGTGGCGGAAATCCCAACCTATTCAAAGTTTCTAATCATGGGTGATGGTGGGATTAACATTAAGCCTGACCTTGAAACAAAAAAGGCGATTCTGAATAATATGCTTCAGGTTTGCCAAAAATTACAAATCGCTTGCCCGAAAGTCGCCGTCCTATGTCCAATTGAAAAAGTCAACCCGAAGATTCCGGAAACAGTTGATGCGGCAGAGTTGCAAAAGCTGGCTGAGGCCGGTCAATTTGGCAACGTAATCCTCGAGGGTCCAATTGCAATGGATGTGGCTTTATCAGCTGAAGCCGCCGCCAAAAAGGGTATTAATAGCGCTGTTGCCGGCCAGACCGATGTTTTGCTAGTTCCCAACATTACCTGTGGAAATGCTATGATTAAAATCCTAATGTGTCTGACTGAATCCCGGGTTGGTGGATTGGTAGCAGGTGCAACGGTTCCGATTATCCTGTTATCGCGTTCGGATAATCCGGAAGAGAAATTCAATTCGATTCTGCTGGCAATATTGATTGCGGATTAGCATAAATTCTCGCAGTCTAAATTTTTATTGCTCGTAAATCGGCCATGATACTAGTTAACTGATAAAGGCGTGGCAATATTTTAAATTGATATTTGAGTCATGTATCATTAACTTTTGTGTCGATAGAAATCGAAATAATTAAGGGAGAATCTCATGCGAATTGGAATACTAACTGGCGGTGGAGATGTACCGGGTTTAAATCCGGCTATCCGGGCCGTCACCCTACGGGCAATTCGGGAAGGTCATGAAGTCATTGGTTTACGTCGCGGCTGGTCTGGAATTACCGATGTTGTACGGGAAAAGGATTACGACAATTGTAATAATTATCTGCCGTTAACCGAGAGTGTGGTTAATAAAGTTAGCCGAACCGGCGGTACCTTTCTCCATACATCGCGAATCCGTCCCAGCCATATGGCTAAAAAGGATGTTCCAGCTCACCTGCGGGATAAGTATACTGCTGAATTAAATGATTTAACAGCGGAGGTTCTCCAGAATCTAGAATGGCTGGGGATAGATTATTTAATCCCAATCGGTGGTGATGATACATTGAGCTATGCGGCCCATCTCTACAATCAGGGATTTAAGGTAATTGCCATTCCGAAAACAATGGATGGTGATGTTCCCGGGACAGATTATACCATCGGTTTTAGTACTTGTGTCAGCCGTACAATCGAATTGACCCATGCTTTACGAACTTCAGCCGGCTCGCATGAACGGTTTTTAGTGATTGAAGTATTTGGTCGCTATGCCGGTTTTTCGGCCTTGGTACCAGCGATGGCGGGAGCTTCCGATCGCTGTGCCATTCCCGAATATGAATTCGACATGGAGCACTTATGTGAGTTGATGTCTGAGGATCGGCGGGAAAATCCCAGCCATTATTCGGTTGTTCTCGTTTCCGAGGGAGCTACGTTCAAAGGTATTGATATGGTATTTAAGGATACTGAAACCGATGCTTACGGTCATAAAAGATTAGGCGGCATAAGTGACATTGTAGCTAAAAAACTCAGAGAGCTTTCACCTAAATTCAATCAGGGCGAGAAAGTGAATACGATTGTCCAGAATCTTGGCTATTTAGTTCGCAGTGGGACACCGGATGCAATTGACTCGCTAGTGCCAATGGCTTTTGGAAATATTGCTCTGAATCTGATTCTCGAGGGGAAATCTGGATTAATGGTGAATTTGCACAATGGTAAATATGGCAGTGCACCGCTGAATGTCGTAACGAGTTATAAAAAAATCGTCAATGTCGAAGAGTTTTACAATACCCAAAGACTATGTCCCAAATATAAAAATTTCGAAGGGCAATCCTTTTTCATCACTACCAGTGATCCCGATTAGTATTATAGCTGAATATCAAGTAAAATGAGGGACTGCGATTACCCTTTAATTATCGGTTAAAATCATAGATAAAGTCATCCATAAAGTTTGATTTTAGTCGTAAAATATCTTAACTTCATTCTTAGTTAAGGTTGTTTGTTAGGAGATATTTTTACGAACAAAACTTCTGCGCCTGCACCTCATGATTGGTCACTAAGGGGATAACTGTGTCATTAAAAGAAAATTTATATAATAAATGGAGAGAATAATGGCGAAGAATATGAAATCAATGGACGGAAATACTGCCGCTACTCATGTTGCCTATGCTTTCAGTGAAGTAGCTGCAATTTATCCGATTACCCCATCTTCGGGTATGGGTGAAATGGCTGATGCCTGGTCTGCTCAAGGGCGGAAAAATCTTTTTGGTCAGAAAGTGCAGGTGGTGGAATTACAGTCTGAAGGCGGTGCTTCAGGTGCCGTTCACGGTTCTCTATCCGCCGGTGCAATGACGACAACATTTACAGCTTCGCAAGGCTTGATGTTGATGCTGCCCAATATGCACAAAATCGCCGGTGAAATGCTGCCTACCGTTTTTCATGTATCAGCCCGCTCTTTAGCCTGCCAGTCATTATCTATTTTTGGTGATCATTCCGATGTCATGTCAGCCCGCAATACCGGTTGGGCTTTAATGGCAGCCAGCTCGATTCAGGAGATCATGGATCTGGGTGTGGTTTCCCATCTGGCAACGCTCAAAGCCAGTATTCCTTTCCTCAACTTTTTTGATGGATTCCGCAACTCGCATGAAATTCAGAAAATCAACGAGATCAGTTATGCGACGATGGCTGAAATGCTGGATCTGAAGTATGTTGATCAATTTCGTAAGCGGGCAATGAATCCTGAAAATCCGCGGGTTAAAGTCGGTCAGGAGAACCCGGAAGTTTATTTCCAGGGTCGTGAGACCGTCAATAAATATTATCAAGTTGCACCGGAGATTGTGCAAGAATATATGGATTTGTTAGCAAAAAAAGTCGGTCGTCAATATCATTTATTTGATTATTTTGGGGCGCCCGACGCGGAAAAAATTATTGTTATTATGGGGACTGGTGCCGATACGGTCGAAGAGACAATTGATTACCTGAACAAGCGAGGTGAGAAAGTTGGTCTGATTAAGGTGCGACTCTATCGCCCGTTTGCGGTTAAACAGTTTGTCAAAGCAATCCCGGCTTCGGTGAAGAAGATCGCCGTACTCGATCGCACCAAGGAGCCTGGTGCTATCGGAGAGCCGCTTTATCTCGATGTGGTCGCCTCCTTGGTAGGTAAAAATATTCAGGTCATCGGCGGTCGCTACGGATTATCTTCAAAGGAATTTACGCCTTCGATGGTTAAAGCCGTCTACGATCATCTTGATGGGGCTGCAACTCATGGCTTCACGGTTGGGATTGTTGATGATGTAACACATACATCAGTGGAAATTAAGGAGCATATCTACTCGATTCCCGAGGGAACTATATCCTGTAAATTCTGGGGATTAGGCTCAGACGGGACAGTGGGTGCCAATAAGAATTCGATCAAGATTATTGGTGATAATACCGATATGTATGCCCAAGGGTATTTTCAGTATGATTCGAAAAAATCCGGCGGCATCACCCGCAGTCATTTGCGTTTTGGGAAACATCCGATTAAGTCCGAGTATTTGGTCACGGATAATATTGACTTTGTCGCCTGTCATAACCAGGCGTTTATTGGGCGTTATGATGTTCTCGAAGGAATTAAAGAAAAGGGCGTTTTTCTATTGAATTCGATCTGGAGCAAGGAGGAGGTTTTTGAACATCTCAACGAAGATATGCAGCAAACCATGATTTCCAAAAAGGTACGTTTCTATAATATTGATGCCCTGGAAATTGCCCGTGGTGTTGGACTGGGTGGTCGGATTAATACGGTAATGATGGCTGCCTTTTTTATCATATCGGGAGTTCTGGAAAAGAATCAGGCGATTAAATTGATCAAGGAAGCTGTTAAGAAGACCTATGGCGCAAAGGGTCGGGAAGTCGTGGAGATGAACTGGAAAGCGATTGATGCCACTGCGGCAGCGCTGGTTGAAGTCGAAGTTCCCGCAAAGATGCCGGCAAAACATGCTCCGCTGAAACAGTTAGTTCCGGCTGACGCTTCTGCATTTGTGAAGAATGTTATCGAAAAAACAATGCGGGAAAAGGGTAACGAAATTACAGTTTCCCAGATGCCTCTCGATGGTTATGTGCCTTCTAATACTGCCAAACTGGAAAAACGAGGAGTTGCACCCCGGGTGCCCCATTGGCTCAGGGAAAAGTGTATCCAGTGCAATCAGTGCTCTTTTATCTGTCCACATGCCGCTATCCGTCCTAAATTGATTGATCCCAAAGATCTGATAAATGCGCCGGCTGGCTTTGTTACTCTCGATGCCATCGGTAAGGACGCCGGGATGAAATACCGGCTTCAGGTCTATATCGATGACTGCCAGAGCTGTATGAACTGTGTCAATGAGTGTCCTAAAGAGGCTCTGGTTGCCGTTCCGATTCAGCAAGAACGGGATGCCGGCGAAACGGCTTGTGTTGAGTTTTTTGAGGCTTTACCGAGTGATGTTCTTACCAAAACGGTAAGTCTCGAAACAATCAAAGGCAGTCAGTTTAAACAACCATTGTTGGAGTTCTCCGGTGCGTGTGCCGGTTGCGGGGAGACACCTTACATCAAAGTGATTACCCAGCTATTTGGGGATCGCATGATAATTGCCAATGCCACCGGCTGTTCATCCATCTGGGGCGGCACATTTCCTACGATACCCTATGCGGTGAATAAAGATGGACACGGACCGACCTGGGCTAACTCGCTGTTTGAAGATAATGCCGAATATGGTTATGGAATGCGCTTGGCAGTGGATGCAAATCGGGCTCTGCTGCGGACCAGTATTGAAGAAGCACTGGCTGTGGATGTCGGGGCCGAACTCGAGAATTTACTAAAAGAGATTATCACCCAATGGGATACCAAAGGAGATGAAGTCAAGACGGCATCGAAAAAACTCAAAGAGCTGCTGCCCGGATTGATCGCAAGCGCTGATGCTAAAAAGCAGGAAATTCTCACTCGTATCCTGAATCTTCAGAGCTACATAGTCCCGAAGAGTGTCTGGGCAATTGGAGGTGACGGCTGGGCTTATGATATCGGTTTTGGCGGCTTGGATCACGTCATGGCCTCAAATCGCAATGTCAACATTCTGGTTCTGGATACGGAAGTGTATTCTAATACCGGTGGTCAAGCCTCCAAGGCAACTCCCCTGGGTTCGGTGGCGCGCTTTGCCGAAGCTGGGAAAACAACCAAGAAGAAAGATCTCGGCTTGATAATGATGAGTTACGGGTATGTCTATGTAGCTTCGGTGGCGATGGGTGCCAATAAAAATCAGTTTCTGAAAGCTGTTAAAGAAGCCGAAAATTATAACGGTCCAGCGATTATTATTGCCTATGCGCCCTGTATCAATCACGGTTGTAATATGGAGATGACGCAGGCGGAAGAGAAAAAGGCGGTGGACACTGGCTACTGGGTTCTGTATCGTTATAATCCATTGCTGAAAGCCGAAGGTAAAAATCCGTTGACTCTGGATTCCAGGAAACCGTCACTGCCGGTAGAGGAATTTCTAAAAGGCGAAAAGCGCTATACGTCGCTGAAGCTAAGCTTCCCGGATCTGGCCAAAAAATACTGGAAAGAGCAGCAAGTTATTGTTGACGAACGTTACGAGCAGTACCGCAAAATGGCGGAATAGGTAAATGTTTAGCTAAAATAAAAAAGGGTGGTTACGCCACCCTTTTTTGGTTTTATGTGAATTACCTGTTAATCCTCAACCGGTGTTATTTTACCCTTTGCGACTAACCGTTGATACTGTTCGGGATATAATTTTTTCATACAGCTAGTACAGATACCATGACTGAATTCAACTTCCGTGTGATTCTGGATATAGGATTCCAGATTACTCCAGAATCCCTGGTCATCCCGAATTTTTTTACAGGCAGCACAAATTGGTAAAAGTCCCTTTAATTGTTTTAATCTCGTAATTGCATAGGTTAATTCGATGATCAATTTTTCCCGCTCTTCTTCGATCTGTTTACGGGTGATAATTTCCTGTTTTAATTGGGTATTGGTTTTCAGAAGTTCGCCATGTCGTTCTCGAACAAGGTCTTCGAGTTGATTGCGTTTATGGCTGAGTTTCGCCTCAGCTTCGTGACGTTTCAGGATTTGCTGCTGCAGCTTATCAATCGCTTTTTGCAGATCGTTGATTGTATTTACCAGCTGGATTTCGCGAGCTTCGAGTTTAACGAACATCATTGCAAAGGATTCTGCCAGATCGGTAATGCGTTTGGGATATTTGCCGGTTTTGGTCAGTTCAAATAATTTATTTTCACCCTCGTAGTTATTGGCGGCAACTTCTTTAGTAACGAGGGTTAAGAATTCGAGAAGATTATCAATACCCTGGAAATAGTCCACCGTGTATCCTTTCCTTTTAGCTAATCTGACCTTTGGTTTTTAATTGCTTATATTCTTTCGGATAAAGTTCCTGGAGACAATTCGGACAAAGGCTCTGACTGAATTCAACCTCAGCATATTTGCTAATATAGGATTTTAGTTCAATCCAATAGCCGGAATCATCGCGGATTCTTCTACATGAAGAACAGATCGGAATCAAGCCTTTTAGAGTTTGGATATTATCGAGAGCCTGTTGGAGTTCTTCGACCAGTTTTTTGCTCTCTTCCTCAAGCTGTTTTCTTTCCTCAATTTCAACCTTTAACAGCTTATTGGCGTCGGTTAATTCATCAGTCCGTTCTTTAATCAGTATTTCGAGGTTATCCCGGTGCCGTTGAAGTTCTCGCTCGATTTGCGAGTGTTTTTCATACTCATTTTGGAGCTGCTCATTCAATTTTTTCAATTTATCAATTGTCTGTTGCAGGCGCAGTTCCCGCGCTTCGACTTTCACGATCATCATGCCAAACGATTCGGCTAACTCATTAACCTGCCTTGGGTAGGTACCGGTTTTTGCTAATTCGAAGATTTCGTTGGAATTTTTATAAATATCCCGGGAAATGCTTCGGGCAACGTCGGTGAGATGATCGAGCAGCCTATCCACGTTTTTTGAATCTCGCGGGCGGCTCAGCATGTAAACATCCTGCGTTATTTTCTGCTCCTCGGAAATTTTTTCTCGCATTGATTCCAATTGTTGCAGCAAATCGCGATCAGGAACAAGTGGTTGACTCATTGGGTTCCTCTCCTTGATCGGAATTTTCATTATTTTTTGGGTCTTTCTTGGGAGATTTAGGCTTCTTGTCGGGAGAAGAGGCGGGTTCATTCCTGGTGGGAGTATCAGTCTGTTTCGGGTCATTTGAAGTAGAATTTTGGTTTTTATGGAATTCCGGATAGAGTACCGAGATACATTCCGGACAAAGACCGTGGGTAAATTCCACCTCTGAATGGTCGCGCAAGTATGATTCGACCTCTTCCCAATACCCTTTATCGTCGCGAATCTTTTTGCAATTTGCACAAATTGGAATCAGCCCTCTTAATCGTTTAACATTGCTCAAAGCTTCTTTTAGGTCGACTATCAGTTTCTCTTTTTTCTCTTCCAGCTGCTTGCGCTCCAGAATTTCCGTTTGGAGTTGAAGATTTGATTTTTCCAGCTCTATTGTCCGGGTTTTAACCATCTCGGATAGCTGCTCTTGATGTTTTTTTAACTCCTCTTCGGCAAGTTTACGCTGGGTAATATCGTGGGTAACCACGACCGTGTGAGTAACCGTAGCCTCCTTGTCATAGTAAGGATAGTACCTGACATCGAAACAGTGTCTTCCCAGTGCAGGAAAACTAAACCACTCTTCATAATTTACTTCCTTGCCGCTAAAACAGATGTCCAGGTTCCTTTTAATCGTTCCGTAAAAAACTTCCTCACCCCATAGACTAACGACTGTTTTTCCGACAATTTCCTCCCGCTTTTTTCCATGGGCAAGGCAGTAAGAATCGTTAGCAGCTTCATAAACATAGTAGCGATTAATCAGGGTCATGAACTCTTTGGCGTTGTTGGCAATAAACTCGTAGCGGCGCTCCATCTCCGCGACATTTTTCTCCTTAATGCGGTCACTACTCAGCTGTTTGATGATTGTCTTCAACTTCTGAATGGTCTGCTGGAGTTCGATTTTTTCCGTAGCCGATTTCGACAGCTCCATCTCGAGCTGTTCCAACTCCTCGACTAGTTCTGATGTTGTTTTCTTTTTATTATTCATCCGCAACCTCTCTTTCTAGAGTCGGTTCGATGGTTAATTTAAGGTTTTTTCCCGAAACCACACCGGATTTGTTAGGGCAAATTTATCCTTACGGGTTGTCAGTTCGGCACGTACATAACCGGCGGTTAGAAGATCAACAAGTTCTAACCGCATCGTGATGCTGTATTCCCCGGATTGACAATTTACTGTTTTATAGATGAATTCTTTGTGTTGGTTGAGGTCACCGGCAATTATGGTAATCTTTTGTAACGAACCGAAAAAATTGCTGGATTTGGCTGTTAGGGATAGTGTATTACTGTCCTCGGAATGAATGTCCAGAAAAGGACCGTTGGAAGTGAAAACGGAGCCAGATTTGAGACATTCGATCAGTTTTTCAGATTGCATTGGAAGGGTTGCTCCTACCGCAGTCAGATTGTAGCCGAAAATCTGGTTGGTATGCTCATGCATTTTCAGTAGCGGAGTTCGGATTTGGCGAAAGCGATTAAAATTACCATGGGAATCATTACCGGCGTAAATGTACTTTTTTTGACCTCTTAACAGCTGGCGAATCCAGAGTGATTTACCGGCTTTCAATTCTTCTTGATCATTTGTCCCAGACAGAATCTGAAAACCATTCAGAACCGGATGGAGATCCCAGCGGTTCCACATTCCCCGCCGGAGTATGAGGCGGTGTGAAAAGGGTTGGCGGGTTACAGGATGGGCGGCAAATACCAGGGTGTTGGGTGATATCTCATTCAGAATTGTTGCATAGTGATGCTCGGTCATTCGACCAAGTTTGGCTTCCATTCCATCGCCGGTTCCAACATAGAAATTTGGATCGTTAATCACTGCTAAGTGGACAGTCTGACCGAAACCGTTGTCCACCGACACTTCCTCACCAGCGAGAATCAGGAAATCCTGATGGTTTTGATTTAGTTGACGGATCGTAGATTGAAAATAATGCCATTTTGTTAAATTTGGATCGTTTTCGGTCCAGGAATCGGGATAATCATCCAGGTCGTAAGAATGTTCGGTCAGCGCGCAAAAGGAGAGTCCCATTGCCTGTGCCAGCGGTTGAATTCTTTCCGGAGGAATTCCGAATTCTACCTGGTCTTCGGTAAAAGAGGAGTGACAATGTAAGTCACCCCAGAGCCAGCCGTTTGGGCAAGGTAGAGGTTCACTATCAATAAAAGTTCGGAAAGGTGCCTGAGATAGGGTACGATAGTTATCGTTTTTGATCGTTTTCGTTTTGTTTTTGATATTGATTCGGACAAGGCAATCTATCAGGATAGATTCATTTTTAAAAGATGTAGCATCCAGCTGAAAGATTCGAGAGAACCACTTTTGTTCCAAAAGATAAGTTTCATTGTCTATAAAAGTTGATAAAATTTGATGATCGTTCGGGGATAAAATTCTAATCTCAATCTGTTGGATCTGAATCGGAAATCGATCGGCATCTTTGACCAGCAATAGAACCGGGATGGTATCACCCTGGACGCGGTAAGGTAGGTCAAATAGGATTTCTGGTTCCTGTTTGTACAGTCGGCCTTTGAAGTAGGGTAAGCGATAATGCATTTCGGCATATAGCAGGATTGGGATTATGGTAATGAGTATCGCCATCAGGTTAGATGTTGACAGGGTGAGAATCAGGGTGAGTGGTATCATGATTCAAAGATAAAACAACTGGGTGATATCCTCAATAAATTTTCGAGAATTTGGTAATTTTTAGGCTTCGGGAGCTATTTGAAACAGGAAAAATTGGTTGACACTGAATCCATGAGACGCTAAATTCAACCTCACGATTGGCAAATTGTTGGAAGGGAGAATATTTGGCGACGACAGCAGACATTCGTAATGGACTAATCATCAACTTGAATGGCGAATTATTGAAAATTATTGAGTTCCAGCATATCAAATTAGGGCGGGGTGGTGCCCGGGTGCGTACTCGATTCAAAAATATCCGGACCGGTCAGGTAACTGATAATACCTTTCGTTCGGGCGAGCGGATTGATATTGTGCGACTCGATGCGGTCGAAATGCAGTATCTCTATCACGATGGGAATCATTATATTTTTATGAATACTGAAAACTATGAACAGGTTCCATTGAGTGAGGAGTTATTTAAAGATGCCTCGCGGTTTGTCAAAGAGAATGAGGTCGTAAGAGTATTATTTAATGGCTCGGAAGCCGTGGATATCGAGATTCCACCCCATGTCAATCTAAAAATCATTAAAACTGATCCCGGGATGAAAGGTGATACGGTAACGGGGGCGACTAAACCGGCTGTGCTTGAAACCGGCTTTATCGTCATGGTTCCTTTATTTGTAAATGCAGGGGATAAGGTCCGCATAGATACCCGCACGGGTGAATATGTGGAGCGGGTAAAATCGTAACGAGGGGAAGGCATGAGAAATTCAAGAATTCTTGAACTGGTTAAGATTTTAGAATCACACGATATCAGTGAAATAGAGATTTCCCGCTGGGGATTTAAGATTAGAGTTGCGAAGAGTTCGGGTAAAGTCAGCGAGGAAGAAACCACGGCTGTGGTTCGGGAACCGAGTCAAAAGAACATTCCCTCCCGCTTTGTAGAGGTGGCGGGAATTGCGGAAGATCATACTGCGGATAATCCCGATAACATCAAAGGGGTCGAAATCAAATCGCCAATTGTTGGTACCTTTTATCAGGCACCGGCGCCGGATACCGAACCTTATGTCAAGTTAGGAGACCATATTTCCATCGGCCAACCTTTGTGTATTATTGAAGCGATGAAAATCATGAATGTCATCGAATCAGAAATTGCCGGTAAGCTTGTCGAAGTAGCTGTCGAGAATGCTCATCCTGTCGAATATAACCAGACTCTTTTTATTATAGAGCCGACTGGTTAAGATTAACTAATTAACTCTAAGACAGACAATTTTGATTAAAAAAGTCCTCATCGCTAATCGGGGTGAAATTGCGCTGAGAATTATTCGTGCCTGTAAGGAGTTGGAGATTCCAACTGTGGCAGTCTATTCTTCAGCTGATTCGCTCTCCCTTCACGTTCGTTTTGCCGACGAAGCCGTTTGTATTGGTCCGGCTAATAGTCAGAGTAGTTACCTGAAGCAATCCCAGATTATCAGTGCTGCTGAAGTAACCAATGCAGACGCCATCCATCCAGGGTACGGCTTTTTGGCTGAGAATCCGGACTTTGCCCAGATGTGTGAAGATAACGAAATCCTGTTTATTGGACCTAAGCCTGATGTGATCCGGCGAATGGGAGATAAAGCCGCAGCACGGACGGCTATGATGCAGGCAGGGGTGCCGGTAATTCCTGGCAGTCAGGATATAATCTCAGACTTGAAGAATGCCCGTAAAATAGCCGAGCGGATTGGCTACCCGGTGATTTTGAAGGCGGCGGCCGGGGGAGGTGGCCGCGGGATGCGGATTGTCCGCGAACCGGATCAGTTGGAGCAAGCCTATGCCATGGCCCGGGAGGAGGCACGCGCGGCTTTTGATAATCCTAATATGTATCTTGAGAGGCTGTTGGAAAAAGCTCGTCATATTGAGGTGCAGATTATCGGCGATAATTATGGAAATATCGTCTATCTCGGTGAGAGGGAATGTTCCATTCAGCGTCGTCATCAGAAACTGATTGAGGAATCACCCTCACCGGTGGTGGACGAAGACCTGCGCGAGAAACTAGGGAAAACGGCGATTAAGGCTGCCAAAGCAGTCGAATATTCCAGTGCCGGCACAGTTGAGTTTTTATTGGATACCGACAAAAATATCTATTTTATGGAGATGAATACCCGAATTCAGGTAGAGCATCCGGTAACGGAAATGGTGACTGGCTTTGATTTGCTTAAAGAGCAAATTAATCTGGCTGATGGAACCCAGTTACCACGCTGGTTAAAGAAATTCAAGCTCCGTGGACACGCAATCGAGTGCCGGATCAACGCTGAGGACCCTTTTAAAAATTTCAGACCTTCACCGGGCAAAATCCAAGCCTTTCACGCTCCTGGCGGTCCGGGAACCCGGATGGATACCCATATTTATTCCGGCTATGAGATTCCGTCCAATTACGATTCCCTGTTGGGTAAACTGATTACTCACGGCAAGGATCGGGCAGAGGCAATTGCCCGAATGAGACGCGCCTTAGAGGAGACGATTATCGAAGGTATACCGACTTCGATCCCCTTTCATCAAGCGATTATCAATAGTCCTGAATTTCAACAGGGTGATTTCCACATTGATTTTTTAAAAGATTTCAAATTTGGCTAAATTAATTCAAGGAGGAATTTCAATGAGTATTCCTGAAAATCTAAAATATACCAAAGATCACGAATGGACCATGATATCCGCAGATTTGGCAACAGTCGGCATCACCGATTATGCTGTGAAAGAACTAGGCGATATTATCTATGTTGAGTTACCTTCGGTTGGAAACGCGGCTATTAAGGGGAATTCGATCGGTACAATTGAAGCGGTCAAAACCGTAGCGGATATCTACAGTCCCGTTTCGGGCGAAATTGTCGAAGTCAACCAGGCATTGACCGACCGTGCCGAATTGATTAACCAGGATCCTTATGGCGGCGGTTGGATTGCTAAAATCAAGATTTCAAATGCTGCCGAAACAGAAGAGCTACTCAGTCCTGCTGATTACCGGAAATTAATCGGACAATAGATGCACTATATTCCAAATACGTCTGTCATCGAGAAGGAGCTCCTAACTGCAATCGGGGTTGAGCGCTTTGAAGATTTATTGACGAATATACCCGAGGAGTATTTAAAAAATTGTCGGATTGTGCTGCCGGAACCTTTATCAGAACTCGAAGCCTGGCAAAAGTTAGAATCCCTGGCAGCGAAAAATAGTGAAACCGATACAATGGTTTCCTTTTTGGGAGGTGGCAGCTATGATCATTTTATTCCCGCCGCCGTTGATTTTTTAATTAACCGTTCGGAATTTTATACGGCTTATACACCCTATCAACCGGAAGTATCCCAGGGAACCTTGCAAGCTATTTATGAATACCAATCGCTGGTTTGCCAGCTGCTGGATATGGAAGTAGCTAATGCCTCGCTCTATGATGGGGCGACAGCTTTGGCTGAAGCTGCCATTATGAGCATTAATGCCACCAAGCGCAACAAGATTTTGGTTGCACCATTCATCAACGCCAATTCTCTGAAAGTTCTGCGAACTTATCTTTCAGTAAGAGAGATTGAAATAGAGTATTTAGGAGAAAATAACGGGCGAACGGATTTTTCGCAATTGAGTGCCAAACTGGACAATTCGGTAGCAGCCTTATTGGTTCAATCGCCTAATTTTCTGGGCAATATTGAGGAATTGGACGGAATTGCCGCTCGATTATATACCAATCAATCGCTGCTGGTCATGTCCGTCAATCCTATATCTGCGGCAATATTAAAAACTCCGGGAGAACTGGGTGCCGATATTGCGGTAGCAGAGGGTCAGGCGCTTGGTATTCACCAATCTTTTGGCGGACCCTATCTGGGAATATTGGTCGCGATTCGCTCCTTGATCCGCAGTCTGCCGGGGAGAATTGTTGGAGAAACGGTAGATGTTGATGGTAAAAGGGGATATGTGCTGATTCTGCAAACCCGCGAGCAGCATATTCGTCGGGAAAAGGCGACATCCAATATCTGCACTAATCAGGGATTGATGGCCCTGGCGGCGACTATTTACCTTTCTTTGCTGGGTAAGAATGGTTTAAAACGGGTTGCCGAGTTGTGTCTAAATAATGCTCACTACCTGGCAGAAAAAATCGGGTCCCTGACGCAGTATTCTCTGCCTTATCAGTTAGTGCCATTTTTTAATGAATTTGTCGTCGAGACTCCCATTCCTGCGCGGGAGATTATCAATACTGGATTAAATGAACATTTCTTTGCCGGGATCGATCTGGGAGAATTCCGTCCCGATTGGGATCATCGGCTTTTGATTGCCGTCACAGAAAAAAGGACTCGACAAGAAATTGATGATTTTATTAAATTTTTAATTAAATTTTAGGCAGATGAAAATTTTCGAGAAACTCAAAGATACTGCTAGACGGAAAGGTGGAGGCTATTTAGTCCTGATCGATCCGGATACCCGCGATTCCAGGCGGCTCAAGGAATTTGTTGGTGAAGTCTGTAATCGTGGAGTTGATGCCATCCTGGTCGGCGGCAGCCTGATCATTGATGCCGATTTTCAGCAATCCATTCGAATTGTCAAAGAAAACAGCACTGTTCCGATCATCATTTTTCCGGGTTCTTTGCAGCAGCTCTCTACTGAGGCTGATGCAATTCTGTTCATCTCATTAATCAGTGGTCGTAACCCTAATTATCTGATTGGCGAACATGTTGTGGCTGCACCCTTTATCAAAAAGTTAGGGATTGAACCAATTTCTACCGGATATCTGTTATTTGAGTCAGGAAGGACAACGACAGCCGAATTTATGAGCAATACCAAGCCTTTGCCGGTGAATAAACCGGAAATTGCCATGGCGCATGCTTTAGCAGCACAATATTTGGGAATGAATACTGTCTACCTGGAAGCCGGCAGTGGAGCTGACCATTCGGTTCCGACTACGGTAGTAAAAGCGGTCAGCGAATACGTTGATATTCCGGTTATAACTGGGGGTGGAATCCGAACTCCCGAAGATGCGCGGGCGAAGGTGGAGGCTGGAGCAACTTTTATCGTCACCGGCAATATCCTCGATAAATCCGACAATCTAGGCCTGATAGATGAATTTGTCCGCGCAATTCATATCAAGGAAAATTTTTAGTGCCCGCTACAGTTTCAGCGGAACTAATCCGTTCTGAAATACAACGACAACTAGCTGAGAGCGCCGAAGTCAAACGGCGTCT
>CAZJIU010000010.1:29866-38988 GCA_964546145.1 uncultured bacterium
GTTCCCGCCGACAACGTTCAGCGGGTTCAGGAAGCCCATATTACTATCGGTCATATCTGGTGTGATCTGATTGAGCAGTCGTTGATTAATCGTTAACGCCATAACTATCTGTGAATGCAACATATCGTCCAAGATTTTATCAATTACCTCAGGATCGAACGCAATCTTTCTCCAAACACGGTTGATGCCTACCGCAATGATTTGCTGCGCTATTGCCAGTTTCTCGAAGACCATCAGCTAAAACGCCCCGACCAGATAACCATTCAAGCTATTCAAGATTTCATTAATGAGCTGACTGACCTGGGCTTAGCCGCGAGCAGTCTTTGTCGGAATTTCTCATCGATTCGGGCTTTTCATAAGTTTATGCTGGCCGAAAACCTGGTCAAGAGTAATCCCGCTGAGCTGCTCCAGGCGCCCCGCCGGCCGTCACGTTTACCCAAAATCCTGGAACTGCACGAAATTGAGCAGATAATTGAAGTAATTGACGTAACGACAAAAAAAGGAATTCGGGATCGAGCAATAATCGAGACTCTCTATTCAACCGGGATTCGGGTTTCGGAATTAATTACACTTAAAATGTCCGATGTTTTTTTCCATCATGGTGTAATCCGGGTATTTGGTAAGGGCTCCAAGGAGCGAATTGTGCCTTTTGGTGAGAAAGCGCGCAAAGCAATCAAGAATTATATTACCGCCGTGCGTTCATTGCTTGCCCGCTCACTGCGGAGTGGAGATATCCTGTTTCTTAATTTACGCGGTATGCCGCTATCCCGAATGGGGGTTTGGAAAATCATCCAGGAATATGTCAAATTAGCCGGGATTAGGAAAAATGTCAGTCCGCATGTCTTCAGACACTCTTTCGCAACTCATTTATTGGAAGGGGGCGCAAATCTGCGGGCGGTACAGGAGATGCTTGGGCATGCGGATATTTCAACAACCCAGATTTATATGCATCTGGACCGGGAGTACTTGATCGAACAGCACCGAACCTTTCATCCGAGGTGGCAATGAATTTTCAGGTAATTATTCTATTAATTCCGCCCATCCTGTTAGCCCTAACATTCCATGAATTCATGCACGGGTGGGTTGCAAATTTATTGGGTGATCCGACCGCCCGGTTGGCTGGTCGGTTGACGATGAATCCACTAGTTCACCTGGATCCCATTGGTACGCTGATGATCTTTTTGGTACGTTTTGGCTGGGCTCGACCAGTGCCGGTGGATCCGCAGAATTTTCGGAATCCTAAACAGGGTCTCCTATTGGTATCGCTGGCAGGACCGTCAGCAAATATGCTTCTGGCATTTTTAAGTGGGATGTTAGTGAGAGTATTTCATGCGGGGCAGTTAAATTTTTTACCTGAAAATGTCTGGACGCCAATTTATGCGATGCTCAGATACAGCCTGCAAATCAATCTGGCATTGGCAATCTTCAATCTGATTCCTATTCCCCCGTTAGACGGTTCGAAGATTTTGTACGGTCTCTTGCCGCATCGTCAGGAGAGGATTTTCTTTTACCTGGAAAGGTATGGTCCATTGATCTTAATGGGGGTAATCCTTTTTGGAATGATAACCCGCATTTCAATTTTAGGGGCTTTTATCTATCCCTTTGTAAATTATTTCGCCAAACTTTTTGGGGGATTGTGATGGTAACGTATCTAAAGCGCCAATTTTCTATTGCAGATAAGCGGCGCGAATGGGCAGAGAGACGAATTCATTTTGATCGTTTACGCCGGAGCCCGCGTCGGACAGCCAGACCGTTATGGTGGCTGTTTATATTGCTGATTATTGTTTTGGGTCTTATGTTTTATTTAAATAATATCCGCTAATCTGGTAAATTTCCGGGAATTGTGAGGAGCATCTATGGCTGAAATTATCGAATGTGTGCCTAACTTTAGCGAGGGTCGTGATCCAAATATAATTAAGGCGATCGGTGACGCAATTGCCACAGTTTCTGAGGTGAAGCTGCTGAATGTAGATCCCGGTGCGGCTACCAATCGAACAGTCATTACTTTTATTGGTACCCGGAAGGGAATTCTTGCCGGAGCATTTGCCGGCATTGCCAAAGCTGCCGAACTGATTGACATGCATCAGCACCAGGGTGCTCATCCGCGACTTGGTGCTACCGATGTCTGTCCGCTTATTCCGATATCCGGAATTAGTGAAGAAGAGTGTATCCAATTATCCCATGAATTAGCGCGCCAGGTTGCTACTGAATTAAAAATTCCCGTTTTTCTGTACGAAAAATCGGCGCAGACGGCTGAGCGGATTAATCTGGAGAATATCCGGGCCGGCGAATACGAAGGACTTGCGGAGAAATTGAAGGATCCGCAGTGGAAACCGGATTACGGTCCGGTGGAATTCAACGCCAAATCGGGCGCCACAGTGATTGGTGTTCGGGAATTCCTGATTGCCTATAATGTTAATCTGAATACAACTGATCGGAAATTAGCCAGCGAGATTGCACTGCAAATCCGTGAGAAGGGACGATACAAGCGCGATCGAGAGGGGAATATTCTCTATGATGAAAGCGGTGAGGCTCTGCGCATTGCGGGCAAGTTGCAATTCACTAAAGCAGTCGGCTGGTATATTGATGAATATAAAATCGCTCAGGTTTCGATTAACCTGACAAATTATAAAGTAACTCCGCCGCATATGGCATTCGAAGAGGTGCGCAAACTTGCCCGGCAAATGGGCTTGCGCGTTACTGGTTCGGAGATAGTCGGTCTGGTGCCCAAAGAGGCACTATTGATGGCCGGTCGTTATTATCTCCAGCTGCAGGGCAAATCGCAGGGTGTCCCGGAATCTGTATTGATCCGTATCGCAATTCAATCACTGGGGCTGAATGATGTGTCACCCTTTGACACCAAACAGAAGATTATTGAATTTCAGGTCAAATTCGAAAATTCGCTGATTGAGCTCGACCTCCACAAGTTTGCCGATGAGCTGTCTTCCGAATCGCCAGCGCCAGGGGGCGGCAGCGTGGCAGCACTCTGTGGAGTTATGGCCGCCAGTTTAACTGCGATGGTCGCCAATCTGACTTTTGGCAAGCGCGGTTATGAGCGATATTCTAAGAGGATGAATCAAACTGCTGTGAATGCCCAGCTTCTTAAAGATGAACTGTTAAGATTAGTTGATCGGGATGCTGCCGCTTTTAATCAGGTCATGAGCTGCTACCGGCTGCCCAAGAAAACCGAGGCAGAAAGAGCCCAGCGTCAGGCGGCAATCCAGGAAGCTACCAAAACGGCAGCGCAAATTCCGTTACAGGTTATGGAAACCGGTAAGAAAGTCTTAGTGCTAACAGATTATGTCTCCAAATTCGGAAATCTTAATTCCATCAGCGATGCTGGTGTAGCGGCTCTTGCGGCGGATGCGGCAATCAGAGGAGCAGCATTTAATGTACTAATTAATTTGGGTAGTATCGTAGATGTCGAGTTCAAGGCTCGAATGCAGGCGGCAGTAACGCAAATCAAAGCCAAGTCTCAGCCCTTGATCCGGCGTATAATAAAACGCGTCGAAAGTAAAATTTAAGTCCGGAGTTCATTCATTATTAATTATGTCAAAGATTAAAATCCTCTCCGATCAATTGACCAATAAAATCGCCGCGGGTGAGGTTGTCCAGCGTCCGGCTTCGGTTGTTAAAGAATTGATTGAGAACAGTCTCGACGCCGGGGCAACTGAAATTACAATTTTAATTCAGGGCGGAGGTAAAACCCGATGCCAGGTGGTTGATAACGGCGAAGGGATGGGCAAGGATGATTTGCTACTTGCCTTTGAGCGCTATGCGACGAGTAAGATTGCAACAGCAGACGACCTCATGGCGATTCGCACTCTGGGCTTCAGAGGTGAGGCGCTGGCAAGCATTGCGGCGGTCGCGATCGTGGATGCGATTTCAACTGAAAGAGGAAATGATATTGGGCATGAGTTGCGGATTGAAGGCGGTAACTTTCGCTATGTGAAGCCAACTGCAACTCAGACGGGAACCAGCATCTCGATTAGAAATCTTTTTTATAATGTTCCGGCACGCCGCAAGTTTCTCAGGAGCAACGAGGTTGAATTCCGGCATATTGTTGATGTCTTGCGCAAGTTCGCGATAATTCGTCCGGAAATAAGTTTTACGTTGGTTCACAACGAGCATGAGGTCTTGCGGCTTAAGGCGCAGGATTTAAAAGAACGGATCGGTGAACTCTATTCTGGTGATTATTGTGAGAATTTGATCTGGATTGAACGGACAGTTCCGACAATGAAGTTATCCGGATATATCGGAAATCTGAACCTGATCCGGGCGCGAACTGGCGACCAGTACTTCTTTGTGAATCGCCGGTTTGTCACTGACCGCCTCATGAATCATGCGGTTCTCTCGGCTTATACTGATCTCATTTCTCGTGGGGAATATCCATTTTATTGTTTGGATTTACAGCTGGACCCTGAGGCGGTGGATGTCAATGTCCATCCATCTAAAATGGAGGTTAAATTCCGTCAGCAAAATGAGGTTTATCAGTTTCTCGAGGCTGCTGTGAAAGCCGGATTAAAAGAAGTAACCGAGGTGATCCCGGATTTGCAGCGCTTTGCACCGGAGCACTACTACGCTCCCTTGAAGTTACCAAAATCGGAAAAGTCTGCACCGGATGTTGTAACATCAAAAACCAGCCCTGAATCTCCACTTGATGCTATCCAGCCTCAGCCGAGTTCGGTTCCAGCTGGTAAAGTACCTCAGGAGCAGCAGACAAATATACCGCTACAACATCCGCATGTTCCTCCTAAGGAATTGTGGAAACAACGGGCCCAACGTTTTGTCGAGCAGGGTGAAACCAGACGGGAATATGAATTCATCCCGGATGTGCCGATCTATCAGTTACATAACAAATACATTGTGACGCAGATAAAATCCGGTTTGATAATTATTGATCAGCATGTTGCTCATGAACGTATTTTATATGACAATGCGCTAAAAGCCATGGCTGAGCAATCCTGGAAAGGGCAGCAGTTACTGTTTCCCCAGATTATTGATCTGTCGGTAACCGATTTTTCAATGTTGCTCGAGATATTGCCCTTTTTGGAGAAGATTGGATTCAGTATTCGCGAATTCGGTAAACATACGATTGCCATCGAAGCGGTGCCGGCTGGCATGGCTTGGGGCAACGAATCTACGATTATCAAAGAGCTAATTGATCATTATCAGGAATATGGCACCAAAGATACGAGTATTCAATCTAAGGTTGCCGCCGCCTATTGCTGTAAAGCGGCGATCAAAGCCGGGGATAAATTAAGTCAGGAGGAAATGCGCAACCTGGTGGACAATCTCTTTGCTACCCCGGATCCCTATTTTTGTCCGCACGGACGACCGATCATTGTTAGCCTGACCATCAAAGAGCTGGACAAACGGTTTGAAAGGGCTTAACGATTGGTCGCTGTTTCTGCACTGTCAAATAAATTTATTTTTCAAAAAATTCCTTTCATTGTCGGTCCTACGGCGATGGGAAAAACTGCTACGGCGATTGAGCTGGCAAAGCAGTTGAATGGCGAAATTATCTCAATTGATTCGCGGCAAGTGTATAAAGGTCTGGATATTGGCACGGCTAAACCAACCTTACATCAGCAGCAAGAAATTTCCCATCACTTAGTTGATATCCTTGAGCTCGATGAGCAGATTAGCGCCGGTGCTTACCGCAAATTAGCCCTAAAAACGGTGAGCGAAATCCAATCAAGGGGAAAATTGCCGATTTTTGTTGGTGGCAGCGGGATGTACATTAGGGCTTTGATCCGGGGAATTTTCCACGAAAGTTGCACGGATATGGTTATTCGCCGGCGAATCCGGAAGGAGTTGCAGGAAAAAGGAACTGCCGCACTCTATAATCGGTTAGTTGATATTGATCCGGAATTGGCTGTCAAAATCCACCTCAACGATGTCAAGCGAATTACCCGGGCATTGGAAATCTATGAAATAACCGGCAAACCGCCCAGCGAACATTATCGCACTCAGCAAACCAATCCGCCCTTTCCCTATCAAATATTTGTCTTGACCATGGAGCGCGAACTGCTCTATCGGCGCATCAATGCGCGAGTAGAGGAGATGATTGCCAGCGGATTAGTACGGGAAGTTGAGTTGCTTTTAAATCGAGGGTTGCGCCAAAATCTGGATTTGTTGTTGACCCTCGGATACCGCGAAGTGATTCAGCATCTCGACGGCAATTGCTCACATGCAGAGATGGTTGAAAACATCAAACGCAATACCCGCCGGTATGCAAAACGGCAGTTGACCTGGTTTCGCAATCAGCTCGAGGCAACCTGGCTGACGATTGCCGAGCAGCAATCAATATCGGAAACAGCAGTTATAATTATTCAACATTTATCTAATAAGACTTAGCTAAAGTATATGCTTTTCAATTCTTTTCGATTTCTGATCTTCTTTCCGTTAGTTGTAGCAGCCTATTTTGCAATTCCTTATAAATATCGCTGGATTCTGCTCTTGTTAGCCAGTTACTATTTTTACATGTGCTGGAAAGCAGAGTACCTGATCCTGATTATTATCTCAACTCTGATTGATTATTTTGCCGGCTTGCAGATGGGTAGAATGCCCGAAAAGGAAAAACGTAAACCTTTTCTGATTCTGAGTCTATGTATGAATTTCGGACTACTGTTCAGCTTTAAGTATTTCAACTTTTTCAATGAGTCGTTCAGGCAGGTATTCCAGTATTTCAACATAATGTATCATGTCCCTTCACTGAAAGTATTACTGCCGGTGGGGATCAGCTTCTATACTTTTCAGACTCTGAGTTATACGATTGATGTTTACCGCGGAGAGCGCAAGCCGGAGAAACATCTTGGTATTTTTGCATTATATGTGGCTTTTTTCCCTCAACTGGTTGCCGGGCCAATCGAGCGTTCGACGCGCCTGTTACCTCAATTTTTTAAAAAAATGGAATTTGACTACCAGCGGGTCAAAGATGGATTATTGTTGATGACCTGGGGATTTTTTAAAAAAGTGGTGATTGCCGACTGGGTCGCAATCTATATCAACCAGGTCTATAACAATCCCGCTTATTATCCGGGATTGCCGTCAATTGTGGCAACCTATTTTTTTGCCTTCCAGATTTACTGTGATTTCTCCGGCTACTCTGATATCGCCATTGGCGCTGCTCAGGTGATGGGCTATCGGCTCATGCTGAATTTTAATCGTCCTTATTTTTCCAAGAGTATTTTGGAGTTCTGGAAGCGCTGGCATATCTCGCTCTCCAGCTGGTTCCGGGATTATTTATATATTTCATTAGGCGGCAACCGGGTAGTTCGCTGGCGTTGGTTTACGAACATTTTTATTGTTTTCTTATTAAGTGGCTTATGGCATGGCGCCAACTGGACTTTTATCCTGTGGGGAGCTTTGCACGGATCTTACTATCTGATCTCCATCTGGACCGAAAACTTCCGGCTAAAATTTCAGCAGATGATTGGATTGATGCGTTTTCCCCACATTCGTCAATATCTCAAGGTTTTTATTACCTTTCATCTGGTTGTATTTTCCTGGATATTTTTCCGGGCGAATTCACTCTATGATGCATTCCTGATCATTAGTAACCTGTTCTCTTCATTTGATCTAAGTTCGCTGTTTAGTGTCAGTGGTTTTGGAAAGCAACATTTTGTCATGGCAATAAATTCGATTCTAGTACTGGTTGCAGTTGAACTCTTTCAGCGCCAGCATAAAGTAGCCGACTGGCTGAGAGCCCGCCCGGTCCTGGTTCGCTGGCTGATTTATTATGGCAGTGTAATGATAATCCTGCTTTTCGGGGCTTACGATAATTCAAGAGCATTTATCTATTTTCAATTCTGAGAGGTATGATCGTTTCTTTATTAAAAAAGGCTTTGCTTTTACTTGGATTAATTGCCGGCTCGATTGCCGTGATCCTCTGGCTTCCGCTTAATCGTCCGGATCATTTTTTATTGGCTACAATTGATAAAGAGAATCTGCTCCACCGCACTCCCTCACCGAAAATAATTGTTATCGGTGGCTCGAATACTATCTTCAATATTGACAGCAAGCTTATCAGTGATTCGATTGGTTTACCGGTGGTTAATATGGGCTTGCATGCCGGGCTAGGTCTGGAATTTATGCTGAATGAGATCAGACCTTATATTAAGTCTGGGGATGTAGTGATCATCATGCCCGAGTATGCTCAATTTTTTGGTGATCTGTTTTATGGGGGCAGGATTTTAACGCGCCTGGTTACACTGGATCCGCACGCCTTTCAATATGTCAGAACCTGGGGGCAGTACCTGGCACTAATCAAGGGCGCCGGACTAGAAGCACGCAGCAAGATAGTCTATTTGTTGGGACGGAGCGCTGAGGAAGAGACTTATAATCGAACAGCGTTCAATACCTATGGTGATCTCAGAAGTGAAGTAATTGGCAATCAATCCCTGGTAAAATTACAGGTCGAAAACTATGAGATAAGACCACTGCGTGAAATTAATTCCGAATGCATCAGAGAATTGAACAAATTTTTTACCCAGACGCAGCGGAGTGAAGTCCAGGTATATCTTGCCTATTCAGCCATTCCGCTAGAGCAATATTTGAGTAACTTTGATCGGATTTATGCTCTCATTGAATATTTAAAACAAAATCTCAAAATCCCACTGCTGTTTTCCCCCGATAAGGTTTTAGTCCCAGCGAGTGAATTTTTTGATACTTACTATCATTTGAATAGTATCGGTAGACAACGATATACTGAAATCCTGATCAAATATTTGTTAAACCGGATTGCGAAAAATTGAACTTTTTCGATTATAGTAGCACATTGACCTCGAATGAGTACAAATTGAATGCAGATTATTTTTGATAATCCCGTGAGTGGCAAAGTTTCATAGTCATAATGTGTGAGTCATGCGGATAAATTGGTTGCTTATTTTGGCGATAATTCCAGTTAGTCTGTCAGCTGCACCAAAGTTGGATATTAATCAGTTTATCGGTGATACATTAATCATCCCACTGCCAGTTGATTCGATTCCAGTATCCTCGGCGCTTCGGTTGCAAATTACGGATGACCGCCCGCTGTCCGATAGAATCCTCGGCATTCAGCAGACCAAGAAGTGGAAGTACATTCCGATTGATCAGTATCTTCTGCTCAATCAATCTTT
>CAZJIU010000010.1:39088-44328 GCA_964546145.1 uncultured bacterium
ACGGACCAAAAAACCGGCGAGACGATTATCGGCGCGAATGTCATCCTCCAGGGTACTGCCAGAGGTGCCGCCACTGACGTTAAAGGTTTTTTCATTATCCGCAATGTCGAGTCCGGGAAAGTTGTGCTTCATTTTTCACATATTGCTTATCAGGATTTGTTCAAAGAGATCAATGTTGAAGACAAAAATATATTCCTCAATCAGGTTGCCCTAGAGCCCCGCTCGTTGCAGACCGAAGCGGTCGAGGTTGTCGGGCAACGGGGAACACTCATTCAGCGCGATATGGATATAGCTAGTTTTGAGGTGGATCCGATTGTTTTGACCGAAATGCCGCAGCTGAGTAAGGACGTTTTTCGTTTATTGAAATTATCGCCCAGTGTGACGATTTCTGATCCTTTTTCGCCGTTGTATTATGTACGCGGCAGCGATCCGGGCGAGAATCTGGTGCAGCTGGATGGAATGACTATTTATAATCCGCAGCATTTTATGGGTTCGAATGCGGTATTCAACCCCTATGCGATTAAAAACATTGAGATGCTGGTCGGTGGTTTTGATGCCGAATACGGCGGGCGCAATTCCTCTATTCTAAATATCAGCTCCCGCGAAGGGCATCAGAGTGAAGTTCACGGTGAGTTCAAACCCTCCACTTCGGGAATATCCGGCGCTATCGAGTTTCCGGCTGGCCGGAATGCCACAGCGATGTTTTCCGGGAGAATCATTAGCGATTTGAGCTATCGGGTTTTAATGGGTTCGCCCAATTTAATGGCGGATTTTAATAGTGCCTATCAAACAACTATTAAAAAAACCCGCCTTCGTTTATCCGGATTCTATGCCCGGGATTATCTGGATTATAGTATTGATAATTTACTGCTCTTTTTCCCTGAAGAGGTTCTTGAAGGTTTCGAAGAATTCGAAGAAGGATTTATTACCAATACCAGCAATCGTGCGCTGGGAATTCAAACCAGTTCGGTCCTGATGCCAAATCTTTTATGGGAATCACAACTATACTACTCTGCCTCTCATGTTGATAATCAAACCTATTTCAGCTACATTATTGAAGATACGACTTTTGGAACCGATGTAGGTATTAATTTCAAAACCCGCATCGAGAATTCGATTGATGATGTAACTTTAAAGACCAATTTATCCTACTTCACTTTCTGGAATCAGAGCTGGAAGCTGGGTTTGGAAATTAATCGGCTGCGTTTTAAGAATCGGCTGGGTTATTTTGATCTGAAAAATAGCGGTTCAACTTACTTTACGACGCTGGAGGCATTTTATCTGCAGGATAAAATTGAGATTGGTCGCCTGCTGGTGAAAATCGGGCTGCGGAACTCCCGGGATATTAATAAAATCAAATGGCGTCAGGAGCCAAGACTCTCAGCTACCTGTAAAATAAGTGATCTGACGGTTAAGTTGGCTTACGGCCATTACTACCAATATCTTACAACTATGGATTCTAAGAATAATGAGTTTGTTCAATTTATGGAGTATTACACTACTTTACGCGATTATGATCCGCTTTTTTCGGTTCAGTATATCGCTGGAATCGAAGGTCGCCTTTCACCGCGACTGAATTATTCGATTACGGCGTATTATAAGGATTTGCGCAATTTGTATCGTTATAGTTACGAATCGGGTGGACTGGCACTCACCCAGCAGCAGACCATTGACCAGGGTAAGGGAAAATCTTACGGGTGTGAATTTCTAATGCGGGGCGAGATTAGTAAGCTTTCTGGTTGGATCGGTTATACCTATTCCAAAGGAACCCGCAACTATCCGTTACTTTTGAATGGCAAAACAATTCTGTTTGATGGCGATCAGCCGCATAATTTTAAGACGGTTATCCTTTACAAATTGACAGAGGATATAACCGCCAGTTCGGTGTTCCAGTTCACTTCCGGATTTCCTAAAACCTGGGAAACCGGAATGCTAATGCACTATTTCTACGATCCATTGGAGAATTCTTTGGGAGTAACTCCGACCAGCATTACGCCGACTAAAAACAACGTCCGCTATCCGCCGCGTTTAAGCTGGGATGTGGGTTGGAAGAAGCAACTACGCGATGGGTTTGGTTATTATCTGGCGGAATATCTGGGAGCGGATGAGGCGGTTTTCAGTATGACTATTCGCAACCCCTTGTTTCTCCATCGCGACCCGCAATGGTATTTTTATTTTCCGAATTACGGTTATTATGGTTTTGATTTTGAATTTCTGCCGAGTATTACAGCAGATTACAGTATCAGGTTTTAACAGATGAAGAAGAGAATAAATATCATTTGCTGGTTATTAATAATATTATTGGTAAGTATTTACACTTGTGATTTACCGACTCAACCGGGACCTATGCCTAAGGATTTGATTGATCTGAAGTTCGAGCCAGGTCTGAATATTTTTGGAGTACTCAGGGCTGACAGTATCGCGGGAAGTTCATTTTTCCATGTCGAGCGCGCCGTTAAAACCAAAGAGATGTACGAAGGAGGTGATCTTGCCGACACCACGGCTACTGTAAAGCTTACTGACACTCTTAGTAATGCAACATGCTGGTTTAATCCGGCTACAGATACCGCTTATGATGGATATTATTATAATTCGAATTTTATGCCCCAGCCGGAACATCACTATCAGTTGGAAATTCAATCGGCGATTTTACCAACACTCCAGGCTGAAACCACGGTACCGCGAAAACCGGTGATTGTTCCCGGATCATTGGACATTACCAGCCAGCGCGTATCGTTTGAACTGCAACTTTCCAGCGATACATATCAATATAACGTTTATTTAAATCTCGGGAGTTATTTTATTGAAAAGCAATTTTCCAATAATCGTGATGGTATTTTCAAGATTGAGTTTGAGTTCCCAAGTGGTCAACTGCCGACAGGATTGACGATTATTGGTTATGATCAGAATCTGACCACCTATCTTAATAGCTCCCCATCCTTTATTCCCCAAACCTTCCATGAAATGGTTACGACCGTTGAAAACGGCTATGGCTGTTTTGGCTCACTGGCAATGACGACGATCCAATTTTAAAGTGGATTGAATTAGGGCTTACTGCCCGAAAATTTCTCCATCCGGTTTTTCGAAATCCGGGAAATAAGAGTCGTGATTTTCAAGATCGGCAATATCCTGGCGATAGGCCTTTGTCAAACCGCTTTCCTCGAACATTTCCAAAACCTGAAGATACTCACTCTTTTTAATCCGTCTACCAATCATTGGATGGCGAATTGCCTGGTAACAGGGATGATACTGCGCCATGATGCTGACCGGAATTTGAGGGTCAATTGCGGCAATAGCCTGGAAAACTTTGCGGCTGCCCGCAGTGCCTTCCGGCAGGACCAGGTGACGGATGAGTAGTCCTCTATGAGCGACGCGCTGGCTATCGAGTTTGAGCAACCCGACCTGGCGGTACATTTCGCTGACTGCCTGAGTGCTAATGGCGTAATAGTTGGGCAAAGCGGAGAATTCTTCAGCCCAGGCATCGGCGCCATATTTCATATCCGGCAGGTAAATGTCTACGATGCCTTCAAACAGCTGCAGAATTTCCAGCCGATCGTAGCCGTTAGTATTGTAAACTACCGGGATTGACAAACCATTTTCGACGGCAATTGCCAGCGCCTCAACTAAAAACGGCAAATGGGGTGTCGGCGTTACCCAGTTGATATTGTGACAACCCAGCGCTTGCAACTGGAGATGTTCCTGTGCTAATTCTGAGGGTGTAACCTTATGTCCAATTTTTAGATGACTGATCTGGTAGTTTTGACAGAAGATGCATTTGGCGTTGCAGCCACAGAGAAATATCGTCCCGGAGCCGCGATAACCGGAAATTGGCGGTTCTTCGCCATGATGGGGCAAAGTGCTGGAAAGCACGGCTTGGGAACCAATCCCGCATTTACCAAGTTTGCCATTATCGCGCTGGGCAAGACAGCGGTGTGGACATAATTGGCAAGGTCTGGATTGCCGATAAAGTTCCTGACTGCGGGTGTATATTTCGGCTGCGGATATGGTTGGCATGTTATTTTTTCCTATACTAAATGCTTTTGAATTTAGATACTGTGGTTAGTTCTGGCAATTCCTTTTTGATGCCTTTGGTGGGGCTAAAAATCCAGTTCCTTTGATAAATTTGCATTGTAATAAATAATTTCACCATGTAGCTTTGAAACAAATGCAATCCAGACCTGCACAAGCAGCAAACTTGAATTTGAAAGGTCCGATTTTACCGGCGGGCTTTTTTGTGACAGTTCAAAAACCACTGAAATTTATACCCATGTCATTCAAAAGAAACTCGGAGAAATTATCAATCCACTAGATGCGACAATTCATATCTAGAGAAGGTGAAATATATACGCAATGCGCCTATCACACCATTTTAGGACAGATATACGCAGTACGTTGTTACAATAGTTATGCGTCATTGGTTTGCGATCCAAGATGCCACTCATTACCCTTACTTACAGCTAGAAAGGAATTCACATGCCACCAAAAACTACATTGCCACAAGTATGCGGCCGAATCCTCGAGGAATGGAAAGTCAATGTGGATCTTCACAAATTTCACGATGACCTGAAGCAGCGGAGACTCAACCATGTCCTCACTATTCAAACAGCTTTACTTGTTTTTTTTGGCTATTCCATCCGTGAAGCCATGACCCCCCCTACTAACAAATACCTTCTTGGCACATCTCTCATTGTCGCGCTTTTCGCTTTCGTTGTTTCACTGCTGGGTAAGAGCATGGATCGGCGAGCTCGGGCCTACGTTGATGTGGTCAAGACCCGCTTGCTCTTATTGGAAGCCGCATGGAATGATCTCAATCCCAAGAACAGACTACTCACTTACTCCCACCAATGGGAGATCTTGGTACATAAGTCAGATAAAACTATCAACGAATATCTTTCTATCCGCCGCCTAGGAAACCAGGATAAGCTAAGGTCGTACTGCCATGAAACTGCAGCACATGTAAAGGAAGAATTACTCATTCTCATTCTATCTATATTCTGGTCCTTGCTGGCGGTTGGTGCCATTGTCCTTTTGATCAAGTAAAGGCACGCGCCGTTTCGCAAACCAACGAACGCATAACACGGCAAACAATATCGCTCCATTTATGAAAGAAAGAAATTATAGTTGTCGCTCAATGCTTTTGCTCATCCCGCACCTATAGTGCGGGATAAAAGCAATGTGTTGTTTGCCGATACGTTATGTGTAATGGCAACCACATTTAGGAGATTCAATGAGTAAGCATC
>CAZJIU010000011.1:0-43318 GCA_964546145.1 uncultured bacterium
TCTGCATGGTTTAAAGATAATCATCCTATGGTCATTTGAACTAAACTTTAAATAGATGGATCAATAGTCTGACAGCTAACTTTGTATCATAGCTGTTACGGTTTTAAACAATAACATTCAAATATTCTGACGGAATTTTCAATTTTCTCCTGTCTTCAAATACAATTTTTAACGCGGTTAGTACCTTATCTTTGATTGCGAGAAAGGTAGGGTTCATTTAAATTAGGACAATTGGCAACTGAAAGCATAATGATCGAAAAATTACAGGGACTCATTCAAAAAGCATTGACTGATTTGTCAATAGAATATAACGGTGAAATTTCCATTGAACGTTCTCGCCGTCCGGAGCATGGCCATTTTACCACTAATATTGCCCTGGTTCTGAGCAGCAAATTGTGCCAATCGCCGGTTCAGATTGCCGGTGAAATCCGCAAGGCACTCCAGCAGAAATCTGATTTAATCGCCAAGATCGAGGTTGCCCCGCCGGGATTTATCAATTTTTTTATTGCTCCGACTGCATTTCAGAGCGTTGTTAATAGGGTTCTGGCGGAAGCTGGAAATTTTGGTCGCTCCGATACTGGTAAGGGGCGCAAAGCAATGGTGGAATTTGTCAGCGCCAATCCCACCGGACCTTTGACGGTTGGGCATGGGCGGCAGGCAGTTCTCGGTGATTGTATCGCCCGCATTCTGGAATGGCACGGCTATCAGGTAGATCGCGAGTATTATTACAATGACGCCGGTCGGCAAATGCGCATTCTGGGGCATTCGGCTTATGTCCGCTATCGGCAGCTGCTCGGATTTAAGGATGAGCTTCCCGAGGATCACTATCAGGGGGAGTACATCGTTGATATTGCCCGCAACATTTTACAAAAGTATGGTAACCGTTTCCAGGATGATCCGGAGAATGCAATTTTTCAAAAGATGGCCGAGGAAGCAGTATTCAAGGATATCCGCAAAGCTCTGGCCGACTTGGATATTATTTTCGATTTCTATTACAATGAAAAAAGTCTTTACGACGACGGACAGATCGAAGATGTTCTGAAAAGATTTAAAACTTGCGATGCCACTTATGAAAAGGATGGTGCTGTCTGGTTTCGGGCGGGCAATTACGGAGGGACCGAGGATCGGGTATTGTGGAAAAGTGTGGTGGATGAAGCCACTTACCGCTTGCCTGATATTGCCTACCATGAAACTAAGTACCAGCGTGGTTATGAACTGATCATTGACATTTTTGGTGCCGATCATCACGCTACATATCCCGATGTGCTGGCGGGCTTGCGAGCGTTGGGCTATTCCACTGATGAGGTGCGTGTTTTGATTCATCAGTTTGTGACCATAACCCGGGGTGGTGAAATTATCAAGATGTCCACCCGCAAAGCTAATTATATTACCTTAAGCGAGCTGCTGGACGAGGTGGGTAAGGATGTAGTACGCTACTTTTTCATTATGCGGGGCATGAATAGCCATCTAAATTTTGATCTGGAGCTTGCCAAAACGGAAGGTGAAGAAAATCCGGTCTTCTATTTACAGTATGCCCATGCCCGGATATGCAGTATCTTACGCAAGGCTAAAATCAGAGAATTGAACGATACTGATAATGCCGATGTCTCTTTATTAAAAGAAGAAGAAACTCTGGCGTTACTGAATACAATCTGGGAATTTCAGGAAGTTTGTCTGCAGTGCGGGCAAACGCTGGAACCTCAGATCCTGACTACCTATCTGCAAAAATTAGCCACCGGATTTCATAAATTTTATACTCTTCATCGGGTAATATCTCCGGATAACGAACTATCAAAAGCCCGGTTGGCATTGGTTAAAGCTGTCAAAATCGTAATGGCGAACGGACTGAATCTCCTGGGTATCTCAGCCCCGGAACGAATGTAAAATCTGCTAAAAATGAGGAGCACATTATGACTGAAACTAATTCTGAATCGAAAAACCAATTAACCTATGATATTAATCCCATGTTGCGTACCACGCAGCAATATCATTTCCAGTTGAGCATGATGGCCGATCAGAAAGCTAATATCATCATTGCCGCCACCTCGATTTTATTTACCATATCCCTCTTCAATTTTAATTTCAGAGAGATGTTATGGGGTTTTGTAGTTTTAGCCTTTTTTTCATTGATTGCCTTAATTTATGCAATTCTCGCGGTTTACCCTTCATACGAGGGGAGAAAAAAAGACAAGGTTCATGGAGTTCAAGATACCAATTTGCTCTTTTTCGGTCATTTCAGCCAATTCAGCTTTGATGAATATTCGGAGGCTATGCAAGACTTAATGCAGAGCAGTGAATCAATTTATCAGGCTCAAATCAAAAATTTGTATCAGTTAGGTCAAATATTGAAAAATCGCAAATATAAGTTCCTTAAGTACAGTTATCGTTTTTTCTTTATCGGATTAGTCTTATCAGTGATTCTATTTGCAGTTCAATTAATATCCTTGATTTGATCGGGGTATCTCCTTTACTTTTCCTTTAACGATTTTAATCCACACTTAAATTCATTAGCTGGGTTTTCCGGGATTTATTCATTGACCAGCATTAGTGAAATGTTGGATAATTTAGATTACAGCTACCTAAAAGCTGAAAATCATCGTTAAATTATTTTGGATATCTGGAAACTTAACAATAATTGTGCCATGTTAGAGGACAGGCTTGCATAAGGAAACCGAAATCAGTAAATTGCTCGTCGTGTTGATGAAAATAGGGACAAAAAAGCAGTGGTAGACAGGATTTTCAATCAATCGTTTCTCAAAAGGCCGAATGTAAAAAACGGATTACTGCTATGAAAGCCATAGGGATCATTCCGGCGCGTTTTCACTCTACCCGGCTGCCAGGAAAGCCCTTGATCAAGATTGGCAATAAACCATTAATCCAACATGTTTATGAAAATGCCTCCCGCTGTCGCGTGCTGAGTGATTTGATCGTGGCGACCGACGATGAGCGGATTTTCGATGTTGTCTCTGAATTCGGCGGCAAGGCGGTTTTGACACCTGCGAATTTTCCTTCTGGGACTGACCGCTGTGCCGCAGTAGCGCTGAATATTGAAGCGGAGATAATTGCCAACATTCAGGGTGATGAACCTTTCCTTGATCCGCGGCTAATAGATGAGGCAATAACTTTATTATCGGCAAATCCCGAATTTCAGGTTGTGACGGCTGCTCGGGATAATATCCAAGAAGAAGAGCTGCAAAACCCGGCGGTAGTTAAGGTATTAATCAATAATAAAGGGGAAGCAATTTATTTCAGTCGTCAAAACATACCCTACATAAGATCGGCTGAATCCCTGACCAAACATCCTGCACTGGTTCATCTTGGCTTATATATTTACCGAAAAGATTATCTATTAAAGTTTGTGCAAATGCAACCATCCCGGCTTGAGAAACTGGAGCAATTGGAACAAATCCGGATGCTGGAAAATGGCGATCGGTTGCAAGTCGTGGTCACGGATAGGTACTCTTTTGGAATTGATACACCCGAAGATGTTCAACACGCAGAGGAAATTTTAGCGAAACAGGTGCGCTAAACAATTTAAGGGAAATGAAATCCGAGTATGACTGAAGTAAAAGTTCAAAATATTACGATTGGCGGTAAAAATCATCTGATTTTTATCTTAGGTCCCTGCGTTATCGAAAGTCGCCAACATACACTTTATCTGGCAGAGCAGCTGAAAATCCTGAGCGAAGAATTAAATATTCCCTTGATTTTTAAAACTTCCTTTGACAAAGCCAATCGCACTTCGGTTGACTCTTACCGCGGACCGGGATTGGAAGTAGGTCTAAAAATTCTGAGTGAGGTAAAGAGCCAATTCGGGCTTCCAATATTGACTGATATTCACGAATCGCAACAGGTTGAACCGGCGGCTGAAGTAGCCGATATGTTGCAGATTCCAGCTTTTCTCTGCCGTCAGACTGATTTGCTGCTGGCAGCGGGTAAAACCGGTCGCGTCATCAATATTAAAAAGGGGCAATTTATTGATCCCCGTGATATGAGTTTTATCATTCAGAAAATTGAATCTACCGGGAATAAGCAGATATTACTTACCGATCGGGGTACAAGTTTTGGTTATGGCGGCTTGATTGCCGATGTGCGCGCGATCCCGATCATGCAGCGTACCGGTTATCCGGTAATTTTCGATGCTACTCACTCGGCACAAATACCGGGAGGTGCGACTACCGGTGGCAATCGTCAGTATATTCCCCATACAACCCGGGCAATGGTAGCAGCTGGAGTTAATGGAATTTTCATGGAAGTTCATGACAATCCCGATCAGGCGTTCAGTGACCAGGCAACTCAATATCCGCTGAATCGCCTGGCGGATTTGATTCGCCAACTTATACGTATAAGAGAAGTCGTTCAGGATAGCTATGATGACTGAAACTTTGGTTCAATTACTGGCGAAAATTAAGTTAATCATCGTTGATGTGGATGGTGTATTTACCGACGGTTTTCTGTACATTGGCGAGGGTGGCAGCGAATACAAACGCTTCCATGTCTGGGATGGTGCCGGGATTGCTCTTTTAAGGGCGATGAATTTTCCCATGGCGGTCATTTCCGGTCGGGAATCAGCTGCTACCACTAATCGCATGCGTGAGTTGGGATTGACAGATCACCTTTACCAAGGCAATATGGCCAAGCTCGAACCTTATCGGCAAATCAAGCAAAAGTTTCAAGTTGCCGATGAGGAAATTGTCTTCATCGGCGATGATTTTGCCGATATTCCGGTACTGCGGAAAGTCGGTATTGGAGTTGCTGTAGCCAATGCCTTGCCAGAAGTTAAAAAACACGCAAAATACATCACTAGAGCTGCTGGTGGACAGGGTGCAATTCGCGAGGTAATTGAGTTGGTGCTCAAAGCCCAGGATAAATATGAAACCGCTGTGCAAATTTTGACGAAAGAAAAAAGTAAGGATTCGTGAGATATGCCTTCATCGTATTTAAAAAAAGCCAGGCAATTAATCCAGATTGAATCGCGAGCGATTGCCTACCTGGAAAGTCGCATCAATAAGCATTTCCAGGAGGTGGTGGAATTATTATACAATATTAAAGGGAAGGTAGTCGTGACCGGGGTGGGCAAATCCGGATTGGTTGGACGGAAAATATCTGCGACCCTGTCATCTACCGGAACCCCCAGTTTTTTCCTGAATGCCTTTGAAGCTGGTCACGGGGATATTGGCAGTTTGCGGGAGGGCGACGCCTTGATCATCATTTCCCACAGCGGAGAAACAAAGGAACTTCTTGCTTTAATATCTTATGTAAAGAAGCTCAACCTGCCGCTTATTGGTTTTATGGGGAAAATTAATTCTACGCTGGCGGAGAAATGCGATATTGTGATAGATACCGAAGTTACAGAAGAGGCTTGTCCGCTGGGCATTGTTCCCACCGCGAGCACGATTGTCGCGATGGCAATGGGCGATGCTCTGGCAATTGCCTTGATGGATAAACGCAAATTTAAAGAGATTGATTTTGCCGGGCTACATCCTGCCGGATCTCTTGGCCGGCGGCTATTGACCACGGTGCGCGATCTAATGCATACTGGCAATAAAGTACCTTTTGCTCATATTAATGATTCCATGGACCGGATTCTGTATGTGATGACCCGGAAGGGTTTTGGCGTTGTTGGCATCCTTGATGACGAAGCTAATATGTCCGGCGTCATCACTGATGGTGATCTTAGAAGAGGATTGGAAAGAAGTGAAAATTTTCTGAAAATGCCGGCCAAAGAGGTGATGACGACTAATCCCAAATGGATTAGCTCCCATACACTGGCAATTGACGCTCTATATCAGATGGAGCAATACGCCGTCACTAATCTATTTGTTTATGAAACCGAAAAAAACGGCAAGCCAATCGGAATCATTCACATTCATGATATTTTACGATACGGGATTATGTCGTGAAAAATATTTTAGTCTGGTTAATTGTTGTTATATTGGTGATTTCCTGTTCGAGTGTCCAGGAGGATAATCCAATTCCCGGAGAAGAAAAACAGTATCCCGATCAGGAGAGCTGGAATGCTGTAATCACCTTGACCAAAGAGGGTATCAAACGAGCTTTGGTAAATGCCGGGCACCTGACCAAGAGCAACGATGAGGCCCAGATTGTATTAGATGAAAATGTAGATGTGGATTTTTTCGATGAGAATCAACGCTATCTTTCTCATTTGAGATCGCTTAGAGCCCAGGTCAATGAAAGAACGAATGACCTTTTTGCGCAGGGCAATGTGGTCGTGGTATCGGACAGTGGGATTACGCTGCTAACGGAAGAGCTCCACTGGGATCATCAGCGGGAGCGGATTTTTTCGAATGTATTCGTGACTTTTATTACCGCAAGTGACACTTTAACTGGCATCGGATTCGAATCGGATTCCGATTTGAAGAACTGGGTAATCGAAAAACCATCAGGAGTAACCGATCGGGAATTTAAGGAAAAGTAAGGGTGAATAATCCGAGCACACAGGTAAAAGTCCTCAGAGGTGAAGCACTGTGCAAAGTCTACAGCAAACGGTTAGTTGTTAATCGGGTTTCGATTGAGGTTAAAAAGGGTGAGGTCGTTGGCTTACTAGGACCCAACGGAGCCGGAAAAACAACTACCTTCCATATGTTTACGGGAATGATCAAACCTACCAGCGGAAGAGTTTTTATCAACGAACAAGACATTACTCCTTTGCCCATGTACCGGCGTGCGCAGTTGGGCATAGGCTATCTGTCTCAGGACCCCTCGATTTTTAGGAAACTCACCGTCGAGGAAAATCTGCTGCTGGTCCTTCAGACTCTGGAGATTAGTAAAAAGGAGCAAATGGAACGCCTTGAGCTACTGCTGGATGAATTGGGTATTCGCAAGTACCGTAAGCTTAAAGCATATTCTCTTTCTGGTGGTGAACGCCGCCGCACGGAAATAACCCGAGCGCTGGTCACCAGCCCCGATTTTATGCTGCTGGATGAACCCTTTGTAGGGGTAGATCCAATTGCCGTGGAAGATATTCAGAAAATTGTCGTGGGATTGAAAGACCGGAATATCGGTGTCCTGATAACTGACCACAATGTGCATGAGACTCTCTCGATCACCAATCGTTCCTATTTGATGTTCGAGGGTCGGATTCTAAAAACCGGTTCATCCGAATTCCTGGCTAACGATGAGGATGTCAGACGGCTATATCTGGGGGACAGCTTTCGGCTGGATAGATAGATGCAGTTGACCCAAACTCAAATTCAGAAACTTTCACAAGAGCTCCGCCTGACACCCCAGCAGATCCTGCAATCAACAATCCTGCAGTTGACCAACCTAGCCCTGGAAGCCAGGGTAATTCAGGAATTGGAACAGAATCCCGTTTTGGAAGAAGAAGAGCCGGAGGAGAATCCCACGGAATTGGAAGAGGAGCAAATCACCGATCAGGACGAAGAGAAGGAAATTGACTGGGAGGAACTACTGCCTCAAAATGACGATTATCAGCCCAAAGAGGAATATGATCGCAGTAAGGAGGAGTACCGGCCAGTACAGGTCTCCCCAAGGGGATTGGTGGATTATCTTTTTGACCAGTTAAAATTGATGAATCTTAAGCCTGCCGAACAACAGATTGCAACCGAAATTATCTGGAATATTGACGAGCGCGGATATTTAACGACCCCACTTGAAAATATCGCTTACAGTTTTTCGACAACTGCTGAGCAGGTTGAGCGGATTCTGAAACAGATTCAGCAAATGGATCCACCGGGAATCGGAGCGCGCAATTTACAGGAATGTTTACTGATTCAGCTGCAGCAGCAGAAGGATAGTAATGATGCCATATTAATTATTCGGGACTATTTTGATGACTTTGCTAATCGGCGCTTCCCGCAAATTATGAAGAGCTTGGGCTGGGACCGCGAGCGAATCCAACGGGTTCAAGAACTGGTGATAAAATTGAATCCCCGACCGGGCAGCACCCTCTCTGCCACCGATCCCAATTATGTCGTGCCTGACCTGATCGTCGAGAAAGTCGGAAATGATTTTATCGTCGAGATAAATGACTCACGCATCCCGGAATTACGGATTAATTCCGGTTATCTGCAGATGATTTCAAATGAAAAAAAACTCGATCAGGATGCGAAAAATTATTTAAAAAAGAAGATTGATACTGCCAAGTGGTTTATCCAGTCTATTTACCAACGGCGCATTACCATGATCAAAGTCATGAAGGCAATTATTAACTGGCAGAGGGATTTTTTCGAGGATCCGCGGAATCCCTTGAAGCCACTAATTCTAAAGGACATTGCCGAAGATGTAAAAATGGATATTTCCACTATCAGTCGGGTGACCAACGGGAAATATGTGCAGCTGAATTCCGGTATATATGAATTAAAATATTTCTTCAACGAAGGAATGATGGATGATAGTGGTGAGGAAGTCTCGACGCGGATTATCAAGGATAAACTCAAGGAGATCATCACCCAAGAAAATAAACAAAAACCCTATAGTGATGATTATTTAGCCACGCTGCTGAAGGGTGAGGGCTATCCTATCGCCCGCCGAACCGTGGCAAAATATCGGGAACAATTAAAAATCTCCGTCGCACGTTTGCGGCGAAGTATTTAAGGGAGGCAAACATGGCATGGAAAAAGGTAAAAATCGGAAGCAACGAATTTGAGGTATCTACATCCCAGAGCTGGGTGGTTGCGGGAGTTGTGCTACTGATTATCGTTGTCGTGACGGTAGTAATGTCTTTTTATACCGTTGATGCAAATGAAAACGGCGTAATCCTCAGGTTTGGCAAGTATCATACGACAACCTATCCCGGTCTGCATTTGAAATTACCCTGGGGAATTGATAAACTCTATGCGGTTAGGGTAGGCTATCAGTGGAAGGAGGAATTTGGTTTTCGGACGGCGCGCCCGGGCGTGAAAACGGTTTATTCGAAAAATCAGTTTACAGACGAGTCCTGGATGTTGACCGGCGACCTGAATATTGCCGATGTGCAATGGATTGTGCAGTATAAAATCAAGGATCCCATCAAATTCTTGTTTAAAGTTCGGGAGCAGAGCGGCACGATCCGGGATATTGCCGAAGCGGCTATGCGTTTTGTGGTGGGTGACCGGGCTTTCCGCGAAGTATTGCAGACAGACCGGCGCAAAGTGGCGTCGCTGGCACAGGAATATATGCAGGAAACGCTGGACAAATATCAGTTAGGCGTCAGTATTGAACTGGTACAGCTGATTACCGTGCAGCCGCCGGGACCGGTCTTTGACTCTTTTAATGAGGTCAACCGGGCCAAACAGGAACAGGAAACAGCGATTAATGAGGCCAATCAGATTTACAATAAGGAAATTTTCAGAGCCCAGGGTGAGGCCGAACGAATAACTCAAGAAGCTAAAGGATATGCCATTGACCGCACCAACCGGGCCAGCGGCGATGCGGAACTCTTCACTTCGGTTTTTCAAGAGTACCAGAAAGCCAAAGAGGTTACCCGTCAGCGCCTTTACCTGGAAACTATGGAGAAGGTATTAAGTGCTGTGGATAAGAAGGTATTAATTGATAGCGAGGTGAAAAGTATTGTTCCGCTTCTAAATCTGAACGGAAAGGAGATGGCCCGATGAACGCGAGAGTAGTTTTATTATTATTGCTGTTAATTGTTGTGATCATCCTTCTTGGATCATCATTATTTATTCTGAATGAAACCCAGCAGGCGCTCATTACCCAATTTGGCAAACCCGTCGGGCAATCAATTACCATGGCCGGCATTCATATCAAACTGCCTTTTATTCAAAAGGTCATCGTGTTTGAAAAGCGGATTCTGGAGTGGGATGGAAATCCTCAGGAGATTCCGACCAAGGATAATAAGTTTATCTATATTGACACATTCGCCCGCTGGCGCATCTCCGATGCCCTGGCCTTTTATAAAAGTAACCGCAGTGAGATGGTTGGCTATTCCCGACTGGATGATTTGCTGGACGGTGCCGTTCGGGATGAAATCGCGAATCACACCTTGCCGGAGATCATTCGCAGTTCTACTCGAGCCATGTCTATCATGGTGGTGGAATCGGCCGATCTGAGTTTGGAGGTGGATTCGACTCTGATGCGGGAGCTAGATATACCGGGTGCCCGGAAAAAAATTGTTGAGAACATTGTTACCAATGTGAAAAATAAATTGACCGATCTGGATCTGGGAATCGAGGTAGTGGACCTGCAGATTAAAAAGATTGATTATAATTCGGAAGTCCAAAAAAAGGTGTTTGACCGGATGATTTCCGAACAAAAACGGATCGCGGAAAAGTACCGGGCCATCGGACAGGGCGAGAAACAGCGCATTCTGGGTCGGCAATCGCAAAAGATGAAAGAGATTTTATCTGGCGCTTATCTGGAAGCCCAGGGCATCCGTGGTAAAGCCGATGCCCAGGCAGTGAAAATTTATGCCAATGCCTATAATCGCACGACTGATTCGAGAGATTTTTATAAATTTCTACGCACTCTGGATGCCTATAAAGCCACAATTGATTCCTCGACTACCCTGATTCTATCCACCGATAATGAATTTTTGCAATACCTGGGCTCGACGAAATAGAAATTCTTGCAGGTAAATTTTTAAAAGAGGTAATGATTGTTATGGTAAATAACCTCAATGATCAGAATCAAAGGTCTAAAATCAGATCAACCACCGTTATCGGCGTTCGCCGGAATGATCAGGCAGCCATGGGTGGTGACGGGCAGGTAACCGTCGGTAATACGGTGATGAAGCACAATACTAAGAAAATCCGCAAGCTGCATGATGACAAAGTACTTGTCGGATTTGCCGGGGCTTCCGCCGATGCCTTTACCCTTTTTGAAAAGTTTGAAGGTGAACTGGAGAAGTACAAAGGAAACATCTACCGGGCGGCAGTCGAACTGGCGAAAATGTGGCGCACCGATAAATATCTGCGGCATCTGGAAGCTTTACTGACCGTTATGAATAAAGAGACCATGCTGGTTATCTCCGGAAACGGGGATGTCATTGAGCCGGATGATGCCATCGTGGCAATCGGTTCTGGCGGTCCATATGCCTTGGCGGCTGCCCGGGCATTGATGAATTTTAGTCAGCTTTCGGCTTGGGAAATTGTCGAAGAGTCATTGAAAATTGCGGCCCAAATATGTATTTATACTAACGATAAATTGACCATCATGGAACTATGAAATCAGAATTAACACCCCGTGAAATTGTCAAAGAACTGGACGCTTATATTATTGGCCAGACAAAGGCTAAAAAAGCAGTTGCAATTGCCTTGCGCAACCGCTGGCGGCGGCAGCATGTTGAGGGGGCGATCAAAGAAGAAATCTTGCCCAATAATATCATCCTGATCGGCCCAACTGGTGTAGGCAAGACTGAAATTGCGCGCCGTCTCTCTAATCTGGCCCGCGCTCCCTTTCTTAAAGTGGAAGCCTCAAAATTCACCGAAGTGGGATATGTCGGTCGCGACGTTGAGTCTATTATCCGCGATTTGACGAATATCTCGGTCAATCTGGTCAAATCTGAGCGAATCGAGGAGGTCAACGAGCAAGCGGTCAAAATGGCTAATACCCGCATTCTTGATATTCTTCTCCCACCGCGGGAAAGCAAGCGCAATAGGGACGATACTGCAGCCGATTCAAAGGATGATCAGTTACAGCGTACCAGGGAGAAATTCCGCGAAATGCTGCAGGCTGGCGCACTGGACAATCGGGTAATCGAAATTACCGTTCAAAAAGTCGGGATGCCGGTAATGCAGGTCTTTGGGCCGGCTGGAATGGAAGAGATGGGTTTAAATCTGACTGAAATGCTGGGCAGCGCTTTTCCGAAGAAGAAAAAAGTTCAGAAAGCTACGGTCGCTGAGGCACGCAAGATTTTTATCGAAGAGGAAGCGGAAAAATTAATCGATATGGATCGGATTATCCAGGAAGCCGTGCGACGGATTGAGGAATTAGGTATCGTATTTCTGGATGAGATTGATAAGATTGCCTCGAGTCATGGCGAAACAGGACACGGACCCGATGTCTCACGTGAGGGTGTTCAGCGCGATATTCTGCCAATTGTCGAAGGTTCAAATGTTCAGACAAAATTCGGAGTTGTGAAAACCGATCATATTTTGTTTATCGCCGCTGGAGCTTTTCACATGACTAAACCCTCAGACCTGATTCCCGAACTGCAGGGGCGATTTCCCATCCGGGTGGAAATGGACAGCCTGGGAAAGGAAGAATTTATCAAGATTCTAACGAATCCCCGCAATGCTCTGATCAAACAATACGCGGCACTTCTAAAAACAGAGGATGTTGAGCTGAGTATTGATGAGGAAGCAGTGGTCGAGATTGCCCAAATAGCAGTCGAGGTTAATGACAAGATAGAAAATATTGGCGCCCGCCGCTTGCATACAATCTTGACGACGTTATTGGAAGATCTGCTCTTTAAAGTGCCAGATTCGGCGATTAGAGAAGTAAAAATTACCAAAAAAGTGGTTGAAGAGAAGTTGGCTGATATTATCAGGGATAGGGATTTAAGTCGTTATATTTTATAGGAGCCTGTGATGAAACGTGACTTTCTCCAGATTACCGACTTTTCGAGTGATGAGATCAGGGAGATTTTCCAATTGACCACCGAGATTAAAAAATATACTAAACTGGGTAAGGAATATACTCCGCTCAAAGGTAAAATAATGGCCATGATTTTCGCCAAACCTTCAGCCCGGACGCGCATCTCTTTTGAAACCGGGATGGCGCAGCTGGGGGGTCAGGCAATCTACCTTGGACCAGAAGATATTGGACTGGGGACCAGGGAAGCAACTCGGGATGTTGCCAGAGTTATCTCCCGCTATGATGACCTGATCATGGCTCGTTTATTTAAACATACAGATTTGCTGGAATTGGCTGAATACGCTACAATTCCGGTGATTAACGGCTTGACTGACCTGACTCATCCCTGTCAGGTATTGTCGGATATTTATACTATCTGGGAGCATCGCAAACATTTGGATAATTTGAAAGTCGCTTTTATTGGTGACAGTAACAATGTTGCCAACTCTTGGCTCAATCTGGCTACCCGCCTGCCAATGCATTTTGTCCTGGCTACGCCAACTGGTTATCAGCCGGATGCCGGAATATTAAAACGAGCCCGGGATACGGGTATTAGCCGGATTGAAATCGTCCATAATCCCCTGGAAGCTGTTCAATCTGCCGATGTAATCTACACCGATGTCTGGGCTAGTATGGGACAAGAAGCTGAGCTTTCCAAACGACGCGGCGACTTTGATGCCTTTCAGGTAAATGCGGAGTTACTGAAACATGCTCCCCACGATGTCTATATTATGCACTGCCTGCCGGCTCATCGTGGCGACGAAATAACTGATGAGGTTATTGACGGTTCTAACTCAATCGTATTCGATCAAGCCGAAAATCGTTTGCATGTTCAAAAAGCCATCATCGTCAAGTTGATCCAGAGTTAGCCGGGTTCAATCGGGTCCTCAGACCTGATGGAAATTAAACCCACCTGCATCGGGATATTTAGCCTGAAAAAGAGTTTTATTTCGCTGGATTGATTTTGTTTTTATCGTGTGCTTTTTCTTTCCGGTGATCGAGCAGAGATTTAATAATCATTATTGGCAACATAACGTATAAAATGCCATTGATATATTGATCACAGATGTTGCTCGGCCAGGGAAAGGGTCGGAAGATAAAAAAATCGGTGGCGTATCCTCTGCAGAGAATCTCAAAAACATTACCCAAAGCACCAATAGTCAGGCTCAGGACAACCGCGTAAATGATTCGATTGCTCTTATCCAGGTTTTCTTTGATAAGTGAGTGCGAAAGGGAAAAAACCAGGATTACAACGAACACCAAACCACCTATAGCCCAGAGGAGCTGGTTTCTAATTACTCCAAATAGAAAATGGTAGCCAGTATTATGCGTTAGATAGAAGAACAAGAAGGGAAAGAGTGTTTTAACGGGTTTTTCGAAAATCAATTGAGTATTAGCCAGATATTTTGTCAGAAAATCAATTATCAGCAGAATTACTCCGCCGCCATATCCATAGATAATATACCTAATCGGTGCGGTCATTATATTTCTTTCAAATTTGCTCATAATTAATGTTGTGAACCACGATACTGCTCCAGAAACCGCCAGGGATTCTCGCGGGTACCGCGGATCTTGCGGAACAGGGTAGTATAAATTTCGGCAATTTCAGCCGATTGGGTCTCGACTTCAGGATTCAAGACCAAGCCCTGTAAAATATGACCCCAACCGTCGGTTGTTTCGCCATTATAAAATTGAATTGCTCCTAGCAGAATCAAAGCATTATCCTGCTGTAAATCGCCGTATTTCGCGGTTTGGGAAATCAAGTGCAGGGCGTACGGGTAGCGTTGTTGATGATAGGCATTCCAGGCGATTCTAAGATAGATTTGGAAATTTTTGAGATTCCGGAGTGAGTCAGCGGTAACCAAAACTGCAGGTTTTTGGTTTCGCAAGTTTGCTTTGAGGGCTTTGGTCAAAAACTGATTGGAGAGATTGAGCAGCGAGTAATCCCCATATTGCTCGAGCGAATCTGAGAGAGCAATCAATTTGTTGATGTCATTATAATCGGATTGCAGGACACGTTTTCCCAATTCTTGCAGCATTTGGTTCCGTAAACTGTCGTTGCTGAAAATGTTGTTAAGTCGGGGGATTAAAATTAGTGCGGCTGCCAGATCGGGTGATAACTGTTGCTCCCGGTAGAGTGCTTCCGTGGTCAACTGGTGGATACTTTCCGGACCGGCAACGTTTTGGGAAAAGATGAAATTATACAGGATTCTACGACAATCTGGAGATAAGGGTGATTGCAGCCGAGTGATGCTAAATTGTAAAGTGCCATCGGGATTATTTAGTTCCTGATTAAATATGTCCAGTATCCGGGCAATAGCTGTGGTGCAACTATCACTGTGGGGATATTCTTGCAGAAACAGGATATAGGCATCCGCTCGAAGTCGGGGTGAATCCATACTTTGAATCGTTTGCCAGGTAGTAATCTCCCTTTTTGCCGAGCATGACCATTCCCAGCCAATCATGAGAATGGTAACTATCAGGACCCTCATCCTAATTTTCTCGAAGCCTCTTATAGAATTAATCATTACTCAAAAAATTATTTCTTTTTGATAATTCTACGCCAACCGAATAGCGGAGCACGTAGGGGGAAAAAGCCTGAATTGATCGAGCGAATGTCCTGAAGTGAAACGAAGACATTGGGATCAACTTGACGGGCTAAATCGATTACCTCTCTGACATTTTTACGGGGTACGATACTAATGATAATGTTAACTTCACCCTTAGCACCGGAAGCTTTGATTACCGTTGCGCCAAAACCGCCGTCGCGTAAACTCATTGGTAAGAAATCCAGAGTAGAACGGGTAATAAACTGAACGGCTTGCAGACCAAGGGCAATTTTTTCCTCGATGATGATTCCGACAATGTTGCCGGTTCCAAATCCCAGACCGTAAGCCAGGAAGCAGGCGATATTATTGATATGCTGCATTACCTGGGAAATAGCCAGTAACCAGATCGAGACTTCGACGAAGCCAAGAAAAGCTGCAATTTTCTTTTTCCCTTTAGATACCAGAATAATACGCACGGTGCCAATAGACACATCGGCAACACGTGCAAAAAAGATCATCAGAGGAATTATAATCCAGGTAAAAAACCAGTTGTTTGTTGAGAAAAACTCCATAATGATTGGCTGAGATATAGTTTATGCAAATAGTTCGACATTACCACCAGTATGGATAAAGAGGACTGAATCATCCGATTTAATTTTATCTATTCGGCAATAGTCTATCAAAGCACTGGCGGCTTTGCCGGTATAGACATGATCCAGAAAAATTCCCTCTTTGCGGGCAAACAGGTCAATGGCTTCGGTAGCTAATGCCGTTCGTTTACCATAACCTGCACCGCGATAATGATCATCAACTTTAATCAGGGATTTGGGAATATTAATATTTAGAAAATCGCCAACTGCACAAGCAAGATCGTGCACATTTGTTTCCAATGTTGCCTGGAGCAAGTCAACGCTAATGCCAATAATTTCACCCTGCCAACCGCTAATTGCCTGACCTACTACCAATCCAGCCTGGGTCCCGGCGGTTGAAGAAGCGACTATTATTTTATTGATAGTAACTTCGTTTTGACTAATGTCGTCCATTATTTCGCCCCAGCCGGCAACATAGCCCAGGGCGCCGATCGTAGTCGAGCCTCCAAGTGGCAATAGGTAGACCTGTTTGCCATCATACTCCAGGGAATTTTTAACTTCAAGAGCTTTCTTCAGATGTTCCTCAGGGTCGGTAGTTTCAATATGATATATGGTTGCTCCAAGCAGGTGGTCCAGGAGTAAATTCCCGGTAGGATTTTTAGGCTCGCTGCCATTCAGAACCAGATAAACTGACATTCCGTATTTGGCACCGGCACCGGCTAGAATCCGGCAGAAGTTGGATTGATTATACCCCATTCCAATGATTGAATCACAACCTTTTTTCAAGGCATCGGCAATTAAAAAATCAAGTTTACGGGCTTTATTGCCGCCAAAGGCGAAACCGGTCATATCGTCACGTTTGACGTAAAGGTCTCTTTTTAATATTTCTGAGAGGGAATTGAGTCGTTGAAAAGGGGTAGGTAACATTGCCACCGATTCCCGACTGATCTGAGCTAATATTCGGTTGATTATTTCCATTCAATAAACTCCTACTATCAACGCGGAAAATTACGATTTCGTTTTCATTTTCAAAAGAATATCTATTTAAGGTCATGGGAAAATTAAATTTCTTGTGATATAAATCTCTTTTCCCCTGAGTCTGACTAATTTTTGTTCGCGGATTCTTTTGCTCTGCTGAGCGAATTTAACTTGAAAAATCTGGTAAAATTCTTCATATTCTTTATGATGCGAAAGCAAATTCTCCTAAGCCTTTTACTCCTAACATTTGGCCTTACGCAAGCGGTTGAAATTCCGGATGGTTTGAAATATAAGCAGATCAGGAAGCAGCTGCCTCTAGACAGCCGGCCTGTTTTCAAACAAGCTGAAAGCTATTTAAAAAATGGACAGTATTTTCGCGCTAGTGAATTATATGGAAATTTGATTAAGAAGAAGGCAAACTTCTATGCCTATTGGGCCTCGGCTTGGTCAGCCTGGCAAATGAAGAATGTTGCCGATGCGCGGGATTCGTATTTCAAGGCTTATCAGATGAATGATTCGCTGGGGCTTTTTCTACGAAATTATGCTGATTTTGTCCTTTCCATTGAACCTGACTGGAAAATTATTGGTCGGATTGCCGAGGCATATTATCGAGTTCAACCGAATGATGAAACGCCGATTTTTATTATTGATAATATTCGGAATGAGGAGGATCGTCGGGCGGCCTTAACACTTTTAGGAAGTCTTGATACCGAGTTTCCACAAGCCGCTAATATTAAAGTCTATTATGCTTCCCTGCTGAATGATGACGGCGATTCCGAAAAGGCGGTGAGTCTGGCGCAGTCAGCTATACCCCTTGCAACTGATCCCTATCACTTGATGATATTGGAGCGAATTTTAGCCAATAATGGCTTTTTTCTCGATGCCGCCAAGGTGTGTGAGAAATTGAATAAAAGTGCGAAACGTTCCGAGTTTGCTTACGAAGCCTGGGGTCATCTGGAATTCAAACAGGGACATTATGAAAACGCCGTAGTGCATTATGAGAAAGCTTTGCGGTACAACTACAATCCGGCCAGTTTATTACACTTGGCACGATTATACCATTTTTATCTAAACGACTGTAAGAAAGCTCGCTATTATTGTAAAGCGGCTCTGCAAATAGACCGGTCACTGGTGGATGCCTATTTTATTATGGCTGAAACATATAGGGTAACCGGCGATCTGGATCAGGCACTCCGCTTTTCTGCTAAACAGCTCGAATTACTCAGCGATCATCCGTATCCCTATTATTATCACGGTAAGCTTTTATACGAAAAGAAGGAGTACCAGGAAGCATTACCTTTTTTTGAGAAGGCAGTTGAATTGAGTCCGAACGTGCAGCGCTACCGGCTGGTGCTGGCGAAATGCTATGCCGGTGCTGGCATGCGGGAAAAAGCTGCTCAAACTTATCAGAATTTTCTCAATGAATCTCTTATGGACCTATGGCAAGAAGAATCTACACTACGCGAAGAACCACCTGCACCCCGGTAATTAATTCGCTGTTACTTATAGCAGTGATAGGTTTTTATTTCTGTCGCTGTTCTCCGGGTGTGCCGCAGCAGCGCTTGCCCGAGCCAATTATAGAAACTTACCCTGAATTGGTGGAGATGTACTGGAAAGCCTGGCAGCTCGTGAGTCTGATGCAAAGGTCAGGCACGCAGGCTAACGGTTTTCCCAAAGAGTACCTGAATATCAGCAAGGAAGATGTCATTGATCAGTGGTCTACCTTGAGTATGGCTCTTTTTGGCGTCTATGGCTATAATGTTTACCCGGTTATGCAAACCCTTGATCTTTTTTACCAGAAGCAGCGGGCAGATGGATTCATCTCTCGAGTTTATATTGAAAATTCAGGTGAACCACTGCACTTACCTACCCAACGGGATCCGATGGTGAATCCGCCCTTATTTTCCTGGGTCGAATTGAAATATTTTAAGTTCAGCGCTGATACTTTGCGGCTTAAAGCCATTTTCCCTAAACTGGAGCAATATTTTAGTTGGCTGGATTCCTACTGTCGCGGAAAAAATGAAGCTGAGGATCTGTATTATACAACGGCGATTGGTTCCGGGATGATGAACTTACCCCGTGGTGATATAGAATTAGGTGCCTGGATCGATATTTCATCCCAGATGGCCCTGTTTGCCCGGGATTTGTCGGCAATCTCGGATTTATTGGGTAATGGCTTCAAGGCAGAATATTATCAGCGCCGCTTTTCAGAAATTGCCCGGACTATCCAGGAAAAGCTCTGGCATGCGAATACGGCATTCTATTATGATATGGGTCGTGAGGGGAAGCAGTTCAGAGTGAAGACAATTAGTGGATTCTGGCCACTATTAGCCGGAATCCCAGATCGAAAAGCGGCCCAGCAATTGATCAGTCACTTGAAAGATTCCAGTGAATTCAAAAGCTTCCATCTATTCCCCAGTGTGGCCCAGGATGAAGCCGATTTTAATCCGCGCGGATTTTATTGGCGGGGTGGAGTATGGGGGATAACTAATTATATGATTGTAAATGCTCTAAAATTGTATGGCGAGCACTCTTTTGCGGATTTGGTAGCTTGGAATCATGTTGATAATATGAGTCGGATATACTTAGGATCACAGTCGGATTTAGCGAATGTTGGCTCGAGATCTGATGATTATAGAGTTGGTACTATCTGGGAATTGTATGCTCCGACTGAACTTGAACCGGGCACGTGCTGGGACGCCAGCACCTACGGCGCGTCCGATTATATTGCCTATTCCGGTCATGGACCAATAGCCATGTTGATCGAGAATATTTTAGGCTTTCGGGTGGATGCGCCCGATGATCAGTTGACCTGGAATGTTCGGCGGATGGATTGTCACGGAATTCGGCGTTTGAGATTCGGCGATAATTTGCTCTCAATCTGGTCTGATCCCCGGACCGAGAAGCAGCCCCTATTAACCGTCCATGGAGAATCCAATTCAGGAGTAAAAATTAATTTTATTTTGAATAGTGATACTCTTTCGGTTCCTTTTAATGCCGGGCCGATTGAACTAACCTTTATTCCCGACAATTATCTTATTCGTAAAAGATTTAAATCTTAGAAAACCATTTCGTTTTTTATTGAATTGGCAGTTGCGATGACATTATTCGCGTAAGCCTGGCTGTAGTTATAGCGCAAGAGCGCCTTATATTGGCTGTCTATTTCTTTTCCCCACCCTTTTGCGCGGAGATAATTGGCAATGCTCATGATTGCATCGTGATAATTATATAAGTCCACTTTGCCATCCTTATCGCCATCAATACCATAACGGAGAAGGCTGGAAGGCATGAATTGCGGGTAACCAAATGCACCGGCCCGGGAACCGGGAATTTCAAGGATTTCAAGCTGGTCTTGCTGCCAGAGTTTAATCAAACTAACAAACTCCGCCCTAGCCATCTCCGCTTTCCGGATCGCCCGCTCTTGATAATCAGTAATAAGTTTCTGCCGGGAATTGTGATCAAGATAATAAAAGTTGGTGTTGATATAGTTTTTAATTATTTCTAAGGATGGTGGCTGATCAGCCATTGCCAGTGAACTGAGAATGTTGAAGACGGAGTGTTTTCCTACAATTTTTCCGAACCGGGTTTCGATTAGCAAAATGGCGGTAATTGTTTCCTTTTCGACTTTATAAAGCTTTTCTGCCTGTTTCAAATCCTTCTTATAAGTTTGCAGAAAATCCTCAATCTCGTAGTACTTATCCGCACTTTGAAAAGAGATGCTGGAGTAATTGTTCATTGATGGTGGTTGTAACCAATTGATGGCGATATCATCGTAGAATTCGACCCGCGGATCGAGAAAAAGATCCTGAACCTCTGCTAGTGGAATTTTGGCGTCCTCAAGATAGGAGAAGAGGTAATCATAATGTTTCAGGGTGGTACTTAGATAAAATGATTCATCGGCCCGGGCTGAATCATTTCTGAATCCCGGAGTGTGGATTACGGTCAGGATTAATCCGATTAGCACTAACTTTTTATAAACGTTCATTTGAGTTGCTCTTTTCACTTCCTCTTGAATCTGATAAGAATCAGGTTGATTTAGATTAATTAGTCAAGAATCATGGTTAATAGTCAAAAACCCACAATTTTATTAAAATTAATTTTTAAATGCAATAGCAAATTGGCTTGTTTTTATAGGGTTACATTTATATTTTTTATCCGGAAAGGGAAAATGACTGCGATGAATAATGAGCCAAATGAGTTAGCCTCACAGCACCAAAAGTCAGCTGCTGATGATTTAATTGCCTACCGAGCCCGCTGGATATGTCCGATTTCTTCGGTTCCAATTGAAAACGGGATCATCATTATCAAAGGTGATAAAATCCTCGAGGTATTCCGTTATGAAGATTGGGAAAATAGTTTACCGGCAAATGTTATTGATTTGGGCGATAGCATTATTTTTCCGGGTTTTATCAATGTCCATACTCATCTTGAACAGCCGAAGGCGGCTGAAGCTCCCGATACAGTTTTTAAGTATTTGGCGATATGTGATCACAATCACAAAAATTTAACCAAAGAGCAGCGAACTACTATCATTCAACAAAATATTGCCGAATGTCAGCAATATGGTACTCTGGCATTGGCAGATTTTTCCAGCGATGGGGCCTCAGGCAAACTCCTTGATGATAGCTATTTATTTGCCCGGATATTCCTGGAATTGACTGGTTTTAAAACTTATGATGCTACGCGAATTTTCAAACAGAGCCAGGAAATCATCGCTCAATTCCCCATACAGAAAAAGGTAACCCTTCATTTGGCACCTTCTGCGCCGTGGAGAGTATCCGGGCAGTTGATGAAAGAGATTTGCGTTAATGAGCGCCATATAGCTATTCACATGGCAATGATTCCTGCGGAACAGAATTTCATGCTAAATGGTAAAGGCCCCTTGCGGCAATATTTGCTGGCTAACGAGGATTTTGATTATACCTGGGAGATTCCGCGAATGACGCCGGTTCAATACTTTTTTAATAATCATTATTTTGCCCGTCATAATCTGCTGATCCATATGATTTGTGTTACTGAAACGGATCTTGATTTAGTAAAAGGGAGTTCGGTAAAAGTAAATATCTGCCTTTGTCCGCGCAGTAGTGATACTTTAAACCTGGGTGCCACCCCGGTGAAAAAAATTATAGAAAGAGGAATCAACCTTTGCATGGGAACGGAAAGCTCGACTCTGGTTGATGATTTAGATATGCGCAAGGAGATCATCTGCTGTATTGATAAGTTCGGCGTATCACCCGAATTTGCATTTAAATTCGCGACTCTAAACGGTGCCTACGCCATTGGTTTTCATAAAGAGGTTGGGAGTCTGGAACCGGGTAAAACCAGTCAATGCCTGAAAATTGCCTGTGACCCTTCAATTTTGGATGACCCTTATACCGCGATTCTGGATCTGAGCCGACCGGTTCAATGGTTGGATGAATCATTGGCAAATCCATCACAATAGATGACCGATCGCCAGATTGAAAATGAACTGTTGATAAATTTTTTTTAAAAATACATATTGATAATCACAAAAATAATGCTTATTAATTAATTGTGGTAAATTGGGAAATAATTACCGCAGTCGGTATAAAGCCACAGAGAAAGATAGACGGTTTTAGCTGTACGTAGCCAGTAGCCGAAGAGTAATCTTTATGATTAAAAGAGATGGTAAATAGAAAATTGGAATCATAATTTATTAAGCAAAGGGGGAAGTATGATTACCAATCAAGTTGTCAGGGAACTCATCCAATTTTCTGGGCAGGATTATCCAGTTACCAGTGCCTACTTTTCAGTACAGGGCAAAGCCGGGATTCGCAAAGCTCATTTGGTTGCATTAAAGCAGCTGATTCGCTATAAGAAAAATACGACTTATTTTAAGCAGCTGTCAGCGACGGAGCAAATCTCGGTTCTGGCAGATTTTGAGAAAATCCTGCGCTGGTTTAGTGTGGAATTAGATACTGCCGTTTATCCGGGATCAATCTGTTTTTCCTCCATTGGAGCCGGCTTCTGGAAGGTAATCAATCTAAAAATTCCCCTGACTAATGAATTGGTAATTCAGCCAAAGCCCTATATTTATCAATTATCGAAATTGTTTAGTTCCTACCGGCGCTATGGAGTGGTCCTGGTGGATAAAGCCAAAGCCCGGATTTTTGAACAGTCCCTGGGTAATTTTCATGAGTTATTACACGTTGTTGATAATTCTCCCGAGAATGTCAAAGTGGGAGGATTCAAAGGGCGTCAGGAGCGCAAGGTTGAGCGCAGTATTCATCAAGGTGTACTGAATCATTATAAGGAAATTGCCCAAAAAATCTTTGATTTGAATAAATTGCGTGATTTTCCCTGGATTATCTTGGGTGGGCGAAAGGAAGCGACGAGTGAATTTAGGAAACATCTGCATGATTACGTCAACGGTAAAATCAGAAGTGTATTTGAAATTGAGCCTGCTGCTCCCTTGAATGAAGTTTTTGAGAAAGTTGCTGAAGTCAGTAAGAAAGCCCGCCAGGAATATGAGCACAATTTGATTGAAGCCTACCACATTCAGAAGGAAAAGGGGCAAGCCCTGGAGGGCATCGAGGCGGTGTTGCCCAAGCTCCGGGACAATTGGATTCAGACTCTAATTATTGATGAGAATTTCCGGCGTAAAGGAGTGTTCTGTCGGAAATGTTCCTATATCGAGCTGACACCTTCGGTAGAATGCCCGGAACATGGCGGACCCCTCGAACGGACCCAGAATATTATCGAGCATATCCTGCATATTGCGCTGAAACATGGGATCAACATTCAATATGTGAGTCAGCCTATGAAACGTTATGGTGAGATTGCAGCAATCTTGAGGTATCCTTTGGCAGCTTGAGAGCGAAATAGGATAGATTGGTACTGGAAATGCAGAAAATCTTAACCAATTGGGAGACTAAAAAGCACAATACTTCAATTAATGATTTAAGTCATCTGTCTAAGTTGCCTATTTTCATTATTTTTTCCTTGACATTATCCTGAGAGGGGGACTATATTTTTTCGGAATGCAACGCCATAGTGTCAAAATTCATTTTTTAGGCACTTTATACCCGAAGGTGTGGGATTATGAAAGTCAAAAATTTTTTTACGATTTTCCTTCTTTTTCCTCTCTTGCTAAGCTCTTTAAGCTGTAGCCTTTTCCGTGCCAAACCGAAGGAGGCTGGAGAAACAGCAGCAGCTGTCTCTCCGACGGATAAAGCTCAAAAATCAGCTACGGCGGCTGGCGAAACAAAATCGGCCGTTAGCCCGGGTAGTACGCAAACTCAAACTGTCGCAGCTGCACCGACCAAAGCCAGCAGCACTGACCAGGCCTATGTGGTCAATGAGCTAACCTTTGAGGTCAAAAAACTTAGCGCTGAGTTAAAGCATCTCCAGGCCCAGATGCAAGATTTGCAAGCCAACAGTCAGATGTGGATGAATCCTCTGGCAATGTATGACAAGGAGATTATCACCGACAATGGCAGTTCAATTTATGGTAAGATTATCTACCAGGATGACAAAATCGTCAAAGTTGAAACCCTGATCGGTTACTTGGTCATCGAAAAGGCCAATATTGTCCGGGTGGTAACCAATGTGCCAGAGGAACCTGCTCAGAAATATCTGCCGGAAGAGTTAGCCAGTGATTTTAAAACCGGCACGCAACAACCGGCGGTTCCACCGGCGCCCTATGTCTCGAAGGGCACCGGACCGGCTCAAATTCCCGAAAGTACTGCTAAAACCGCGAATTGTGTGTTAGTAGGTAACATCAAAGAACAAAAAGATCGTTCCGGGAATACGGTATTTTCGGGTGAGGTTAAAAATATTGGCGCGCGACGGGCTGATTTCGTCAAGGTCAATTTTATTTTCCGCAAGAATTGGAGTGGGGATACCAAAACCAGCACCGCCTTTGTCGAGGGCTCCTATTTTACTTTTGAGGATTCCGGAATAACGACCAATAATTCGCTGTTACCGGGTGCCAGCGGCAAGTTTGAATTGATGATTCCCAAGTCCTTTGGAACGTTTATTGGCTATTCCTATACCATCGAATGGGAGCAATATCAATAATGGCACACCGATCAGTGCTTTTTATCCTGTGTTTTTTGGTGATGATAACGTTGGCAATTGCGCAAGTAGATACCACGGATAATGAGCTAACCAGTAAAAAAACTCAATTAGACGAAAAGAACGTTGACCTGCTGGAATTACAATCGGATCTTAGTATTCAGGAAAGAGAGTTCCGCGATATACGAGCTGAAATTGAGAAATTGAAACAGTACAATAAGAACCTTGAAGATTCGCTAAAAATCAAACAGGCTCAGATTGACTCATTGAATGATCAACAAAATCAGGTCGAGAATTTTAAATTAATTGCTACTACTCTTGAAGAAGATAAAGAATTGACTGAAGAGATTTTAAAATCAATTCAGCAATCTGAGGAGCAATCGAGCGCGACCGTGCCGACAAAAATTGAAGTAGACGATACCGAATTTCGAGCTCGTTACAATGAAGCTTTGAACCTCTATTTCGACCGGGATTACCAGCAGAGTATCCAAAAATTCAGTGAGCTTTTAGCTCTCAGCAAGACTCATCCCCTGGCGGATAATTGTCAATACTGGATCGGAGAATGTAATTACTCAAAAGAGAAGTATCTGGCGGCTATTGCTGATTTTCAGCGAGTCGAAGGTTTAGGGGATGGTAATAAATCTGATGCGGCTCTATTCAAGATCGGCATGAGTTATCTTAAAATGGGCAATCAAGCCGAAGCAATCGTGGCTTTTAAAAAACTGGAAAAACAGTTTCCTAAAAGCGATTTGCTCGGGAAAGCCCAGCAATATTTAACCAATCAAGAGAAATTTTAATTTGATCAAGTGTACCGATTGTTAGTAATGGTAATTTTACCCTTAGCAATAATGTCCCAGGAAATTGATAGTACCTCAACCAGAGGAACTAAATCCAAGAGTTTTCTTTACGATTTAGGCATAACAATTGAGCCAGCGAGGGAGTCTGCCCCCCTTCACGGTATTGGCGTTGCTAACCCGAGTTTGGTTCCAATCGTGAACCAGCTGGACTCCCTCTCTTCGGCTTTTTTGCAATATAAAAAAATGACGGATAACCAGTTAGATTCACTATGGCAGGAAAATCAGCGGCTCCAAAATCTGATATTTTTATCACCTCATGCAGCTCTCAGTCAACCCATCCGAATCTATTCCAAGAAGGAAGGTGAACGCTTCTTTCAGAAAGGCAACGATGCTTATTTAGCTCGAAATTACGCTGTTGCCATTGATTATTTTTCCAAGACTATCGCCAGCGAAGCTGCCAGTAGTATGGTCGGAGATGCCTATTACCGGATCGGCAACAGCTATATTCAGTTGCATGATGAATATCTGGCGCTGGAATATCTTAAAAAGGTTGTTGAGTATCCCCTGAGTGAAAATGTGGATGATGCCCTGTTTCTAACTGCTATCACTTACCGCAAGCTTGGCAATAAAGAATTGGCGACGATTTTTTTCAAGCGTTTATTGCGACGTTTTCCCGATGGGCAGCTGGCTAAATTAGCCGACCTTGAGTTGAAACGGCTGGAGACAATAGAGTAAGACAAAAACGGAGTTGAATTCGATGATCAAACGCGGTTTTACTATAAGTACTCTGATTTTTCTGCTGACAGCTTCCGTTACGGGAGAGGTAACAAGAGTAGCTTTTACCAAGCCCGGCTATATGATGAAAATCCCAACCAGTAGTATCTATCGGACTCCGTACATTTTCAGAACTGGAATCGGTACCGAAATTTATGGTACTTTTGATACCCTGATTGCCCGTGGGGTCTTTTTTGAAAGTGACCTGTCAAATACTTTTAAATTGGGTATTACCTGCAACCAGGGATTGGGCTCAGATGCGCCGGTAGAATTCGGATTCCATTTCCAAAAACGATTATTTGTTTATGGTGATATCGGCTTTGCGGCGGGAATTCATGATTTGGTCTTGAAGCAGGGTTCGAAAGAGCTCAATATTGATACCAAAACCCTCTCGCTGTTTGGTGTTATCAGCAATGAAAAACAGTTTACCAACAGTAGTCTTTTTACCTATATGGGGTTTGGAACTGGCGGTTTGGCAAGTGGATTTGGGAGTGATTCAACTACCCGAGCGGGAGTTTTTGCGGGAGTTCTGTTGCATACTACTATTATGGAGGAGAAGGGCGGAGTTGACTTTATTGCCGAGTTTGATGGTGGTGGAGTTAATGCGGGTGTAAAACTACCGATAACTAAAGATTATAACCTCAACTTGGGAGTCAGTAATCTAGTCAAATTGTACAACTGGGGTGCAGAAGATTTTAACACCGCAAGTTTGAGGGACTATCCTGGTTTCAATATCGGACTGGATTTTCGGATTCCCAGAATAAAACCGGAAACTGCCCGGAAGCGTAAATTGGAGGGGATGGTAGACGAGGAAACGCAAATGATTCTCGATATGGAGGAGCAATTTGCGACAAAACTGGATTCAACCCTGAAGGCTGCCGATTATGAGATTGCGCTATTAAAGGACTCCTTGAAAATTTATGAGTCCGAAATCAAATATCTGACCAGTCAAATTGCCCAACTGCGCCAGAAGACTGCGGTTTTGGAGGATTCCGTGCGTTCTGCCAAATTAGCCAAGCATGCGATGGAGGAGAATATCAACCTGGCGCTGAAGCATCTTTCGCGTTCTTTGCGCTTTTTCTATCAGAATGATTATCGTGAAGCCCTCCAGGAAGTCGATGCAGCGATTGAATTAAATTCCAATCTGGCACTTGCCTATGCCAGGCGCGGTTCGATATATTACAAGCTAGGCGATATTGACCGGGCGACTATTAATTGGAATCTGGCCCTTCGAATTGATCCGGAGTATGATGATGTACGAAATATTCTCAGAGCACTTAGTGAGAATCGCCTGCGCAGTGCCGGCTCATCGCAAAAGGAGTAGAGGAATAAGCTATGGATATTGCTAGTTTATTAGGAATTATTGCAGGAACCGGACTAATCATCCTGGGAATTTATCAGTTAACGCCAAATTTTATCGTTTTTGTGAGTCTTCCCAGTCTCCTGATCGTTGTCGGAGGTTCCTTCGCTTCGACCCTATTAAGCTTCTCAATGAAGGATGTCTTTGGATTGTTACGCTCGATAATTGTGGTTTTTAAAAAACAGAAAATCAGGATGCCGGAAGAAGTTGATACAATTGTTGATCTGGCGCCCATCGCCCGCAAAAGTATGCAGGAACTAGAAAAGGCGCTCCCAAATATCAAGAATCCGTTTTTACGCGATGGTTTGCAAATGGTAATTGACGGCTATAATCCTGAAGAAATTCGCGATATATTGGAAACTCGCATTGAGAACCGGGTTACGCGTGAGAAAGGTGAAGCCAACGTGTTGAAAACGATGGGCAAATATTCACCAGCTTTTGGAATGATTGGTACTCTAATTGGTTTGGTGGTGATGTTGTATGGCATGGCTGCTATCGCCGGTGGTGGTGCGGATCCAATGACGGTTCTCGGTGCCGGTATGGGAGCAGCCCTGATTACGACCTTTTATGGTTCGATTCTGGCCAATTTAATTTTTAATCCCATGGCGGTAAAGTTTGAGACTCGGATTGAAAGACAAAATACGATGCAGATGATGTTAATCGAGGGGGCGTTATTAATTCATGCTCGCAAGCACCCCTTGATTGTCCGTGAGAAACTGAACGCATTTCTACGGCCTAGCGAGTGGAAAAAGCCTGAGGAAAAATAATGGCTGAAGAGACTACTCGAAGGCGTAAAAGCTTTGATAATCAAAATGCCGAAGGCGACGAAGAGCCCTGGCTAATCACCTATGGCGACATGATGACCCTGCTAATGACCTTTTTTGTCCTGCTGTTTTCCATGTCAACGATTGATCCGGTAAAGCTGGAGCAATTTAGCGATTCGGTAGGTGATGCCTTAGGCGGTAAGCAGAAAACCGAACAATTTTCTTTAGCCGAAATCTTCAAAGAGGTCGCGGATGTGATCGAGGAAGAAAATCTCAAAGGAGTGGTCGAGGTGGAAACCAGTCCGCGGGGGGTCTCGATTGTTCTCCCGAGCAATATCTCCTTTGCTTCAGGTAGTGCGGAACTGGATCCCAATATTTTTCCTTTACTAAATAAATTTGAATCTATGATGTTGCAATCAATCTTTCCAATTGGTATCGAGGGGCACACCGATAATGCACCGATCTCTTCTCCGATTTATCCCTCTAACTGGGAACTATCGTCTGCTCGGGCATCTCAAGTAGTGCGTTACTATATCGCCCGCGGTGTACCAGGGGATCGCTTCCAGGCGATCGGATTAGCAGATACAAAGCCCAGAGCTGAAGGAAAAACGGTGACTGAAGCCAATTCCACCCCGCAAAAACGGGCCATGAATCGGCGAGTTGAAATCTTTTTTCTGACAATGAGATAATTAAGGAGTATAGCGAATGTTTAAGAGTAACAGCAAGATATTCAGAGGATTTTTTATTTTTATTTTAGTCGTGGGGGTGTGGTATTATCCGCTCTTGTCTCAGGAAAATCAGGTCTCTTATTTATCCCAAAAATTACTCTTAGAGGACAATCTCCGGGAACGCATAACCGAAGCACTGGACAAGTTATTAGAAGATATAAAGTTTGTTGTGGATGTAGCTATTGATCTCGAGTTCACTCCACTTCCCCAAGCTGCTGCTCCCTCACCAGCTGAAGCCGAGACACAAGTTACCCGACCTAAAGCCGAAGCCGAGCAGCCCCAGCCAAGGAAGGAAAAGGGTAAAGCCGATCTTTCTTTGCCGCTGCCTGGTTTCGAGGCTCCAGCAGATTTGGTAACTGAAGGAGAAAAGCCCGCAACGTCGTTGCCGGAAGGTCCACCCAGGGTGGTGACCGAAACTGCACCCCAGGTAGCCGCCAAGGTTGTTACCCCACCGCCTCAAGCGACTGTTTCGATACCGGTAGTTAAACGGCAGCGGATTAACATCATTCTCGAAGATGGAATAACCCCGGAAATTATTGAAAATGTACGCCAGGTGGTCACTATTGCTTCCCATTATGATCGTGCGAGGGGTGATGTAATCAGTATCATGACTGCCTCATTTAAAAAGCGCCAGGATCAGGATGCGGCGGAAGCAATTATCTTAAAGAACATTGCAGAGAAGATTGATGACCTCGAACAACGCCAGCGAGATGCCGAGCATACGGCTAAAATCGAACAACAGAAGCAGCTGGAGCGTCAGGCGGTAGTTCGGGATTCTTTACGGATTCAAGAGTTGCGGAATCAGATTGCCGATTTAAAAGATCAGATGAGTTCATCCCAGCTTTCAGAGGATCAGCGCGCTGAAACCAAATTAATAACCAGTCAGCGGGAAACGGAACTGACTAATTTGAAAGACCAGCTGCGCGAGAGTAACCGACGCTTACAGGAGCTGGAAATGAGCGGTTTAGAGACCACCCCTCCCGGAATTCGCAATATTCGTGAGTTGGGATTATATATTGTTATCGGTTTACTCGGGCTGGCGGTACTCGTTGTACTGATTCTGTTATTAATTAATCGCCGTACTGCCCAGAAGCGCCAGGAAATGGAATGGGGCTATGGAACAAAAGTTCCGATGGGACCCAGACCGCAACCTCAAGTTCCTCAGCAACCAGCTGCACCAGCAGCTACACCCCCTCCTCAGCCACCAGTTGAGAAGGTTGCGACGCCCCAGGTAGCCGCTCCCGCACCACCTGCGCCAGCAGCACCAACGCCGCCAAAACCAGAACAACTAGCTATTGACGAAGAGGCCTTAAGGGAAGAGATGAGAGGCATCAAACAATCGGTGATTTCGATGAGTGTCGGTCAGCCGGATACAGCCTCACGGATCATTAATGATTGGCTGGGTCAGGAACGTAGTGCCCAGGAGACTGAGTCAGAGGCTGAAGGAGGATTATAGGCATGATAGATTTTAAGAATCTTGATGGTTTAGATAAAGTCGCAATATTATTTAAAACACTGGGGAATAATCTGGCACTTCAGCTATTTAAGGGAATGACTAAACCGCAAATCCAGAAAGTCCGGCAGCGGATGAGCGCCATCAATAATGTACCCTTTGAGGTGAAAAAGGCTATTCTGGAAGAGTTCTATTTTAGTTTCGTTACTGAAAAATTTACCCCGGCAGCTCCGGAGACGAAGAAGCCTTTTGAGTTTCTTAATAATCTCAGTGATGAACAGGTAGTCTACCTGATTGCGACTGAAACGCCCCGGGTAATGGCTCTTACTGTGGCGCAGTTGGATGTTCAGCGTCAGGTCAATGTTCTGCAAGCTCTCGATCCCACAATCCAACCGCGGGTTGTAACCGAAATCGGGCATCTGCAAGACATCCCGCTGGAAGGGGTAGTCAGTATTGCGAATGAGTTGAAAGAAAAATCGGCGTTCATTCCGCGGGCTTCGGAATTCAAGCGCGGCGGAGGTGAAAACTTAGCCGGGATTTTAAGTCAGATGCGACCCAAAGACGAGAAGCGTTTCCTCGAGCATCTCCAGAAAGAGGCGCCCGATATTGTTCAGGAGGTCAAGCGGCACTACTTCAGCTTTGAAGATTTACCCAAATTACCGCATGATGTTTTAGCAGATGTGTTAAAATCGGTTGAAGCTTCGGAAGTTGCTTATGCTTTAAAAGGTCAATCTGAGGAAATTAAAGAGCTCTTTATTAATAGCCTGCCGCAGCGGACCCAGATCATTCTCGAAGACGAAATGGAATTATTGGAAGGGCCGCAGCCGCGGCGCAAAGTCGAAGCAGCCCAGAAACTGATTGTAGATAAGGTCCGCGAACTGGAAAAAGAGGGACGTTTCAAAATGGAAGATTTTATGGAAGCTGATTTTATTGAATAGTGATTGATAATTATCAGGATTTTTGTTAAAAAGCCCCAACTCTGGGGCTTTTTCCTATCCGTTATAACGCTATAGTACATTGGATTTTTGCTACAACACTGCTAATTTAAAAAGGTGATGATGAAAATTGTTCGATTGTGGTTGATCGTTTCCTGTTGGATTTTTTATCTACCTGCCCAAACCATGGAGGAGCAGGAAGCTAAAGTTCAGTTGGCATTAAAAGCTATGGGGCGCGCTGAGCTAAAGGAGGCGCTACGCCTTTTTGAGGAGGTCCGGGATACTGAACCTTATCACCCTTTGGCTCCTCTGGGGGCGCTGGCAAATGAATGGATGGTTAATCAGGGAGAGTTTGGTTATAATGTCGGGAATCGCCAGGTATTAAAAGATATTGATGCAGTTATTCTTGATTATCGTCGGCGGATGATTATCGAGCCGGATAATTACTATTTGAAATATTTTTTAGGTTTGAGTAACGGACTGCGTGCCCGGATTCAATTAGCCCAAAAAAATTATTTAGGAGTGCTTGTTAGTGGGTATAATATCATTCGCTATTTCAAATCTGCTTTAGCCGAAAATCCCGATGACCCGGATATCATCATTGCCTTTGGTGTGTTCAATTACTACGTCGGATTGTCTTCTGGATTTATGAAGATTGCTTCCTATATTCTCCAAATCTCAGGTTCGAAAGAGGAGGGATTAGCCCAAATTCAAGAAGCGGCTTTGCATGGTAATTTTTCCCACTACGAAGCCCGTGCCCTGTTAGCCTACATTTATTTGAATTATGAAGGAGACTATGATACCGCACGCTACTGGCTGGATATGCTTCTCGACGAATTCCCTGATAATTACTATTATAACTATATGAGTGCCGGTGTAGAATTACAGACCCAAAATCCCCGGATAGAATTGCAGCTGGAACGAATTAGACGACGATTACCCAATATGAGTCCTTATACCCGATTAGACTATGAACAGCGCTTGCAACTTTTAAGCGGCATTCAAGCACTTCTGGAAAATAATCTGGTTTCAGCCGAACGTGAATTGAAACAATTCATTGATAAGTACTATTCCGAAATGGATATTGACCTGGGGAATGCTTGCTTACAACTTGGTAAAGTGTATGATTTAATGGGTCAGCGCCAGAATGCAATTAAATGTTATCAAAGGACTGTTGATCTCAACAATCGGACAATTATGATTAGCGAAGCTAAAAAATATTTAATCCAACCTTATACCAGGATCCAATAATTGGTTTTTTTATTGTGTTGTGTGATGCAGAATTGTAATTTGCGACCATGAATCCAATTAAGCGTCGAGCCACCCGGATTGTCAATGTCGGTAAGGTTGCCGTCGGCGGGGGATTTCCGATTAGTGTGCAGTCAATGACTACCGCCTGTACTGACGATATTCCTGTAGTAGTTCAGGAAATTCAAAGACTTACTGTTGCCGGATGTCAGATAGTGCGGGTGTCAGTGGTTGATGAAGCTGCTGCAAGAGCGCTTGCTACAATAAAGCGACAAATTACCGTTCCTCTCGTGGCCGATATTCACTTTGATTATCGTCTGGCTTTGATGGCAATAGCTGCAGGTGTGGATAAAATCCGCATCAATCCCGGCAACATCGGCAATAGCAGTCGGGTCAAAGAGATTCTCAAAGCGGCTCAGGCGGCTGGAATTCCGATTCGGATTGGAGTTAATTCAGGCTCACTCGAGAAAAGCTTACTGCAACAGTTTGTCCACCCCACAGCCGAGGCAATGGTGGCAAGTGCTGCAAAACATATCGAGTTGTGTCGCGAGAACGGTTTTGAGGATATTATCGTTGCGCTGAAATCCAGTAACGTTAATTTGATGATAGCTGCCAATCGCCTGTTTGCCGAACAATATGATTATCCTCTGCATCTGGGAGTTACCGAAGCGGGTCCATACCGACAGGGAATCATTAAATCGGCGATTGGGATTGGTGCCCTGTTGGCAGAAGGAATTGGCGATACTATTCGGGTATCATTGACTGATGATCCCGTTGAAGAAGTTTATGCCGGTCGCGAGATTTTAAAGTCGCTAAATTTGACACACCAGGGGATTACGCTCGTCTCCTGTCCGACTTGTGGGCGGGCAGAGGTTGATATTATCGGGATTACAAAAGAGGTCGAAAATCGCACCCGGGACATTCAGAAATCATTGACCGTGGCAATCATGGGCTGTGCGGTTAATGGTCCCGGCGAAGCCCGGGAAGCGGACTTGGGAATTGCCGGCGGCAAACAAGTATTTTTATTTTTTAAAAAGGGGAAGATAATTGCCCGCATTCCCGAATCGCAAGCGGTGGAGCGATTAATAGAAGAGATTGAAAAGTGGGATGAATCACCGGATTCAACCGCAGTCAAGAAGGAGAATTGAAGATGAAAAAAATAAGTTTTTTGTTGATTGGTTTGATGCTGCTGGGGACGCTCCCGGCTCAGGAACTAATTACATCCAAAGATTTTGATTATACCTCCTATGGCCAGATGATTTACTGGAGAGCGCTTAATCCGGCTGAGAAGAAAGTATTTTTACATGCCTATCTGTATCGTACTCACGAAATCACTGGACTGATGAAATCTAACCGCAAGCTGAAATCTGTCGCAGCTAAGTATAACGAAGAGCTCGCCGATCCGGTTTATACAATTTTTAGGGACCTGGACGATGATCAAAAGAACAATTTGATTTACTGGATTGACACTTTCTATCAAAACGAGTATAATCAGGAGCAAAACTTTTACGAAGCTCTAAAGTACGCCTACAATAAAGTCAAGAGTGGTCCAGAAACATTGAACGAAATCTATCGCAAAACCTATCCCCGTTAGTTTGTGCCAGCTTATTAATGCTGGATCTTGAATGAATCAAAACAACTATCCAATCCAATATTACCTTGAATATTTTTGCTTATTCTGGTTGAAAAAAATCCTGGCCGGAATGACTCATTCTGAGCGTTATTGGCTGGCTAATATTTTAGGGTGGGTTGGATATTATCTCATCCCGTACCGGAAGAAAGTAATTTTGACCAATCTGCAGAAAGCATTTCCAGGGCAAAGTGGTAGTTGGCATCGTCAGGTAGCCCGAAAAACATACCGTCATTTTGCTGCCGTGTATCTGGATATTTGTTCGATTTATGAGCTAAGTGATGCACGTTTTGAGCAGCTGCTTAGCTCGGTTAATCCTGAAGTGGTTGATGAAGCCCTGGCCGAGCAAAGGGGATTGGTCATGGTCCTTTTTCACTTTGGGAATTGGGAAATAATGGCTGACTGGTTGGCACGCGCCGGTTACCCTGTTGCGGCGGTCGCAGCTCACTTGAAAAATCGGCTGGTTGATCGAATTATTTTGCAAATGCGCAGCCGCCATGGCCTTCAGATTATTCCTAAAGGTAAACGCGGTAACATGCGGCTGCTGCGCTATCTTAAGGATAACCATATTCTTTATCTCCTGGTGGACCAGGATGCCCGCCGCAATGGCATCTGGATTCGGTTTTTCAATCAATGGTCGAGTACCTTCCGGGGCCCGATATTATTGGCCAGTCATCGCCAAAGTCCGATAATCCTTGCCACTTGTTTACAGGAATCTTCAAGGCAATATTCGATTCATTTCGAACGATTAGATACTAACCTGCCGCCAGGTAATATCTCGGCAGTTCATTATTTGACCCAAAAATATACCAATTATTTTGAATATCTAATAAGGCAGCATCCGGAACAGTATTATTGGTTTCACCGCCGCTGGAAAACCAAACCGCCCAAAGAGGTATTAGACCAAAAGCTGGATATTTTACCATGCAGCCACTGATTTTTTCGTTAGCCCAGATTGGACTTACCGAACACCAACAAATTTATGCCGCGCTGCGTCATGGTCAGGTGATAGCCTATCCAACCGATACACTTCCCGGATTGGGAGCCGATGTGTTTCATCGGCAAGGTGTCGCGCAAATATTTCGCCTGAAAGGGCGAGACGAGCAGAAGCCACTTAGTGTTTTATACAGCAGCGTTTCCCGCTTATTGGATGATTTCAAACATCTGAGCGCGTTTCAACGGGAAGTGGTTAGTGTCCTTCTCCCCGGACCGATTACCCTTTTATTGCCGGCACCGCCAGATTTTCCAAAAGTGTTAACTCCCAAAGATTATATCGGAATACGGGTAATTGATTATCCTCGCTTGAATCAGGTTTTCGAAGATTATCCTCATCCGATTACGACGACCAGCATTAATCCGGCGGGGCAGACGCCAGCAACTTCCACTATGCAGATTCTGGCATACTTCAAAGATGAATTAGCGATTATTATTGAAGATCAGGTCGCTTACTCACCGCTTGGTTCGAGCATTATCCGGCTAACCAATGATAGTTGGGAAATGGTTCGTGCCGGTGTTGTCAGCCAAAATCGCATCGAAGCAAAATTTCAACAAGTCTTTCAAAATCTTAACGAGAAATCAAATTAATGCTTAAAAACAATCAAACAGATTTTGCTATATTGCCATCAGTCCAGCAGGTGCTGGATGAACTGACGGATGTTGCTACTATAATCAAACGATTTTATCTGACCGTTCTGGTACGGGAGGCAGTGGAGCACTTTCGCAATCAGTTGATTTCGGGCAAATTGCGAGCCGCTGACCGCACTCAGGTTATTGCGATGATCCGGGATATGGTCCGGAATAATGTCCGCCAGCTGGTTGATACGCCGCTCAAGCGGCTGGTCAATGCGACCGGAATCATTCTGCATACCGGTTTAGGGCGGGCGCCGCTGGGTGAATGGCCAATTCAATATTTATTGAATATGGTATCCGGCTATCTCAATCTGGAATTTGACCTGGAGAGTGGTAAGCGTGGTGAACGTCTGGATTTGACCGACAAATATCTCCGCTTGTTGACCGGCGCCGAATATTCTGCGGTTGTGAATAATAATGCGGCTGCGGTTCTGATTACTTTGAATACCCTGGCTAATCGCAAAGAGGTCATTATTTCGCGGGGTGAGTTGATCGAAATCGGGGGATCATTTCGTCTGCCGGAAGTAATGCAAAAAAGCGGCGCCAAGCTGGTCGAAGTAGGAACGACAAACCGCACATATCTTAAGGATTATGAGGCGGCAATTAATTCTAAAACGGGTGCGATCCTGGTTGCGCATACCTCCAATTATCGCGTTAAGGGATTCACCAGCAAACCACAGCCACAGGAAATTATTGACCTGGGGCAGCAATATAAGATTCCAGTCATCCTGGATTTGGGAAGCGGGGCGCTGCTCCCAATGCCAGCGCTTGGGCTGCCGGATGAGCCATTAGTCTCAGAGAGTGTGCGGAATGGTTTTGATGTAATTACTTTTAGTGGTGATAAATTATTGGGTGCGGTTCAGGCCGGGATAATTGTCGGGAAATCTGAATATATCGCCAGAATCAGACGTAATCCCCTGATGCGCGTCGTCCGTTGTGATAAAATTACCCTGGCGCTGTTGGTTGCCACTTTTCGCAAATACTTGCTAAATGCTGAGATACCCGAGGTGACAACCTATAATTATCTTACCCGGACTAAGAAAGAGCTGCATGCAATGGCCCGAGTAATTCTGGAGCAAGTACCCAAGGATTATCAGCACTTCCTGGGAATAGAAGTTTGTGAAACCCTGACTGAAGCGGGCAGTGGTTCGCTGCCAACCGAGGTTCTCCCGAGTATTGCCATTCGCCTGCATTCTTCCAAAATATCCGAAGAGCAGCTTGTCCGGCTCTTCCGCCAACAGGATCCGCCCGTGGTCGGTTATCTCAAGCAGGACTATTTTTATCTCGATTTGAAAGCAGTTAGTCATAAAGAACTGGTATTTATCCAGAATGCCATCAATCGGGTGGCAGAAAAATTATTGAATCAATAAAGAATCGTATGCGTCCGATTATTATCGGCACTGCCGGTCACATTGATCATGGTAAATCGGCTCTGGTAAAAGCCCTAACTGGTACCGATCCCGATCGTCTGCTTGAGGAAAAACAAAGGGGAATGACGATTGACATCGGTTTTGCTTTTTTGAATGAAAATATTGCCCTGATTGATGTTCCCGGTCATGAGCGCTTTGTCAAAAATATGGTCACCGGCGCAAGTACCATTGATACCGCTCTGCTGGTTGTGGCAGCCGACGATGGGATCATGCCGCAGACAAGAGAACATTTCGATATTTTACGACTTTTGCATATTCGCCGGGGGGTAATTGTAATTACCAAAACTGATCTGGCCGAGCCTGACTGGATTGATCTTGTTGAAAAGGAAATAAGGGAACTGGTCAGTGACAGCTTTCTAGAAAATGCCCCCATCTTTCGCGTTTCTTCGATCACTAATACCGGCATTGATGAATTACAGAACTACCTTTTGAGCTTGCCCAGTATGATTCAACATCAGCCGACTGGTCAGGAAATTTTTCGGCTGCCGATTGATCGGGTTTTTGTAATGAAAGGATATGGTACCGTGGTTACCGGTTCGGTACTCAGTGGTACGGTAGCAGTTGGTGAGGAATTGGAAATTTTACCAATTCAGCAAACGGTAAAAGTCCGGGGGATTCAATCCCATAATCGGGCAGTAGCGAATATTTCCGTTGGTCATCGGGCCGCTTTAAATATCCAGGGCATTGAGGCGAAGCAGCTAAGGCGGGGATTTGAACTGGCAACTTCTGGTTATTTCCAGCCGACAAGATTACTGAGCTGTAGTATTACGCTTCTTCCGACTGCTCCACCAGTCAAGAGTAATACTCAGGTTAGATTACATCTTGGTACGGCGGAATATCTGGCTCGGATTCGGTTTGTCGGCAGGAGTGGGCTTTCTGCCGGTGAAACGGGAATTGCCCAGCTGGTGCTGGATGAACCGGTCACCGCTGGTTTTAGGGATCATTTCATTATCCGTCAATACTCACCAATGATCACGATTGGTGGCGGCATGGTCCTCGAAACGCAACCGACTCCACTGCGCCAAAAAGATGTCCAGGCTGCTGAGTCGTTACAAAAGTGGATGACGGAAAACATTCTTTCCCTGATTCAGATATTATTGACCGACAATCCTTTGCAACTTTACCAGGTTCATCAGCTGGCGATGATCTTTTCCTGTCACGATGATGAAATCCGCAATTACCTGCTCCAGCTGGTAAAGGATGGTATTATCGTCCCGGTCGAGAAATTTTGGAGTTCGACAAGCCAGCATGAAAAACTGAAAAATAAGATTCTGCATCTGATTAATGATTATCACCGTGAGGAACCGCTCTCTTATGGTATTACTAAATCTGCGATTGCGGAAAGACTGCAGCTTTCTCCATTGCTGGTAAATTTCCTGCTGAAACAATTAGCAGTGAGGAAACAGGTAAAAATGTCGGGTGATAAAGTTGCGCTTGCCGACTTTGAGATTCGATTTTCTCTGATTCAGCAGAAGTTTTTAGTGACCCTGGAAGCCGCGCTCCGCCAGGCGGAATTCAATCCAATGGATCTGCAAGAGATTCAGCGATCAACGGAATTATCCGTGAAAGAAGTCCAGGGATTATTAGCCTATTTACTGGACAAGCAAAAAATTATTCAAATTGACAAAGATAAGTTTTTAGCTGCAGAGGTCGTTGACCGCGGAGCAATCCTGATTCGGGACTATTTGCTTAAGAAGCACTCGGCTACGGTGAGTGAATTGAAAACAGTTCTGAATACCAGCCGCAAATGGGCAGTCCCGTTGTTGAATTACTATGATAAAATCGGCTTGACTAATCGAATCGGTGACCAGCGAGTATTGAATAAAGAGTGAATCCTCACCTATTTTTTACTATTGACAATATTTATTAAAATTCTGTCAGTTGATTGACTAAATTCAAATGAATTCTGTCATTTGAGCGAGAACCTGGATATGATATTTCATACTTCTGAACGATTCTGTATATTAAGAACCAGACGAGCATGACGAAGAAAAAGGAATATATTGACGAATCCACCCCGGTGATGCGGCAGTTTGCGGTCATTAAATCCAAATATCCCGATGCTCTGGTGCTTTTTCGAATGGGTGATTTTTACGAAACTTTTCGGGAAGATGCCAAAACCGCAGCCCGAATCCTGAATATTACCCTGACCAAACGGGCTAACGGAAAAGCCGCTTCGGTGCCGCTGGCTGGATTTCCCTATCATGCCTTGGATAATTACCTGCACAAGTTGCTCAAAGCCGGACTTAAGGTGGCAATCTGTGAACAGGTTGAGGATCCGAAACTGGCAAAGGGAATTGTCAAACGTGAAGTAGTCGAGCTAGTAACCCCTGGCACGGCGATTTCGGATAATTATTTGGAAAAGGAGAAAAACAATTATCTGGTTTCAATCATCTTCAATGACACTCTGGCTGGTTTGGCGACGATTGACGTTTCGACCGGTGAATTTTTCCTCACGGAAGTGCCACTACCGCGTTTGAAGGAAAGCGTTTTGGCGCTGAAGCCGGCGGAGATTATCTGTAGTGAAAGTCAGCAGAAAGAAATTGCAGCACTTTTCGATCAGCAGGTTTTGCGCGTAACGCCCCTGGAGGACTATTTTTTCTCGCCGGAGATGGCTTACGAGACTCTCATTCACCACTTCCGCACGCAATCACTCAAAGGCTTCGGCTGTGAAAAGGCGCTGATGGGTATCCGGGCTGCCGGTCCGATCATCAGTTACCTGCGACAAAATCATCAAACCGATCTGACTCATATCTCGCAATTGCGCTTTCAGAGCGATCAGGAATTTGTGTTAGTGGATGAATTTACCCAGCGCAATCTGGAACTTTTTCAAACGATGCAGAGCGGCAACTTGCGCGGCTCCCTGCTGGGAATTTTGAATGAAACCGTAACCCCAATGGGTAGTCGTCTGCTGATCAAATGGCTGCGGGCACCACTGCGTAGCCTTGAGGTCATCAATCAACGTCTCGATCGGGTGGAATTTTTCTTCAAAAATCACAAGTGCCGGGCAGAGATGCGGAAATTGCTGACTCATACTGGCGATCTGGAGCGGCTGCTGTCCCGACTGACTACTAACCATGCCGGTGCTCGCGAGCTTTTAGCGCTGAAGACAACTTTGCTGCTTATACCGCAGCTGAAGCATTTATTGAAAGACAGCGATATTTTCAAGGTATTAACTAGTAATCTGAAACCGCTGAAGAACTTGACCGACCTGCTGGACCGGGCAATTCGACAGGAGGATTTGCCGCTTTCGATTCGTGAGAGCGGCTTTATTCAGGATGGATTTTCGGCGGAACTGGACGAATACCGGCATGTCGTCCGCCACGGACGCGAATGGATTTTACAACTGCAAGCCAAAGAACGCGAAGCCCTGGGCATTCCTTCGCTCAGGGTGAGTTACAATAAAGTATTTGGCTATTACATTGAGATTACCAAGCCGCATATCAGCAAAGTGCCAGAAAGCTATATCCGCAAACAGACTCTGGTCAATTCCGAACGGTTTATTACGCCCGAACTAAAGGAGTACGAGGAGAAGTTATTAAATGCCGAAGAGAAAATGGCGGAAATTGAATACAACCTGTTCCAGGAATTGCGTGAGGATGTGCTCAAAGAGACGATTGCCATCCAGCAAAATGCCGCAGTGATCGCCGAATTGGATGTTTTAAGTAACCTGGCGTATATTGCGGAGCGGAATAAATATAATCGTCCGGTGATCAATGACAGCAGCCGGATTGTGATTAATGAGGGACGTCATCCGGTCGTCGAGGCGCTGCTGCCGGCCGGGGAGAGTTTTGTGCCCAACGATACGGATATAGATACCCGAACTAACCAGATTTTAATTATCACCGGACCCAATATGGCAGGTAAGTCAACTTACTTACGCCAGGTTGGGCTGATTGTGCTGATGGCTCAAACAGGCAGTTTTATTCCGGGCAAGGAGGCGGCGATTGGGATTGTAGATAAAATTTTTACCCGGGTTGGCGCCAGTGATAATCTGGCAGCCGGCGAATCCACTTTCCTGATGGAGATGAATGAAACTGCCAATATTCTGAATAATGTGACTCCCCAGTCGCTGATTTTGCTGGATGAAATTGGACGGGGAACCTCGACCTACGACGGAATGTCCATCGCCTGGGCGGTCACTGAGTTTTTACACAATCATAAAGATGTAGCCGCCAAGACCTTGTTCGCCACGCATTATCACGAATTGACCGAGCTGGAGAAAATGCTGCCGCGGGTGAAAAACCTGAATGTGGCGGTTAAAGAATACGGCGATCGGGTTGTCTTTCTGCGTAAAATTATTCCCGGCGGCTGCGATAAGAGCTACGGCATTCATGTTGCCCAGATGGCCGGGATCCCCCTGGAGGTAATTCACCGGGCAAATGAAATTATGTCCAATCTGAGCAGTGAAGAGCGGATTTTACCGACGGATAAAGCGAAGTATCGCAAAATTCCTGAGCCTGACAAAGACCAGTTGGGATTATTCGATCAGCTCGAGAGTGAGCTGCTCCGCCAACTCAGTGAAATGGATATTGACAGCCTGACTCCGCTGGAGGCACTTCAGAAGCTGGATCAATTGAAAAAGAAATACGGTGTTTGACAGCCGGAACATTCAATCCGGATTGCCGTTTTAAGCATAGTATGAGACCGATTAGAATATCGCTCAACACAATCAGCCGATTGGGGATGGGATTGCTGTTGATCATCAGCACTTCAATTACTTTACTGGCACTAGACGACAAATATGCCGGCGAGTTCCTGAAAATCGGCGTTGGTGTGCGGGAAATGAGTCTCGGCGGCGCGGCGGTTGCCGCTACCCAGGCGGTCGCAGCGGCTTATTGGAATCCGGCGCAGCTGGCGAGCAATTCGGTCTTTTCGGGACAATTTATGCATGCTGAAGAATTTGCCGGGGTGCTGAACCTGGATTACCTCGCGGTTGCCCTGCCGGCGCGCTCACCTTTTGCCTATAGTTTGAGTTATTTTCGCTTGGGTGTTGACGGCATTTCCGATACCCGGTCAGCGCTGATTGATGATAACGGGAACGGTCAGCTGGATTCGGGAGAACGCCTCGATCCGTCGAAGTTCCGCACTTTTGGTGCCAGTGAGAGTGCGCTGCTGTTTGCCCTGGCGCGCTCTCTGAATCCCAATCTAAATTGCGGAGGAACATTTAAGATACTCAATAAATCCTTAGGCACAACCCAAGCCTGGGGCGTTGGTTTTGACCTTGGGGCTCTCTATCAATTACTACCAGGATTGATGGTTGGCGGAGTGCTACGTGACGTAACTACTACCTTTCTCTATTATCCCGACGGCAGCAATGAATTTATCCTGCCTTCGATCCAACTGGGTGGCAGCTTTACCTGGGCGCCAAAGATCGTTCCACTCATAATTCGTCCTTCACTGGGCTGGGATCTGACCTTCGAGGGAAAAACCAACCAGGCGGATTTCAACTTAGGTTTTATCAGCAGTGGATTCCGGGTGGGACTGGAACTGCAGATCAAACGCGCCATCCTGCTGCGCGCCGGACGGGATAATCTTGGCAACCTGCATGTGGGTTTGGGACTCGAGACGGCGGTTGGCAGTCTTGATTATGCCCTCGCAATGGGCGGCTCCTATGCGGAACTGGGGCAATCCCAACGGGTGGGTCTGACACTGTATTTTCGGGAACTGGGCAAGGCGGTTAAAAAATATCTGTAAATAGATCAAGTACCGCTGAGACATATCCGATTTAGACAATATTACATTTGATTTTAAAATATTCTTTTATAACATTGTTTTTGTGGTGAGATATGGATGCGAACCAATTCGGATTATCAGGTGCAGGAAATTTTATGGAGAGTAATCGGAGAAAATCATGACCA
>CAZJIU010000012.1:0-40267 GCA_964546145.1 uncultured bacterium
CAGGGCTTTCGGGCGATCTTGGGTGAGCGGCTGTAATCGGGTTCCCCGACCAGCCGCCAGAATCATCGCTTTCATAACGGTTATTGCATTTCCAGTTCGAGATGATTAATTCTTATTTGCAGTGTACTGAATTTACTTTGCAAATGATTAACTAGTGCCTCGGCGCAATACACCGAGCGATGCCGCCCGCCGGTACAGCCGAAGCTGACTGTCAGTCTGGTAAATTTTCTCTGTAAATATTCTTCCACAGTTTGATCTATAAGAGTAAAAACAGGTTTCAGAAATTTTTGAATATTGGCTTCTTTTTCAAGAAATTGGCCAACTGCTGCATCTTTACCGGTCAGATTAGCAAATGACTCATATCTTCCGGGATTGCGAATTGCACGACAATCGAAAACAAAGCCGCCACCATGTTCGGATGGATCTAAGGGGATTCCCCTTCTATATGAAAAACTGTTGATGATCACGGTCAAAATTTCCGGTTCGACTGGCAACTGATCAGGAATTCTTGACCGGGCGAGGTCTTCCAGTGCTTGCCACAAACTCGGAATTTCTATCGGGAGTTGAACGGTACTGAGCAAAACCGACAAATTTATCAACGCACGAGGAATGCTTTGTAAAAAAAGTGCTTTCTTTTCATAAAGTCCTCGGAAACCGTAAGCACTCATTGCCTGCATGATCCGGAGCAGGACATATCCGTGGAAATATTTTAAAAATGTTTTTGACTGAATTTTGATATATTTAGATACAGTTTCCAGATATTCGGCGATAAGCATTTCCCTTACTGTATCGGGTAGCTCAGCCCGGGCGTCGTAAAGTAATGACGCCAGGTCATATTGCAGTGCGCCCTTTCTTCCGCCTTGATAATCAATATAGAAGGGCACTCCGTTTTTAAGCAGAATATTGCGCGATTGAAAGTCGCGGTACATGAAATAGTCAGTTTCTGTTTTAAGCAGATAGTTGGTCAAGGTCTGGAAGTCCTCCTCCAGTAATTGTTCGTTAAAAGCTATCCGCATTGGTTTAAGGAAGCAGTACTTGAAATAATTGAGATCCCACATCATGGACTGTTTGTCAAATTGCTGGCGGGGGTAGCAAAATGCAAAATTCAGGTTTCTTCCTGCCTTAATTTGAAAATTCGGCAACTCTATCACGACTGTCTTATAGATATTAATGATATCATCGGTCAGTTCTTTGCCCTGCCGATGTTGATTGATATAGGAGAGCAAGGTAGTATTGCCGAGGTCTTCGAGAAGATAAATACATTCCGTTTCGTTTTCCCGATAGATTTTCGGTACATTTAGACCTGCCGAGTGGAAGTGCTTGCTGAATTCGAGAAAGGCACGATTCTCGTTGCGATCGGGATTATAGGCGCCAATTGCATGCTTATTAACACTCTGAATGCGGTAATATGAGCGGTGAGATCCTGAAGAGGGCAGCGGCTGAATGCCAGTAATTTGTTCTCCCGCCCAATCTTCGAATAAACGGATAAGTTGTTGTCGGATATGGAGTTCCATGATAGCTTGATATTAAAAGTCCTGGGTCAAATTAGCAAGTTGAATATTTTTTCACTAATGAGATTCGGGTTGGGGATTGGCAGTGAATGATTGTTTTAATTTGACAAGAAATTAGAAAAGCGTTAATTTGAATCAAAATTAAGAGCGACAGCTAAAATTAAAAAGATTGCAGCAGAGTTATGAGCCATATTGACGTTGATTTAAGAAGCGATACCGTAACCAAACCCTCACCCGAAATGCGCCGGGCGATGGCTCAGGCCGAAGTTGGTGACGACGTTTATGGTGAAGACCCAACGGTAAACTTACTACAGGAGCGGATTGCCGAACTGCTCAGAAAAGAGGCGGCACTCTATGTTCCCAGCGGTACGATGTCCAACCAGGTTGCGATTAAAACCCACACTTCGCCAGGCCAGGAGATTATCTGCGAGGAGAATTGTCATATTTTTAATTATGAAGCTGGAGCGCCAGCCCTGGTGTCTGGGGTACAGATGCGTCCGTTGAAAGGTAATTATGGCGTCATGGATATTGGGGAGATTGAGAATGCTATTCATGGTAACGACCTCCATTCTCCGCCAACGGGATTGATCTGTCTCGAAAATACTCATAACCGGGCGGGCGGTACGATTTATCCATTGAAAGAAATTGCCGCAGTTTCACGATTGGCTGCTTTACGTGGTATCCCCATCCATCTTGATGGAGCTCGTCTGATGAATGCCGTGAAAGCAACCGGAATCCCAGCCAGGGAATGGGCAAGCTATTTTGATAGTATCAGTATCTGTTTTTCAAAAGGACTGGGAGCACCGGTCGGGTCGGTATTGGCCGGTACTCAGGATTTTATTGCAAGAGCCCGGCGCTTTCGCAAGATTTTCGGGGGCGCTATGCGTCAGGTAGGAATCCTCGCCGCTGCCTGTATTTATGCCTTGGATAATAATGTCGAGCGACTCCAGGAGGACCACGCCAATGCTCGTTTATTGGCTGAAGAATTGAAAAATCTTCCGGGCATCTTCATTGATTTAAAACATGTTCAGACCAACATGGTCATGATTCATGTGCGTCACCCGAAATATAGTTCGGTAACCTTATCTCAAGAGCTGTTGAAATGGGGAGTGGCGGCAAATGCCGTGGATGCAGAGCGAATTCGGGCTGTGACTCATCTGGATGTGACTCGTCAGCAAATTCTTGAAGCGGTTGATATTTTTCGAAAAATTCTGGAACCAAAGTGAAAGTAGTTATTATCGGTGCCGGCGAGGTTGGCTATTTCCTCGCCAAACGTTTAATCTCTGAAGACCATGATGTTCGCATCATCGAGATTGACCCGGAGCGATGCCGCCGGGCAACGGAAACGCTGGATGCGATCGTCATCCAGGGAAATGGCGCTAGTGTTGGAGTACTCCAAAAGGCTGAGTCCGGAGATTCAGATATACTGTTTGCTGTTTCGGGTTTGGATGAGGTCAATATATTAGGTTGCATGATTGCCAAGAAGTTGGGTGTGAAAAAGTGTGTTGCCCGGATCAGGAATGCAGAATTCAGTGATCCCGATGCGATTATCACTCCCGATAGTTTTCAAATAGATTTAATGATTCATCCCGAACAGTCAGCCGCGGATGAAATTATCGGTCTGGTAGAAAGATCCGCAGCTTCGAAGATTGTTGATTTTGAAGATGGCAAATTACAGATCATGGCACTGCAAATCAAACCTGACAGTCCGGTCGTCAATCGCTCTGTTAAAAATGTCAAGGCAAGCAACTTCCAGGTCGAATTCCTGTGTTTATGCATTTATCGGGATGAAGATACAATTATCCCGCATGGTAATGATATTTACCGCGGTGGTGATGTGGTCTATCTGATAGCTCCAAAGCAAGTGATTCCTCAGGTCTCAAAATTATTCGGTCATCCTGAATTAGAACAGCAACATGTGATGATCGTTGGGGCGGGGCAATTGGGACGACTGGTTGCTTCGAAATTATCCGATGAGATGAATGTTAAAATCATCGAGCAGAATCTGGATACGGCTCAATTGGTTTCGGAGCAGCTTAGTGATACGCTGGTCTTGCATGGGGATGGAACTGATGTGGATTTGCTGGCTTCGGAACGGATTGAGGAGATGGACTGCTTTGTCGCGGTTACCGGCAGTGAAAAAACCAATTTGCTATCCGGATTGCTTGCCCGCTATATGGGAGTGAAAAGGGTTATCCTGCACCTCGATACCAACGAATATCTACCGATTATGAGTAAGATCGGAATGGATACCGTAGTGAGTAAAAATAACGCAACGGTTAATGCGATAATGAAATATATCCGCCGCGGGAATGTGATTGCCGTGTCGCTATTTGAGGATATTGATGCAGAGGCAATCGAATTGATTCCCAAAGAGGGCAGCCTTATCAGCAAAGGTCCGTTGAAGGATTTGAAATTGCCGGACGAGGTGATCGTTGGAGCGATAATCCGCTCGCAGTCTATTATTATTCCGCAGGGCGATACCCAGATTGAAGTGAGTGACAAAGTTGTCATTTTTATGAAGCCAGCGATGATCAATAAGATAGAGAAATATTTTAGTTAATTTAGTAAAGGATATATTCAAGAAATTTGCTAATTGGCCCGTAATTGCAGTATTGAGTCTGATAAATTTTTATTCTATCCTCTCCAACTTAAGACGCAAACTATTTTAATTATGGTCAGTATAATGAGAACCATGAAATTTTTTTTCAATTTATTGCTGCTGCTAATGATCTCAGATGTAATCTGCCTGGGACAGATTCAATTTCTCAAAGAGATCACTCCCCGGTCTGTGCCGCAAGTAGCTGATTTTCAAGCCATTGCTATCTCCACGTTTGGTGATATTTATCTCCTGGAACAAAAGCGATGTGAAATATACCGTCTGAAAGATGACGGTGCAGTGGTTAATGTTTTTGGTGGTTACGGCTGGGGTGTAGGTCAGTTTGATCTGCCAATGGATTTAAATATGATCTCCGGATTGGATCTTTTAGTTGCCGATTATAATAATCATCGGATTGTTCGGTTTGATCGGAATTTGAATTATCTGGCTACTTATCCCGAGCCCAGTGGCGAGATCCAGATATCTTATCCACGGTCGGTGGCTCTCTCTAATCTGGGAGAAATTTTTATCTTGAATGATGAAAATTCCGAAATCGTCCGTATAAATGTCAATGAAGCTACAATCATGACTTTCGGCGGCGTTGAGTATGGAGCCTATTCTTTGCGGGAACCACGACTGATCCGGTTATCCCCTTTCGGACTGGTGACTGTCTTAGAGAAAAATGGGCGTATCCTGCAATTTGATCGCTACGGGACGCCGTGCCTGGTCACCTCGATTCCGATTAAATCCGAGGCAATCAGTTTTGCAATGATTGGAGAAGATTTGCTGGTTTTGGTTAAAAAAGAACCTTATGTTTTCCGCTATTTTGTCCTTCAAAAGAAGTGGGTACCTGTAACCCTGGTCGGCTTTGAGAAATCTCACCGATTTATTGCGGTCGGATTTCGAAATGAGCGACTCTATCTGTTAGATAGCAAGGGTAAAATTCTGCTTTGTTCGATTGTTAAACCGGCAGAATGAATCGGGAATCAGGAGTTGTTACTGAAACATAAAACTCTAACGAGATTCATTAAATTTGGAATTCTTTTTTCAGGGATTTTCAGCTGGTTTGCTGGAAAAGCAGAAACCTGGCAAACGGATACTCTGCATATTGCGCGAGCCGATAGTGTAGTATTTCTCTCAAAGACCTTTATCATTCCCGGTACCTTGACAGTTTTAAATGAAAATGGCGATACGATTCCGGCTGCCGATTTTTACATAGATGCTCTGAATGGGAGAATTTTAAATCTAGCTTCGCCAAGTGATACTCTAATAGCTCATTATCGCTATCTGGATGTCGAACTTCCCCGTACCCGAATTCTCAATCCACCACCGCGAGTCTATATTCCCGAAAAAGAACAAGATCAAAGTTCAATAACCGAAAAAGAGCAGCCGTCTGCGGTTTCAACTGCGGATTATGATTTCCTGAAATCGGGTACAATCTATCGTGGGGTGAATCTTGGCAGTACCACCGGATTATCCTTACAATCTGGATTGAATCTGGAACTTTCGGGACAGATTACCGAAGATATCTCAATTGTCGGTTCACTCACCGATCAGAATATTCCGATTCAACCCGAAGGCAACACCCAGACTCTTGATGAAATTGATAAGGTTTATATCCAGGTGCAAATGCCTCACGAACAGATTACTTTTGGTGATTATGAATACAATAGTATGTCTCAGGGACTCAGTGCCTATCATCGCAAATTGCAGGGAGTCTTGGTTGAAAGTGAACGGCAAGTCAACCATGCCAGGTTGAGTGGTGCGGTAACTAAGGGGCAATTTACGACGAACTTTTTTATTGGCGAGGAGAGTAATCAGGGACCTTATCAATTAGTCGGTCGGGAGGGCGAGACGGCGATTATTGTGTTAGCCGGTACCGAGAAAGTTTGGATCAACGGCGAGCCGCTAACACGCGGCGAAAATGGCGATTATGTCATTGACTATTCGACCGGCGAAATCACCTTTACTCCTTATCGGCTGATCACTTCGAACTCACGAATCACGGTTGATTTCCAGTATTCCAATCTTGTTTATCAGAAAAATATCTGGATTGCTCAGAATTCGACAGAATTGAACCAGGGGAAAATCCGTTTATCGGCTGGTTATATAGACGAAAGTGATGATAAAAATAATCCAATCGAACTGGTGCTGACTGAAGACGATCGCGCTCAATTAAAAATTATTGGAGATGAAGAACAAAGTGCTTTTCAAACTACAATTAAAGCCGACACAAGTGGTGCCTATCAATTAATTGATTCGATCCTGATTTTTGTTGGTGCCGGTCAGGGGGAATATTCGGCTTCCTTCTACAATGTTGGTAAAAAAGGCATGTATAAGAAAGTATATGATGCCGAAATAGCTTATTTTGTTTATGTCAATAAGTCCGATCCGTATACGTCAGCCGATGATCTTGAGCAGGCAGTTTACCTGCCGGTGAAACCTCTAAAATTGCCCAAGGATCAACGTTTGTATCATATTGCCTGTGAGTGGAATCCCTCTCAAAATATCTCGCTCAGCTCGGAAGTTGCCGGCTCGGATTTGGATCGCAACACCTTTTCGACCCAGGATGACGCCGATAACCGGGATTTAGCCGTAGATTTGCAAAGCAATATTAATGTTCCGTTATCATCCTGGATGAATACCGGAATTCAACTGAGACTGCGACAGGTCGGTGAGCGTTTTGAGCCAATGGATCGTTTTCAGGAAGTGGAATACCGGCGGAAATGGGATTTATCATCCGACTCGCTACAGGGCGAAAAGGTTATGGAAAGCACAATCACCTTTGGTTTCAAAGATATAAGTAAAATATCACTTGATCTCGGCTCCTATAACCGTTTGACGACCGAGGCTGACCGTTATAAAGTTAGCGGAATAGTGCATTATAAATTGATCGATCAGCTGGAGCTCTCCCAGGAACAGATTCAACGTAGTCAGACAGCTGCCAACAATTCGGAATGGATTCGCCGTAGATTATTAATGCGGTTCAAAGTGCTGAATTTTCATCCTTATACCGAATTATATCAGGAAGAACGAACCGGTAATACTACCTTTGTAAATAATTTTAAGTTTGATGAAGAGCGTTACGGCATTGAAAGTGCTAATGAAGGTAAACTAACCGGGCGAATCGAGACCTACTTTCGTAACGACTATGAATTGCTTGAAAATCAGTGGAGCAAGAGTACAGAAGATCAAAATCTGATGCTCAGTGGTCAATTGAACGAATGGAAAACCCTCTTTTCGCGCTTTACTTATACTTATCGCAAGCGAAAATATTTGGGTGAAAATCCTGCCCCAGATCAGCAAATTCAATTGATGGATATTAATGTGCGGCAAAATCCCAGACGTCTGCCTTTAAACTGGGAAGGTTCACTGAAAGTAGAAGAAGAACGAACGGTGAAAAAGGAATATCGTTATTTTTATGTTGGCAAAGGGGAAGGGCAATATCTCTACGATTCGACTTTTGCGGATTATGTTTTGCATCCCCAGGGTGATTATATTCTGCGGATTTTGCCTTCCCAGATTAAGGAGCCGGTCACGAGCATTCAGAATGGCTTGCGCTTACAGCTGAATGGCAGACAACTAAAGGGTAAAATTCCCTGGGAATTTCCGACTCGACTTTCGACTTTGACCGATATCCGCTTTCAGCAGCAGATAAAAAATGAGGCCAAACCGCTGCAAAATATTTCCTTTTCCGGCGATCGAATTGATGACCGCTGGGCTTATTTCAACCGCACTTTGCAGCAGGATGTTAACTACCGAGCTGAGCGTAGCCGGGCGGATATTCGTCTGCGGTATGTCAGCAATTTTCAAATTAGCCAGTTAGATGTTCGTGGACGGGAAAAATCTTTGGGAGATGAAACCTCACTACGCTATAAGGGACCTTTTTTTCGTGGAGTTATCCTGGATTACGAACTTGCACGGAAGATGCTTTATCGGAAATCCGCTTTTAATTACTTGCGCGACCGGGATATTAGATCTTACCGAACCAAAGGAACCTTCTCTTATTTATTGAATGCAATTCATTTATTTGAAACGGAAATTACATCCGCTTACGAACAGGAGGAGACTTTTAAGATGATCGAAACACTCCTCCTTGGGATGCGCAATAGTTATGAAAGGAAATTGAAAAATAAGGGACGCTGGCGTGGTTTTATTGAACTTGATCGAGTCAACGTAACTCCGGCTGATTCGCCAATTCCCTGGGAAATGTGCAATGGCAAAAAAGAGGGCATGACTGTTGGCTGGGGCTTATCAATCGAATATCGGCTGGGTAAAAATCTTAGTTTGCGGTGCAATTACGAAGGTTGGAATGAACCCGATCGGGACATTTATCATCTGGGTAGTGCGGAAGTAAGGGCGTTGTTTTGAGAAACACTATAATTATATTAAAATCAAGAGTGAAAGCGGCATTTGTATCTGCTTTGATTATAATTGCCGGTTGGATACCTGGAATTGCCGAATTGGAGGTACCCCGAGATTCGCTGTTATTTGGAGAGGTTAAAGTCCATTCGGAGCGTGATTTATCAGGGGCGCTGGTTACTATTCAGCGCGCATATGCCCGACAGCCGGTGAACGCCGAAAATTATGAGAATTTGGTCAATCGAATCCTGCGGATTCCACAAAGACAGGGTTTTTATTTTCCGGTTCTGCAGCTGATCGATATAGCTCCAGATCCATCAACTTTGAATCCTGTATTTCAACTCGATTGGGGCGATCCGATTGCAATTGATACGATTTTATTTTGGGGCATAAAAAAGACCAAGCCCTCTGTTTTATATCGGATGACTCATGAATATTACGGTCAGCAATTGACTCCTTCTCTGAGTAATCAAATCTATCGCTCGCTCAATCGCTTTCCCTTTATTTCAGTGGAACGGCACAACGAGATTGTAACTACTCGCACCGGTAAGTCGGGATTGCTATATGAAGTGCGCGAATTTAACGATAATGAATTCGACGGCGTTGCCGGTTATGTCCCGGAAACGATCAGTCAGAAAGGTTATTTTACCGGTGAAATCAATTTGAAATTTAATAATCTTTCCGGCACCGGCCGCCAGCTTTCGGTCTACTGGTCGAAGATGAATCGTTATTCTCAACAAATTCGATTGAATTATTTGGAGCCCTGGATCTGGAAATCGAATTTATTTGGTGAAGTCGGATTTGAGCAAATATTAAGGGATACCCTAGTCGTTATTCGTAATTTTGAACTGGGTACCGGATTTTACTCCTGGCGCTGGGGCAGGATCCAATTAACCGGAAACCATGAAGCAACGATTCCGACTCCCGGCGGCAGAGAAATATTGGGATTAGTAAATACAACTACAAATGCTATCGGAGTTAAGTATGGAATTGATCGGCTGGATAACATTTATAATCCTGCCCGCGGATTTTCAATCCAATCAAAGGCGAATTTTGGTCTTCAAAAAAGCAGTGGTTCGACAGCTGTCCAGCGGACTGAGATGATCCTAGACGCTGATTTCTATTACCCATTGATTAGGCAACTGGTTGCTGCCAATACAATTCATTTTAAAGGTAAGTGGTTCAAGAATGGAAAACCATCTTATGCGGATCAATACTGGTTTGGAGGTGCCGCCAGTTTGCGTGGTTATCCCAATGATTTTTTCTGTGGCAGTAAGATCGCCTGGACTTCGCTGGAGCTTCGACGGATTATTGGCGAACTGAGTAGTTTTTATATTTTTTATGATCAAGGGTATTACTCTGAATCATTCTCAGGCAAATCCAACGACCAATTTCCTCATAGTTATGGAATTGGCGTTCGGTTGGCGTCGCGTATGGGGATTATCGGATTAGAGTACGGTTTTGGGAAAGGTGATACCTTCTCAACCGCCAAAATTCATATCCGCTTGATTAACCGGTTTTAAGATGAGTAAAAAATCGATTAGAATAGAACAGGAAATAATTGCTTTTCTGAAAAAGCAAAAAGGTAATCCTTTTAAACAGCGGCGGCTTGCCAAAGCCCTAGGAATAAGTGAGGCACAGTATCCTGGTTTTAGGGAGAATTTGCGCCGTCTGGCTAAGGAGGGTCAAATCGAGAGAATTCAGAAAAATTGTTACCGAATTCCGGATACCAGCTGCCAGCTCGTCGGGACGATCTCTTTTTCTGGTCATGATTTTGCATTTGTGACTACAGCCGATGGTGAAGAACTGTTTGTCGGTAGTTACGACACCGGAACAGCTTTTCAGGGCGATAAGGTACTCGTCGAAAAATACCAAAAGCAAAGTGGCAAACGCATGGAAGGAAAGGTCATTCGAGTAATCGAACGTTCTTCCACGCCGATTTTTGGAGTGTTGAGGAAAAAGCAGCAGGAATGGGTGGTGACGCCCGAATCCCCAGCCCCGCCGGTCACAATTCTTGTCAGAAATTTCCCACAGGGAATTCAATCCGGACAGATGGTTGAACTTGGTAATCTTGAATGGAATCGGGTCAATTATTTACCTCGAGCCGACATCAAGCAAGTGTTAGGAGTACCTGGTAATCCACAGGATGACATTCCGATAATCCTCAAGATGTTTCGGATTAAATCCGATTTTCCTGCTGCAGTGACTGCCGAAGTAGAGAACTTGTCAGATATAATTAGCGCTGATGATATTCGGCAAAGGCGGGATTTAAGAGATCAGGTGATTTTTACCATTGATCCGGAAACTGCCATGGATTTCGACGATGCGGTTTCATTGGAGGAACTTGATTCTAACCATTGGCGTCTGGGAGTGCATATTGCTGATGTCAGTCATTATGTGCAAGCCGGTACTGAACTTGATCGGGAGGCCTTTAAAAGAGGAACTAGTATTTATTTGGGCAATACTGTGGTGCCAATGCTGCCTACTAAAATTTCCAATGAGCTATGTTCCTTGCGCCCAGGTGAGGACCGATTAACTCTTTCCGTGATTCTGGATTTAACTCAAAATGGTAATCTCAGTCAGTATGAAATCGTTCCCAGTATTATTCGTTCGGCTTACCGTCTCAGTTATCGTGAGGTTCAAAATATTATCGATCGGGGTACAGGACCGTATGCCGAGGTCTTGTTGAAAATGAGGGATCTCAGTCAGCTCTTATATCATAAACGGTTGGAAGATGGTAGTATTGATTTCGACGTTCCGGAGCCAATTTTTAGTATTGGCGAGGATGGTATACCGGAAGAGATTAAACCCTCCGAGCGACTTCAGAGTCACCGCTTGATCGAAGAATTTATGCTCCTGGCAAATCGCTGTATTGCCGAGTGGGTGAGAGTGCGGCGCAAGTTGGAAAAGCTGCCCTTTGTGTATCGAATTCACGCTACTCCGCCGCCAGATGCTATCGCAGAATTATATAGTATCTTATTTAGCCTTGGACTGAATTATCAAAAACCGGCAAGAGTTAAACCACAGGATATTCGCCAGATATTGCTGGATGTTGAGAATTTACCATTTAAAAATTTCATCGAACGATTGGCTATTCGTTCAATGGCGAAAGCAGTCTATTCTGCCCGTCCTCTAAGTCATTTCGGGCTGGCTTTTCGCCACTATACCCATTTTACCGCACCAATTCGACGCTACCCGGATTTGATCGTTCACCGCCTGGTCAAGTACTATCTGAATTCCGTTACCGATGAGGATAAAATTTTCTTTCGCCGTCTGCTTCTGAAAGTCGCCGATCATTCCTCCGAAACCGAACAGAATGCGATGGAAATCGAACGCGAGTTTATCAAAATCAAACAGATCCGCTTTTTGGCAGACAAGGTTGGCAATTGGTACAAGGGAATTATTACCGGAGTAATGGAATTTGGTTTTTTTGTGGAAATCTCTGATTATCTGGTAGAGGGATTGGTCCATGTGCGAACTCTTTTGGATGATTATTATATTTATGATCGGGCTAATCACACCTTAAAAGGCCGGCGCGATGGACGGACTTTCCGGTTGGGAGATCGGGTTTCGGTAAAAATAGCCAGCGTATCAGTTAAAGAAAGGCGGATTGATCTTGAATGGGGTGAATAATTATGATAACGATATTTGTGTCAATCTATATAGGGAGGAGTAAGTCAGAAAGGAATTGGTTTTTTAGTGAAAACCCTCTAATTTTCGGGGGTTTTCAAGTTGAGCTGCAGCGAAGTGAGACGTAATGACAAGACTTTCAACTATTAGTTTATTGTTTTTATTAGCGGCAGGAAGTTGCGCAATTCGTCATGACGCCAAGGGTCCGTCGGATGTTATCTATGTTCTTGCCGCAGATGAGGTTAAGAGCAAAGTTCAGGTAGCAATAGATACAACTTTTTCTTATGGTATCCGCACGCCGGAATTCGAACGCTACTTCTGTACTGATTGGCGCCCGCTGAACTTATTATCTGAATATATCAAATTTCCGAATGTGATTATCGTTGCAGATTTGAATCGTCAAGATGCGGCAACCAGTTTTATCCAGTCCTTACTAACCGATGAACGCCAAAATTTAATCAAACAAGACACTGTTGCTTTGTTTGCCCTGGAGGATTATTGGCGAAATAAGCAAATGCTGGTTCTGATTACTGGCTATGATCTGGATCGGTTATCTTCTTATATTCTGGAGCGGAAAGCCTGGATTTACAGTAAATTCAATAAAAAGTATAACGAGCGTCAATTCCAGTATCTTTATAGCCGTCTGGAACAAAAGAAGATCTCTGAAAAATTATGGAAGACTTACCACTGGACCATGCGAATTCCCAGTGATTATCTTATTATTCGTGAAGATCCTGCCCATAATTTTGTCTGGCTGGGGCGGGGACAGCCCTACTGCTGGATTTCGGTATCCTGGGGTGATGGCATCCAAACCGAGTGGTTGACACCTAACGGCTTATATAAAAAGCGGGAAGTTATTGGGACACTTTATCGGCAAATTAAAACGGAAAAGCGATTTCTGGGATACAAATACGAGAAGTTGGCTGAATGGGATGCTTTGCGAATGTACGGATTATGGTATCATGAAGAGCAGGCTCAGGGCGGACCGTTTGTTACTTATGCTTTTTATGATAAAGTCAGCGATCGGTCTTTTGTGATTGACATGATGGTTTTTTATCCGGGTCGGAAGAATACTGATTATATCCGCTTCCTGGAAATTATGGCGCACACTTTTCGTACAACCGAAACTGAGAATCCGTCCAATTCTGCAGGGGTTGAGGAGTGAATATTCAATTGCCTATTGAGATGAGAGCGTTTAAATTAATTCGGGGTAAGTGAGGATATGTCAAAAGTAGCAATTATTGTTGGTAGCGATACGGATTTAAATGTTGTGGAATCAGCCCGTCCCTATTTAGATTTTTTTGGGATTGAGGCAGAGCTACGGGTTATTTCGGCTCATCGCCAACATGCCGAACTCGTAAGCTATCTTGAATCTATTGCAAATAGCGAGATTAAAGTAATCATTGCCTGTGCCGGAATGGCTGCTCATCTGCCGGGAGTGGTAGCGGCATTGAGTCATTTGCCCGTTATTGGAGTACCTCTGGAGGCATCTTCGCTGAAAGGGATGGATGCTTTATTGTCAATGGTTCAAATGCCCAAGGGAATTCCAGTTGCGACGATGGCAATTGGGAAAGCTGGAATCATCAATGCCATCGTATTTGCGGTCAGGATTCTGGCAATCAGCGATAAGGCTATGCAAAAAAAGCTCGAGGCATTTCGCGAAAAAGGATCCAAGTTATAATCAGATGAAAATATTAATAACCGGTGCAAATGGCATGCTTGGCGAAGAGTGCACTAATCTATTGTCAGGTTTGCATCAGGTGATTGCTTGCGATCTTCAAGATCGGCTTCTTTGCTCCAGTCCGGTGGTATATGAGCCCCTTGATGTAACCAATCCCATGATGGTAAAAGAGGTTATCGATCGGTACAAGCCGGATGTATTAATAAATTGCGCAGCTTATACCGATGTTGATGGAGCCGAAAAAAACCAGAAAGATGCCTGGAATGTTAATGTCAAAGGTGTCCAGCATTTGGTTGAATCTCTGTGCCCGATTCAGGGAGCAATAATTCAGATTTCGACCGATTATGTATTTGATGGAACGGTTGGTCCTTATGATGAAGAGCAGATTCCGCAACCAGTAAATTTTTATGGCAAAACTAAACTCGCATCAGAAAAGATCCTGCAGGATTCTGCGATACCCTGGATAATTCTGCGGACTAATGTTCTTTTTGGTAATACTGCTACTCAGCAAGCCAGTTTTGTGCGCTGGGTTATTGAAAAACTGCGTAGCTTTGAAACTATTACAGTGGTAAACGATCAATATGGTAATCCAACCTGGTCCTATGCTCTGGCAAATGCTATCGCCCGGGTAATCGAGACCGGCAAGCATGGTCTATATCACTATGCCGGAGCGGACTATTTGGATCGCTTTCAATTTGCTCTCAAAATTGCTGGCATCTACGAGCTGGATCCGACATTAATCCGGCCAATAACAACCAGAAAATTACGGCAGCTGGCACCGCGTCCTTTCAAAGCCGGTCTGTCCTGTGAAAAGATTGCACGGGAATTACAGGTAAAATTTTATACGATCACGGAAGCATTAACCCGAATGAAGGGATTGAAATAGTGGAGTCGTTAGTTATTATTCCCACTTATAACGAGAAAAAAAATATCCCGCTGCTTCTCCAAAAGCTCGATCCGCTGAATGTCGATCTGGACATCCTGTTTATTGACGATAACAGTCCGGATGGTACGGTTAATCTAATTAAAGAGTTACAGAAGGTAAATTCACGCATCTTTCTGATTGAACGACCGGAGAAGTTAGGTTTGGGGAGTGCATATGTTCGGGGCTTTCTTTGGGCACTTGAACGAGGGTATACCTATATACTTGAAATGGATGCCGATTTGTCCCATAATCCTGATGACATTCCCCGACTGATTAATTGCTGTAAGGACGGAGCTGATTTAGCTATCGGTTCGCGCTATTCGGCTGGGGTTAATGTGATCAACTGGCCAATGAAACGCTTGCTCCTCAGCTATGGTGCCAATAAGTATACCCGGATCATCACCCGTCTGCCGGTTACCGATGCGACTTCCGGTTTTAAGTGTTTTCGGAGTGATGTCCTAAGAATAATTGACTTGAACAAGATAAAATCATCCGGTTATTCCTTCCAGATTGAGATGAATTTCCGGACCTGGAAGAAGGGATTTAAACTAACTGAGGTGCCTATTATTTTTACCGAGCGGAATGAGGGGCACTCGAAAATGTCCAAGAGTATCGTCTACGAAGCTGTATTCATGGTCTGGAAATTGAAATTTTCAAGTTTATCCGGTCGGTTGAACTGATGAAAGTATCTGTTATTATAGTCAGCTATAATGTTAAAGAATTCCTGCAACAGTGTATTCTGTCGGTTAAAAACGCGGTTAACAATCTGGAGCATGAGATCATCGTCATTGATAATAATTCCGTAGACGGCACCACCGAGATTATTCGTTATAAATTCCCGGAAATAATTTTGATTGAGAATAATACGAACCGTGGATTTGCAGCGGCCTGTAATCAGGGATTGAGTATCTCAAAAGGTGATTTTATTCTTCTGCTCAATCCCGACACGATGATCCAGGAAGATACGATTCAAACGATGATTAATTTCTTTGAATCGGTTCCTGATGCTGGCGCTGCAGGCTGTAAAATTTTAAATGCCGATGGCACTCTGCAACTTGCCTGTCGGCGGAGTTTTCCGACTCCAATGGTGGCGCTGCCCAAGATTCTTGGGTTTAGCCGTCTGTTTCCCCGGGTGAAGATTTTTGGAAAATATAATCTGACCTATGAGGATCCAAATAAAGTAATTGAAGTTGATGCAGTTAGTGGTTCGTTCCTATTTTTACGTCGGGAAGTATATTCCAGAATCCAGGGGTTGGATGAGTCTTTCTTTATGTATGGCGAGGACCTGGATTACTGCTATCGGATAAAACAGGATGGTTGGAAAATTTATTATGTACCGCATACGAAGATAATTCATTATAAGGGTGAGAGCGCTAAACTGGCGAGTTTCGATAATTTTATCATTTTTTATCGGGCAATGGATATTTTTGTCAAGAAACATTTCAGTTTTAGCTACTCCATATTACTGGACATTGTATTACGATTGGGTATTTTTGCGCGCGGTGTAATTTCATTGGTGGGGCGGCTGTTCCGCAAGCATGTTATCATGCTGGTGGATGGAGTGGCGATAAGCGCTTCGATTTTGATTGCCCATTATCTCCAATCACGACCGATGACCGATTATTCCGGGCTGGTGTCCATGCTGGTTTTTTATCTCTTACTCTGGTTAGGTACTGGCTATGCGATTGGACTGTATGATCGGCGGGAATTATCTTATTCACGAGCGGCAATTGCCTCGATTGTTAGCTTTGTAAACTCTTTAATTTTTAATCTGCTATTCAAGAAGTTTATCTATTCACCTCATCTGATTATCCTAAGCTTTATTATTGTGATGCTTTTTTTACCAGGCTGGCGGGTTTTTCTCTTGTTTTTGCAAAGACGACGGATAATTTCGCCAAAATCACCTTTGTCCCGGGCATTATTATCGCGTCGAACAATCATTGCTGGTACAGGTCGGGAAGGTGAACGGATTGCGAAGAAACTCCAATCCCATATCGAACACGGCTTTGAAATTCTCGGTTTTGTTGATAAAAGTTTTTATGTCAAACGAGATATTGGATTTCCCTTTCTGGGAACTGTCACCGATCTGGCTGAAATTATTCGGATTCATAAAGCCACCGAGATTATTTTTACGACCGATGAATTTAGTAATGATGATATTCTGAATATCCTCGATCGAATTAAAAAAATCCGGATCAATATTAAAATTGTACCCAGGAACCTGGATTACATCATTGGTAAATCCAGTGTCGAGAAGATTGAGGATATTCCCCTAATAAATCTCGAATACAATCTCTATCGGATGGGTAATCGTTTCTCCAAGCGGATTTTTGATTTTGTATTTGCCACCTTAAGTTTGATTATCCTCGCGCCAATTGTTGTCCCTTGGGCAATAATATTAGGTTACCGTCTGCAACGCCAGACATTTTTAGCGAAGGAAGATTTGACTTTCAATGGTTTTGTTTTTGTCAAGCGGAATGGTAACCATCTACGGCCGTTCATCGAACGTTTCCCGTTATTGTTCTCGATTTTTATTGGTGATATGAGTTTTGTGGGTAGCGAACTGCTGACAGCTAATCCGCATATTCGCAGATTGCGCTGTAAGCCGGGATTAACCGGACTTTTCCAGCTGCAAGAGACTCACAGACCGAATGAAATTGACAAACAGAATTACGAATATTATTACATGCAGAATCATTCCTTATTTCTGGATGTTGAAATCCTTTTAAAAGCGCTTTTAAATATTTGAATGGATTGTCATGGCAAAATTAACACTCGATTTTGAAAAACCAATTATTGAGCTAGAGCAGAAAATCAAAGAGATGCGTGAGCTCTCTTCTAACAACGAGGTTGATCTTGAAGAGGAGATTCAAAAGCTCGAAGATAAGCTGCAAAAATTAGTCAATAAAACTTACTCTAATCTCAATCGCTGGCAGCGGGTGCAACTGGCCCGACATCCTGATCGTCCGTATACCCTGGACTATCTTGATCGGATCTGCGAGGATTTCATCGAAATCCATGGTGATCGCTATTTTGCCGACGATAAAGCCATTGTAGCTGGATTTGGTAAAATTGATGGCTATCAAGTTGTGATCATTGGTCATCAAAAAGGTAAAAATACTAAAGAAAACCTGTATCGGAACTTCGGTTGTGCCAATCCGGAAGGGTACCGTAAAGCACTAAGGGCAATGAAACTGGCGGAAAAATTCCACAAACCAGTTGTTTCTTTGATTGATACCCCAGGTGCTTATCCGGGAGTCGGTGCGGAAGAGCGTGGTCAAGCCGAGGCAATCGCTAAAAATTTATTTGAAATGAGTCGGTTGAAAACCCCCATTTTGGTCATTGTAATTGGTGAGGGTGCCAGTGGAGGAGCTCTGGGTATTGGCGTTGGTGATCGAATTGTTGTTTTGGAGAATACCTGGTATTCGGTAATTAGTCCCGAAGGATGTGCTTCAATTTTATATCGTGATGCTGGTAGAGCCGATGCCGCTGCCGAAGCCATGCGGGTCACCGCGCGGGATCTGGAAGAGCTTGGAATTGCCGATGAAATTATCCCCGAACCCGACGGTGGCGCTCATCGCAATCCGGATAAAATGGCTGAACTTTTAAAAGCAAGCATTATCCGCAATTTGGATATTATCTGCAAAATACCAATCGCGGAACTAATTCAGCAGCGAATCCAGAAATACGCCCAAATGGGTTCCTGGGAAGAAATCCGATAAGACTGCATTTTCTTCGATCTTATCGGTTACTGCTTGTAATATATTTTTGAGCAGAAAATGATGAATGAAATTCTGTTTTTTATTAAGTGTGTAGTAGTTCTGAGTGCTACTCTTTTAGCCTTCCGGATGGGTAAAATCTGGTTGTTTGCCCATATTGCTATCTGTATCATTCTGGCAAATATTTACGTCACCAAGCAGTTGATTTTATTTGGCTTGAGTGCCACCGGTGGTAACATAACTTATGGCGCGATATTTTTAAGTACCGACCTGTTATGCGAACATTATAGCAAAAAGGAGGGACGTAAAGCGGTTTTTATCGGATTTTATGCAGCTATAATGTATTTGGTAACATCGCAGTTGATTTTGCTTTTTCAACCGGCTGATTATGATATCGTTAATCCTGGAATGAAGGCGATTTTTTCCTTTGCACCCCGGATTATTTTAGCCTCTCTGACCGCATATCTGATCAGCCAGTTTCATGACATCTGGGCATTTCACTTTATCCGGATGAAAACCAGTGGCAGAATGCTCTGGCTGAGAAATAATGCTTCGACCTGGGTCAGTCAATTGATTGATTCAATTACCTTTTCCAGTATTGCCTTTCTCGGATTATTTCCACTGAAAATTGTATTTCAGATTATTCTCTCAACCTATTTATTAAAAGTAATCATAGCTGCTCTGGACACCCCTTTTATTTATCTGAGTTACCATTTTCTGCCAGAGGATTTAAGGAAAAAATGAGTAACTTTCAAGCAGTAAAAGTATCAATTATATTGTAAGTTGGTTTGAAGGAAATGAATCGCGGACTACTCATTACTTTTGAAGGTTTAGACGGATCTGGGAAAACAACCCAGATAGAAGCTTTCATTCAGCGTCTTGAAAACTCGGGAATTTCATACCAATTATTTCGGGAACCCGGCGGGACAATTATCGGTGAAAAAATTCGCCAGGTTCTATTGGATAAAGATCATACCGCCATGCTGCCGATTACCGAATTACTACTATATTCAGCAAGTCGTTATCAATTAACCATGAATTCGATTATCCCGGCCCTGGAGAAGGGTCAAGTAGTCATCTGTGACCGATTCTATGATTCGACCACTGCTTATCAAGGTTATGGGCGAGGAATTGATTTAAATTTGATTAAGCAATTGAATCGAGCTGCTACCGCCTCGTTGGTTCCTGATTTGACTTTTATCCTCGATATTGAACTGGATGTCCGAAAGAAGCGTCTGGGGGAAAAAGTACTCGATCGTCTGGAACAGGAGACCATCGAATTTCATAAAAGAGTGCGTGAAGGTTTTATTCAAATGGCACATTCAGAACCCAAAAGAATTGTACTTATTGACGGTAACCGCTCTGCCAACGCTATATCTGATGAAATCTGGAATCATTTTAATTTGTTAATAAAGAAATGAGTGTCAATATGAAAAAAGTAAAATTTATTAATCATAAACTTTTGGTAATTGGATTTATTCTGATTGCTATTGTTGCGGCTTTTGCCGGTTCCAACGTTTATAAAGACATCTCGAACTCAATGCGAATATATAACGAGGTATTTCGACAGCTTTTTACCAATTATGTTGATCCTATTAAAATTGATGAATTTACCGAATCAACCGTTCATCAAATGATGCAAGAATTGGATCCCTATACGGTTTTCATGAATGAAGAAGAGCAGCAGCCACTCGAGACTTTGACGAAAGGCAGTTATGGCGGAGTAGGCTTACGAATTAGCATGCGAACTGATACCTTGACCGTTATTGCTCCGATGGAAGGTAGCCCGGCATATCGGGCAAATATTCTGCCTGGCGATCAGATCTTGAAAGTTGATTCCATTTCGACGATTGGTATGGAAATTGATAAAGCAGCGAAACAGATTCGGGGTGAAGTTGGTACTAAGGTAATTTTAACCATTCATCGCCCTGGTGTTGCCGGTCTGAACGAATATACATTGACCAGAGAAAACATCAGTATCAAGGATGTCAGTTATAGTGGCATTTTGTCCAACGATGTTGGCTACATTCGCCTGTCGGGTTTTTCTAAAGGTGCTTCGAATGAAGTCAAACAAGCAATTACCAGGCTGCTAGATGAAGATCCGCAGTTGCAGGCGTTGATTCTGGATTTGCGGGGCAACCCGGGTGGACTATTAGCCGAAGCACTGGCAGTATCGGAGCTGTTTACCGATGTAGGCGATACATTATTATTGACGCGTGGTCGGGCCCCAGCTGCCAATAAGGTTTTTGTTGCCCGTGTGAAACCGTATCTATCACCGGATGTCAAATTAGCAGTTTTGATTAATCAGGGTAGTGCTTCCGCTAGTGAGATTGTAGCTGGTGTAATTCAAGACTTGGATCGGGGCATTATAATTGGCTCCGGCAGTTTCGGCAAGGGATTAGTTCAAACGGTATTCAAAATTGATGGTCAACATTCGGTCAAAATTACCACGGCAAAATATTTTATGCCCAGCGGTCGCTTGATTCAAAAGCCGGATTATCTGAATAATCCCGAACTGGTAGACCAATCTGCTCCCAGTGATACCTTGTTTTACTCCAAGAACCAGCGCAAGCTCAAAGGAGGCGGGGGAATCACACCTGATATCACAGTTGAAACGGAGAAATTGACCGATTATGCGCGGGAACTCTGGCGTCAAAGTATGTTTTATGCTTATGCTATTAAGTATAAATCCGAACATGGTCAGATTCCACTGCCGATTGTGATAGATGAAGAGATGCTCGAAGATTTTCGGGCTTTTCTAAAGCAGGATTGCTTTTTGTACTATTTGAAAAATGAAAAGCAGCTGCGCAACCTCGAAAAGGAGCTGTTACAGGATGAGCACTTTAAAGACTTAAAAAATCCTTTTCAAACTTTCTATACTACTTTTGATTCACTCAAAACGTCTGATTTTGATCAGAATCTGACTCAGATCAAGCGGGGATTGAAAAGTGAATTATCAACCCTTGCAGGCGGATTGGCTGAACGAGTGAAAGCTGATCTTGACGATGATCCGGTAGTTTTAAAAGCTGGTAGTGTTTTGCAGGATAAGATTGCCTATAATACGACACTCGGTTATGCCTTCTAATTACTAACGGAGAAGAAGCTGCCGTTGAAAAAAGCTGATTTGCTGGGTTTATTCTGGATAACGATTGTAATTCCCTATATTATGCCGGCTGAAACAGATTCCATTTTAACTAAAATCAGAACTCTTGCGGATTCACTAAAAACTCTCTACTGCCCTGATAGTCGGACGGCGGTCTGGACTATCGAACCCGAATTTGTGGATAATCAGTATCTTCTAAGAGGTGAAACTGACAATTCCACAGCCCGTCAGAAGTTTTATGAGTCAGTACAGCAGAATTATCCGCAGCTACAATTTAAAAAGGAGATTAAACTCCTGCCAGATGATGTGATGGGTAGTCGGATTTTCGCCATTCCTCAAAACTCAGTCGAGGTTTTATACCGGAATCCATTGGTTTCAGCGGAAATGGTGACCCAAACCTTACGAGGTTTGCCATTACAAATTTTGAAATGGGAGAACGGTTTCTATTTAGTACGGACCGATGATGGTTATTTGGGCTGGGTTTCGGAAGATGGTGTGACTGTTGGAGATCGAACATTTCAAGATCAGTGGGAAAATAGTCCTCAGGTTGTCTATATTGATATCGAAGGGATTGTTTATTCCCGACCCTCGCTAAGATCGTCGTCAGCGAGCGATGTTGTCATGGGCAATCGGTTCAAATTGCTTCAGGGAAGAAGAAAATGGACCAAGGTTGGTTTTGCCGATGGTCGCGGTGGCTTTCTTTTGACCAAATCGCTTCAGGGGCTGCAAGAATATCAGGCAAGGTCGCTGAATGCTGAAGCAGTACGGGCGACCGCCATTTCATTGATTGGCCGTCCGTATATGTGGGGTGCAGCCTCTCCGAAAGCAATGGACTGCAGTGGCTTTACCCAAGTTGTCTTTCGTCATAACGGTTACCTTTTACCGCGGGACGCCAACATGCAGGTTCAAGAGGGTATTCCTATTGATACAACTGATTTTCCGCATGATTTGCAATCCGGTGATCTGATCTTTTTCAGTCTTGATCCGGACCGAATTACGCATGTGGGAATTTACCTGGGAAAAGAACAGTTTATTCACTGCTCCGGGCGAGTGCGCATTGACAGTTTCAATCCGACCGCTGCAAATTATAACGATTATCGCTGCAAAACCATGAGAGCCGTACGACGAATTATTAAGTAGAAGAATACATGGGGGGGGGATTTTATGAGACAGAATGCAATTCTTTTAGTTTGCGTTTTAGCGCTTTTTTCCTGCCAGCGGGATTTGAGCAAATTCGATTATCTATTAACGCCCCAGATTTCTGCTAAGCCATCCCAGAAAATGTTGGTGGTTGAGGTTAAAGGTGATCCGAATACGGTCGGTAAGGAGGCATTTGGTCAGCTATTTAAAAGCTACTATGCCCTGAAAAAGGAATATCGGACAATCAAAATGGCACCGCCGCGAGCACGCTGGCCATTTTCTTTTAGCGAGCCGAAGGAAGAATGGATTGGCAAATACGCATTGCCGCTTCCGAATGAAGTCGAGCAATTGCCGCAGTCTGAGAAGATTTCCCCTAATGTACGGCTTGAGACCTGGTATGGAGGCGAAGTTGCTGAAATTTTGCATTTAGGTCCATATGGGGAAGAAACTCCAACCATCGAAAAATTAATGGCTTTTATCGAGGCACAAGGCTATCAAATCAGCGGTGATCATGAGGAAGAATATTTAAAGGGTCCGGGAATGTTTTTTAAGGGTAATCCAAGAAAATACCGGACGATTATCCGCTACGAAGTAACACCTAATAACTAATATTCTAATATTAGGCAATTAGATTAAGTTTAAATCCGCCAAAACCTTTTGCAGTAGAGGCCTGTTTTTAGTGGACAATGGAACCAGCGGCAGGCGGAAATTTTCATCAATTAATTTCATCATTGCCAGGGCAGTTTTAACTGGAATCGGACTGCTTTCAATAAAATTTATTTCCATCAGTGGCAACAACTTATTATGGAGTGCCAGCGCCCTTGGCCAATTCCCATCCAACGCGCTGTGAATCATCTGGCTGAAAAGTGCGGGCGTTTCGTTGGCTACGACGGAGATAGTGCCATCACCGCCCAGGGCAATCAGCGGCAGGCTGATTGTATCATCGCCAGACAGCACCAGGAAATCCGGCGGGCGATTGCGCAAAATATTCATAATCTGCGACATATTTCCGCTGGCTTCCTTAATTCCGATAATATTGTCAATGGCTGCCAGACGCAGCGTAGTTTCGGCGGTGAAATTAGAGCCTGTTCGACCAGGGACATTGTAGATGATGATCGGTAGATTCACTGATTCGGCGACTTTTTTAAAATGTTGGTAAAAACCTTCTTGGGTTGGTTTATTATAATAGGGACCAACAAGTAATAGGGCATCTCCGCCAATTTTTTCCGCATGTTGAGAAAGTCTAATTGTCTCGCGGGTGTCGTTACAACCGGTGCCGCAGAGAACCGGTACGCGGTGATTTACCTGCTTGATAGCCAATTCGGTTATATATTGCTGTTCTTCGTGGGTCATCGTCGCGCTTTCGCCGGTTGTGCCACAGATTAAAATAACATCGGTTCCTTGTTCGATCTGGCGATCAATTAGATTGCGCAGCTGGATTTCGTTGATGTTACCGGAGCTATCGAAGGGAGTAACTAATGCAACAGTAGATCCACGGAATTTGCTGCTATCCATATAATTTCCTTTCAATAATTAAGATTTATTAGTAGAGCATTTTTTAATCAAGTGATCCATGAAATCCCTCATGGTGAAGATTCCTTTTTTATCACTGATCCATTCGGCGGCGCGGATCGCACCATAAGCGAATCCTTCGCGACTATGGGCGGTATGGCGGAGCTGAACGCTGTCGTATATTCCATCAAATCCGATCTCATGAGTACCGGGGATCCGACCAGCACGGGTCGAAGTAACATGCAAGGCTTGTGGGTCTATTGCCCCGTCGGGCGGAGTAAAAAGGAGTCGGCTTTTAGCCGGTAAATTTCGTAACAGAATATCGGCAAGGCTTTTGGCAGTACCACTTGGGCTGTCCTTTTTGCCGGAGTGATGCCATTCATGGAGATAGCAATCGTACTCCGGACAGCTGCAAAACTGATGGGAGGTATATTCGACAATCTGCGAAAATAAATAAACTCCAATGGAAAAATTCGGGCTATAAATCATTGTCAGATTCGGAATTTGGCGAGCCTGATCGAGCTCTGTATACCAGCCGGTGGTACCCTCGACAATGGGAATTCCAAAACGGGCGGCTGTTTTTAAATTTTCAAAAATGGAGTCTTTCAGGCAAAAACTAATCAGCACCTCGCAATCTGGTTTATCAGACAGGCCAGTCAAAGGATTATCAATATCAAAGTGGGCAGTGACGCGATGCCCAAGATTGCTGGCTAACTGTTCGACCGTGTGTCCCATTTTTCCGTATCCGATTATGCCGATATTCATATTTAAGTCCTTTAAATCATATAAAATGATTGATAAAAATTAATTTTTTTTTAAAAAAGTCAAAAGGATATTTTAGGATTATTCAGCAAAGCCATAAATCCGCAAAATTCTATTTGAAAAGTGTTGTGGAAGTTGTTATTATTGAGGCGTTATTTACCAACTTAGCGTACCTATTGTAAAAAGGGATTAGTTAAGAAGAAATAAGAATATATTTACAACTAATAAAAAGAGGAAAATATGAATTTAAAAGGATCTCGTACCGAAAAGAATCTTTTGACCGCTTTTGCCGGCGAAAGTCAGGCGCGGAATCGCTATACCTATTTTGCCAGCCAGGCAAAAAAAGAAGATTTTGTGCAGATTGCCACGATTTTTGATGAGACGGCCAACCAGGAGAAAGAACATGCCAAACGGTTATTCAAGTTTTTAGAAGGTGGTGAGGTGGAAATTAACGCTGCCTTTCCGGCAGGAGTAATTGCTACTACTTTGGAAAATCTCAAGGCAGCTGCAGCTGGTGAAAATTATGAGTGGACCAATATGTATCCAAATTATGCAGAAATTGCCCGCCAGGAAGGATTCGAGGCAATTGCCAACGTTTTTAAGGCAATTGCCGTTGCCGAGAGGCAGCATGAGAAACGCTATCTCGATCTGGCAAAGAATATTACCGATGGTAAAGTATTCAAAAAAGATAAATCCATCAGATGGCGCTGCTTAAATTGCGGCTATATTCATGAAGGTCCAGAAGCACCGACTTCATGTCCCGCCTGTGCCCATCCCCAGGCTTACTTTGAAGTTCTTGGGGAAAATTGGTGATTTGCTCTAAGAATAACCAGGATTTGAGGAAATCAGAAGGAGAATGTCATGGGTAAGGAACGCAATACCCGCAAGGAATGTAAAAAGAAACCGCAGAAATCATTGAAAGAAAAACGGGCCGAAAAGCAGGCTAAGAAATTAAATAAAACCTGAACCGGCCGTTGAACATGTCGTCAATGATGATCTGATAGAAAGCAAACTCTCCTCATCCGAAGGAAGGAGTTGCTTTTTTAATGATACTGATTTTCGGCAAAGCAAAAATATAAAAAGCCTCGTAATTCATGAGGCTTTTTATATTAGCGCTAACGCCAATTGTTACCAGGAACGGGAGCGAGAGCCGCGATCTCCCCGGCCGCCGCCTCTTTTAAATCCACCACCCGATCTATCAGTCCGGGGGCGGGCTTCGTTCACTACTAAAGTCCGTCCATCCAACTCTTTACCATTTACAGCTGCAATGGCTTTCAGTGCATCGGATTTATTAGGCATTTCCACAAATCCAAAACCGCGCAAATCGCCTGAATATTGATCTTTTATTAATTTCACTTCAGTAACTTCGCCGTGTTCTTGAAAAAGATTTTTAACTGCCTCTTCATTTGTGCTTCTGGGTAGATTACCCACATAGATGTTCAACTTTCACTCCTTTGATTACTTAAAATCATTTTTGATTAATAAACCTACTGAAAACGACTGATTAATCTATCGCTCAACTTTTTAGTTGTAATTATTGGGCAAATAGATAATGGTCGAATTCAATGCAGCGGATATTAAGATATAATTTCTAAGAAACCTAATGTTTTTTTTTGGTTTGGAATGAATGCTTAAATCTTAGGGTTAAACTGAAACGTAAGTATCTAACTGCTCAGCAATCTGCTTAATAATTTCAGTACGGATCCGATGCGGCATAAAAGCGCTTTTGAATCCCCCGATGATGATTTCCTTGAAGTCGGTAATTTTGAGGTTGAAATAGCGATGTGCCAGCAGATATTCTTTGGTCAGGCTGGTATTTGAGATCAGGCGGTTATCGGTATTGAGGGTAACTCGCAGACCGTAATCATAATAAAATTTGAAAGGATGCGACTCATAACTTTTAATACTGCCAGTATGAATGTTACTGGTCATACAGATTTCGAGAGCGATGCGGTGATCATTGATGTAATTCAGCAGATCACCGTCCTCTTTGAGACGCACACCATGCCCAATCCGGTGTGCCCCGCAGTAGTGAACAGCCTGATGGATTGATTCTGGTCCGTAATCTTCACCGGCGTGGAGGGTCGTGTTGATGTTGTTATTTAAAATCAGTGAAAAAGCCTCGCGGTGATCTTTGGCAGGAAAATTTTCTTCGATTCCAGCCAGATCGAAACCGACTACCCCGCGATTTTTAAAAGCAACTGCCAGCTCCGCCATGCGGTAAGAAACTTCCGGTGAAATGCTGCGGATTCCACAGATAATGATGCCGGTCTTAATCTTGAAATCTTGTTCAGCCTGCTTAAGTCCCTTGAGAACGGCATCAACGGATTCCATAGGCGTCATGCCGCGCTTTGTATGTAATATCGGTGAATAGCGAACTTCGAGGTAAAGCACATTCTCCGAATGACAATCCTCGGCCAGCTCATAAGCCGCGCGACTCAGAGCTTCGGGAGTTTGGAGTACGGATAAAGTGATCTCGAATTTTTTTAAATAATCGGCAAGAGTGCCCTTATGACCGGTAACGGACACCATTTTTAACAAAGTGTCGGGATCTGTAGACGGTAATTCCACCTTATCTTTTTGAGACAGATCGAGTATAGTATTCAAGCGCAGTGAGCCATCAAGGTGACAGTGCAGTTCGGTCTTTGGTAATTGACGCAGGAACTCTTCAGTAATAGGAATTTGTTTTGACATATTTTAAAACTCGATTAAATCTCCTTTTTTAAGCTGGTGCAGGAACAGACCGACACGTTTGAAGGCCGGTTCGACCGCCGTTCCCAATTCCTGGCTTACCTCTTCGGCAATTAATCCTGCACTGCGTACACCGTCTATTTTCTGCCAGGTAGATGTTCCGATTTCATCGAGATGAATTCGATAGAAGGGACGTTTGAGATGAGGCATTAAATGTTTTACTATGAAAGCATTTTTAAATTTCGGTTTCAGCAGGATAATTTTCCCATCGGGAGTGGTTTCGGATTTAACTAGGGCGCGGGGAATTAGGTCATACATATTGATTGTTTTGCTACTTCCCCGAGGCCCGAATTTAAACATCGAAAATAATGAATTGATTCAACCTATTAAAATACTGCCGTGGGTGGTGCCGGTTCATCTGGATTGCCAGCGTTCTTCAGTGGAAACCGGATGAGGACGTACATAATTAGGACAAAGACTCCCAGACTGACAATAAATGAGGGATTCTTAAAGATTACAAAGACATCAACTTCGAAGAAAGCCAGCGCGGCAAACACCAGACCAACCAGTGCCTCACCGGCAATCAAGCCAGCTGCCAGCAGCACACCGATATTGTCCATCCGGGCAACTTGAGCTTCGTTGTGTTTTTTTCGTTTGCTGATTAGTTCTACAATACCCTTGGTCAGACCGCCGATGAAGATGGCAAAGGTTGTTTCGAGTGGGAGATACATTCCAACTGAGACGAGCATCGGGCTCTTAATCTGCATCAGGATAAAGCCAAAGCCCATTAACATTCCCACGATGATTAAAGGCCAAGCCATTTGGCCGCCGACAATACCTTTGGAAAGCATTGCCATTAAACCAGCCTGTGGAGCTGACAGGTTCTGACTTCCGAATCCACCTTCATAGCCCTCTTTGAGACCGGTTGCTATATCTCCTTGATTTAGAATGACCAACGGGATGAACATGATCAGACCAGCAATGATGACTCCAATAATGTCGCCAACTTCCATTTTCCAGGGTGTACCGCCGAGAATATGACCGGCTTTGAGATCCTGCAGCATTTCACCGGCAACTGCCGCCGCAACACAGACTATCGCAGCGACTCCCAGAACGGCGGCAATACCTTCATGACCTTTGACGCCTAGAGCAACCATCAATAGTGCGGTGACTACCAGAGTGGATAAAGTTAAGCCACTAATCGGATTATTACTCGATCCGATTATCCCAACCAAATAACCTGAGACAGCAGCGAAAAAGAAACCGGCAATGATCATTACTAGCGTGGTCACAATGGCAACCAGTATAGAGGTGTGAAATACCAGCCAGGTTATCAGGAAAGTTGCCACAGCAGCGAAAATAACTCCGATCACGATCAAGTTAAAGTTGAGGTCTTTAGCCGTACGTTCTGTTGTAACATCACCAGTCGCCGCTTTTTTGACATCACTAATGGAGCGGGCTATTCCGGTAGCCAGACTTTTACGCATGCGATAGAGGGTAGATCCGGCTCCAACCAACATTCCACCGATGGCGATTGGGCGGACGATATTTTTCCAGACATCCATGGCCATCGCTGACCAGCTTGATTGATCGGCTATGATTCCGGCTGAAATTAAATTAGGTGCCAAAAAGTAAATTATCATCGGTACTAATAAGCCCCAGGCAATCAAGCCTCCACTGAAGTTAAGGGAAGCTAATTTGGGACCGATAATGTAGCCAACTCCGATGTAGGCTGGACTGACTCCCGGTGAACTGAGTAGAAGGCCACCTTTAACTGCCGCGCTGCCGGACTTTCCGACACTGAGCGTTTTAGGAGCAAACTTAACAAAGTGTTGCCACCGAGCTGCGAAAAACTTTAATTGTCCCAGTGTCTGAATTAGTGCGCCAAAACCCATGGCGCTAAAGAGAAATTTGGATCCAGTACTGCCCGATTGTCCCGATTTGTGAATTTCGGCGGCGGCGACAGATTCCGGGAAGGGCAGTTCGACATCCTCGACCATGACCCGGCGTAAAAGTGCCACGAACATGATACCTAGTACACCACCAACAATCATAATTAGCGTAGAGGTCAGATAATGTCCCAAAGTGAAAAATTCTGGCCAGATTCCGGCGATAAAGAAAGCCGGGATAGTGAAAATAGCACCTGCGGCAACTGATTCACCGATAGAACCGACCGTTCGGGCAAAGTTCTCTTCGAGGATCGAGCCCTTCATTAAGCGCAGAACTGCCATCCCGATGACGGCGGCGGGATAAGTCGCGGCGATCGTCATACCGGCTTTTAAGCCGAGATAGGCATTTGCCGCTCCCAGCACAACCGCCATCACCAATCCGATGAGTAGCGCTCTGAGAGTGAACTCTTTCAGATCTGTTTTATCCGGTACGAATGGTTTGTACTCTTTGCTAGCCACCTCTACCTCCTAAATTTTAATTTTAATCATCTTCAAAGTTGCACTGAAACTAATTAATGAAGAGCTAATAGTCAAGAAAAACGCTACTCCTTAATAACACTGCACCTCCGAGGTTTTCATAACTTCGGACGTGTGCAATCATAAGATGACATTTGTCTCTATTGTCATTCACAATTAAATTCTCTGTTAATGGAAAAGATATCTCCTAAACTTTACCTCGAAAAGGATTTATGGCAAAAAGGACTGCAATTCGTTGCTGGTATTGACGAAGCCGGGCGGGGACCGCTTGCCGGACCTGTAGTAGCTGCGGCAGTCGTCTTCGATCAAAGTTCGGAAATAATCCAAGATGTTCGGGATTCAAAAATGATAAGTGCCCGGAAACGTGAGCAACTGTATGAAAAAATAACCGCTAATGCCAGAGCAGTTGGGATCGGATCAGTTAGTCCGGAAGAGATTGACCGGATTAATATCCTGCGAGCAACGCATAAAGCAATGCGGCAGGCAATTGGCCGATTAAAATTGAAGATTGATCATATTTTGGTAGATGGACGCGGTCTACCGGATAAAATCTATCCCCAGACGGCGATCATCGGCGGTGATCGTTCGTGTTACTCTATTGCAGCAGCATCCATTATTGCCAAAGTCTTCCGGGACCGGATTATGGTTACAATGGATCAGGTATTCCCCGGTTATGGATTCGCAAAGCACAAAGGATATGGAACAGCTGAGCATTTGAAAGCTGTTCAAAAGTTGAAACCTTGTCTAATCCATCGAAAATCCTTCAGCGGGGTGCGGGAACATGTGGTTGACATCCAAAATGTTGCCAATAATCGCTATCTGGGGAAGTATGGCGAAGATCTGGCGGCTTATTATTTGTACAATAACGGATTTACTATTATCCAGCGAAATTTTCATGCCGGGGCTTATGGTGAGATAGACATAATTGCTACCAAAGATGATGTGTTGAGTTTTGTTGAGGTAAAAACCCAGCGGCATCAGGTCTTTGGTAAACCGGTAAGCTGGGTAGACGAACGGAAAATGGAGCAGCTGGGACTCATTGCCGATGCCTTTCTTTCGCGGCATCCGGAATTTGACCTTAATTGCCGGTTTGATGTTATTGGTGTTACTATTACCAAATCGGGATACAATCTTCGTCACATTCAGGATGCCTTTCGATTATAGGGGAATTGTACCGCTCTTTTCAGTTTAACCGAATTGATTTATAAGATTGAAGGTCATGAAAAATTATAATTTACCGACAATTTTATTAGCGCCGGATTCATTTAAAGAAAGCCTGTCAGCAACTGAAGTATGTCGGGCATTGGCGCGCGGGATTCTTGCAGTTGATCCGAAGATCATTATTAAATCAATCCCGTTATCGGATGGCGGTGAAGGATTTTTAGACGTATTTTATCAAAATCTTGCAGGCAAGATATACACCATGACGGTCAAGAATCCAGTTGGAAAACCAATTCAGGCTAATTACTACGAAATATCAAAGACGAGCACGGCAATCATTGAAATGGCGCAAGCTTCCGGACTGACTCTGATTCCTCCCTCAGCAAGGAATCCGTTTAACACGACCTCTTTTGGTACCGGTCAATTGATTGCAGCTGCGCTGAATCAGGGATTTCGTCGGTTTATAATCGGAGTTGGCGGTTCGGCGACAACTGACGGAGGAGCCGGGATGGCTCAGGCTTTGGGAGTGCGCTTTTTCGATGAAAATAATCAAGAGCTGACTGAACCGATGAATGGTCAATTAATCGGTAGTTGTCGCCGGTTAGTGCTGGATAATCTCAACCCTGCGATCCGGGAAAGCACTTTTATTGTTGCCTGTGATGTGCAAAATCCTTTATTAGGCCAGAATGGGGCGGTATACACTTATTCCAGACAGAAGGGAGCATCAGAAAGAGATTTGCCAATTCTGGAACAAAATATGGAATCTTTTTTTGAAATTGTTGAAAATTCCGTTTTCCGATGGGTTCGTGATTTACCCGGAGCGGGTGCCGCCGGTGGGATGGGCGCCGGATTAGCTGCCTTCCTGAATGCTTGCCTGGAGAGGGGAATTGACTGTGTCCTGAATGAAATCAATTTTAATGAAAGTCTCAAACAGGCTGATTTTGTAGTTACCGGCGAGGGACAGATTGATGCTCAGACTTTTCAGGGCAAGACGGTTATGGGAGTGGTCAATCGGGTAAGGAATCGCGGAATTCCGATTATTGCCGTGGCAGGACAGATTATTGCCGATAAAAAAAGATTATCTGCTAGGGGAATTCAAGCCTGCTATTCGGTGATGGCAGAGAGTGCAGATAAAAAAGAAGCGTTTGAACATACCGCCGAAAAAATCGAAATTATCGGGAGGAAAATTGGACAAGAGATTATTTTGAGGAATAATAGCTAAATGGCAATCGAAATCGAACGCAAATTCCTGGTTACTAACGATGAGTATAAATCCGGTGCTAAAGGAACTTACTATCGGCAGGGCTATATTTCCATTGACAATCGGAGAGTCGTCCGGATCCGGGTTGCCGGCAAAAAGGCTTACCTGACATTCAAATCACTGATTTCGGAGCGCTCGCGCAGTGAATATGAATACAAAATTCCGGTGCATGATGCCTTAGAATTACTGGATAAGTTATGCTTGAAACCGATTATTGAGAAAATCCGCTACGAGATTGAATATGCCAATCACCGTTGGGTTGTGGATGAATTTTTGGCTGAAAATGCCGGACTGGTGGTAGCAGAAATCGAACTTGAAAATGAAGATCAGAAATTTTCCAAACCGAGTTGGCTGGGTAAAGAAGTGAGTGGTGATCCGCGATATTTAAACGCCAATTTGGTAGTCAATCCTTATAAAAATTGGAAATAAATCAAAGGATGGAATAGTATCATGTTATTTAAAGAGGTAAAATATTTAGAAAAAGAGACCGATAATTATATGGATATCGTTAGTGAGTCGGTATTGATTTACACCGAGGGAGTCGAACGTTATCTGAAGCATCAGGATGAGGAATTCAATAATTCGCTGGAACGAGTGAATGTCCTGGAGAATCGCGCCGATCAATTACGCCGGGACATTGAAAACCGTCTATATACGGAGACCTTGATTCCTGAATCCCGGGGAGATATGCTGGGTCTGCTGGAAAACATGGATAAACTGGTTAATGGTTCCAAGCACGTGCTAAAGGAATTTTCGATCGAGACGCCATTCATTCCGGAAGAATATCACGATGATTTTCTGGAACTGGCCAGAATGTCCGCTAGCTGCGTCGAAGAGGTTGTCCAGTCGGCACGCAGGTTTTTATGTGATCCGCTGACCGTAAAAAATAATCTGCACAAGGTCTATCATTATGAAGAGGAATCCGATCATATTGCGGATAAAATAAAACGCAAGGTTTTTAGCAGCAATCTGGAGCTGGCCCAGAAAAACCATATTCGGCACTTTATTATCAAAATGGATTCCCTGGCTGATAAAGCCGAAGATGTGGCCGACCGACTGGCAATTTATACTATTAAACGATCTATCTGACAGGTGGGAATACAATTGAGATAATGGCATGATTACCATTTTGTATTTATCCAGTGGACTCTTTCTGGGCTGGTCGTTAGGTGCCAATGACGCCGCCAATATTTTTGGGACTGCGGTCGGTACCAAGATGGTGCGGTTCCGAACCGCTGCATTGATTGCCAGTATTTTTCTTATTTTGGGAGCGGTTATTTCGGGTCGCGGCGCTTCGGTGACCCTGACTCAACTGGGTTCGGTGAATAAAATCGCCGGGGCTTTTATCGTCGTTCTGGCGACGGCATTTACAGTTTATTGGATGACGCGTCTGCAATTGCCGATTTCTACCTCTCAGGCAATCGTAGGTTCAATCATTGGCTGGAATCTTTTCTCCGGTATGCTGACCAATCTGCAGGTATTATCGAAGATTATCAGTTCGTGGATTTTAAGCCTGCTGCTGGCCGGAATTTTTGCTTTCCTAATTTATAAACTGCTATTGCGTTTTAACATTCTGGTAAGAATCCACCTTTATCGGCTGGACGCCTATACGCGGTTCGGATTGCTTCTGATTGGGGCGTTTGGCGCTTATTCACTGGGAGCGAACAATATCGCCAACGTTATGGGTGTCTTCGTTCCGATTTCACCTTTTCATAGTATCCGTCTGGGGCCCTTGTTATTTAACGGCGTTCGGCAACTTTTTTTGCTGGGTGGACTGGCGATTGCCGTTGGCGTATACACTTATTCCTACCGGGTCATGATAACTGTTGGACAGTCAATTTTTAAGTTGACCCCTCAGGCGGCATTGATCGTTGTCTTTGCAGAATCGCTGGTTCTTTTTCTTTTTGCCTCACAGAGGCTGCATGATTTTCTGTTATCTATCGGGTTGCCGGCTTTTCCGCTGGTTCCGGTTTCCAGCTCGCAGCTGGTAATTGGTGCGGTCATCGGCATCGGTTTAGCCCGGAGTGCCCGAAATATTAAATACAGGTTGGTAGGCAAAATAATCGCCGGCTGGATTGTGACACCCGTTTTTTCCGCTCTTTTTTGTCTCCTGGCGCTCTTTGTCTGGCAAAATGTGTTTAATCAGGAGGTATTTCAGAAACGTCGGTTTGATGTGAATAACACTGTGAATAATCGACTGGCAAAGGAAGGAATTTTCTTAAATTCCAGCGACTTCGAAGAGAGTTATGATAGTGAGATACACTTTTTCAATGCACTGCACAATGCCAGCTTTATGAATGCCGATACAGTTCAGACGATTTTTCATTTTGCTAATTATGATCCAATAGATATTACCAGTCGACAGATTTCGCAGTTTGAAAATCTGGCCAAAGGTCGGTTAAATCAAAGCGAGTTTGATGTTATTGAATCACTATCCGGCAAGAGTTTTACTTACATTTGGGAATTGGAAGATGCGATCAGAGCAGAATGTCGAAGGATGAAAATTCAGGATTTCACTGCTGACCAGCTGAAAATAGTCAATCAATATTTCTATCATAAGGGGATTAGATAATTTATGTTCCAATCACACTTAGGTGAATTTGCGGCATTAGGGACAGCATTCTGCTGGACGATTACTGCTCTGTCTTTTGAATCGGCCGGGAAAAAAGTCGGTTCGTTGGCAGTCAATTATATCAGATTGATTATCGGATTCTTATTTCTTAGCAGCTTTACGCTGATTTTTCGTGGTAAGTTACTCCCGACTGATGCAACTACGACAAACTGGAACTGGCTTTTGTTATCGGGATTAGTGGGATTCACGCTTGGTGATCTGTTTTTATTCCAGGCATTCGTGATAATCGGTGCCCGAATCTCGATGCTGATCATGGCGCTGGTACCGCCAGTCACGGCAGTTATCGGATGGCTTTTTTTAGGTGAGAATCTAACCGGTTTGGAAATTCTGGCAATGCTAATTACAATCGGTGGTATCAGTTTGGTGATTCTCGAACGAGGCGAGACGCGCCGACAGGTACAATTTTCCCATCCACTATCGGGGATTTTATTTGCTTTTGGGGGAACTTTGGGTCAAGCAATTGGGCTGATCTTCAGCAAATACGGGATGGGTGAATACAGCCCCTTTGCCGCGACTCAAATCCGGATTATTGCCGGTATTTCCGGATTCACGATTTTATTCTTTTTTATGAGACGCTGGGGTAAAGTATTTGCCGCGCTCAAGAACCGGGCAGCGATGAGCCGCATCACAGTTGGCTCGTTTTTTGGTCCTTTTCTGGGAGTATCGCTATCATTATTAGCAGTGCAGAATACCCTAACCGGGATTGCCTCGACGATTATGGCAATCGTACCGATTTTAATAATTCCGCCGGCGGTTTTTATTTTCAAGGAGAAATTAAATCTGAAAGAGGTTGTTGGGGCCTTGATTGCTGTCGCCGGAGTAACTATTTATTTTATCCATTAAAACCGTATAAGATGGTTCTGTTGGATTTGCGCAATTTTAATAAACAAGGGGAAATAAAATGGAATTCCAAGAACTGATTAAATATCGTGAAAGTGTGCGCGATTATGATCCCACTCGACCGGTTCCGCAGGCGGTTTTAAGACGGATCTTGGAGGCCGGTCGGTTGGCGCCGTCGGCGGCCAATCGCCAACCCTGGAAATTTCTCGTAGTATCCTCAAAAGAAACGCTGCAAAAGGTGCACGCTTGCTATGCCAAGGATTGGTTTCGGGCGGCACCCCATATTCTGATTGTTGCGGGGAAGCGAGAGGATGCCTGGACCCGCCGCTATGATGGTTATAATTCACTGGAAACGGACTTGACGATAGCAATGGATCATCTGATTCTGGCGGCAGCGAATGAAGGGGTTGGTACCTGCTGGATTGCCGCTTTCGATCCGCAAATTCTTCGGACAGCCCTGAATTTGAAGGAGAATGAGGTAGTTTATGCGATTACGCCTTTAGGCTATCCGCGCGCCGGCTATCAGCATAAAGGTAAAAAAGAGCGTAAAGAATTTGAGGAAGTGGTAAAATTTTTATGATTCATTATCCCGGGCATTAGAATAATCAAGGAGAAACCATGTCAGTATTTAGCAACGAAATTTTTATCCGCCATGATAAATTTGAGATTCATTCTTATGAGATTGATCTCAAGCGTCGTCTGAAAATCCCAGCCCTTAACCGCTATATGCAGGAGTCAGCCTGGAAACATGCCGAGCAGCTGGGTTTCGGCTATACCAATCTCATCGTGAAAAAACTGACCTGGGTGTTGACCCGGATGATTATCCAGGTTGAAAAATTGCCCCTTTGGGGAGAAACAATTGAAGTTATAACCTGGCCTTCGGGTCGCGACGATTTCTTTGCCTTTCGTGATTTCCAGTTTTTTGGGGCGGATGACAGTGAATTCGGGCGGGCAACCAGCTCCTGGTGTGTAATTAGTCTACAGGATCGTCGTCCCCAGACAATGGAATCGGTTGCTCTATCAAAATATCCAATGGTAAAAGAATTGATGTTTGCTGACAGACCGGAGAAAATCCAATCACTGGTAAATACTGACTCTGAATGGCGAACCTATGTCGGTTACCAGGATTTGGACGTAAATGAGCATGTCAACAATGTTCGCTATCTTGACTGGATTACGGAAACCTACCCGCTGGATTTTCTGAAGACTCATCAATTGTCCCGGCTGGACATTAATTATTTGGCCGAAGCTCTTTATGGTAAAGATATTGCGGTTTTTAATCAGCAAATTTCCGATTCAGAATTCCTGCACTCTATCCGTCAGATAGACGACCAGACTGAAATCTGTCGAGCCAAGGTTATCTGGCAGTAACTTATACTCTTCGATAGAATCACGATCAACATTCCACATTTTTTTGTGATATGCACCATACATTTTGCCTTTAGCGTAAAATTGGATTAATATTACCGCTAATTGTCGGACAACTAATCCTAAAAAAGAATAGTCAATAGAAAATAAGTCTAAAAATTGAGATAAGGATAGGAGACCTGATTAGTGAGTAGTTATTGCAGACGGTTTATATTTTTTAGCCTGTTTTTTTCCATACTAGTTGCTGGCAGTCCCCTCAGGGTTCAAGCAGTCAGGGCGACCGGGCCAATTCGTCTGGATGGTGATCCAAATGAAGAAGCCTGGCAAAATGCTATCCCAGTACCGCCATTGGTTCAGGACGAACCAGATGAAGGCGCGCCGCCCAGTCAGCGATCTGATATCCGGATTGTCTATGATGCGAAAGCTCTGTATATAGGCGCCCGGCTGTATGACTCAGCCCCGGATTCGATTGTAGCTCGTCTTGGTCGGCGCGACTCGGACCAGAATTCGGATCTGCTGATGCTTGGTCTGGATCCGTATCACGACAAACGCAGTGGTTATTATTTTGGATTGTCGGCTGCCGGAGCAATTTATGATGGAGTTATTTACAACGATACCTGGACTGACGACTCCTGGGACGGCGTGTGGGATGGCGCCGTTCAACGCAATCAGGAGGGCTGGAGTCTGGAGCTGCGCATACCCTTCTCACAGCTGCGTTTTAAGAAGAGTGAAAATTACCTCTGGGGCATAAATATCTTTCGCCAGATTCAGCGCAATAATGAACAGGACTGGATGATAATTACTCCGCGCAATGAATCTGGCTTGGCTTCGCGATTCGCTGATCTGGTTGGGATTGAAGACATTGATGCTAAACGCAAAGTTGAAGTTCTGCCTTATTTTAGAACCAAAGGCGAGTACCTGGCGGTCGAACCCGACGATCCCTTCAATGACGGCTCACGTTATTTTGAGGGAGCAGGAGCCGATTTTAAAATTGGCGTCGGCAATAACCTGACGATTGACGGTACAGCAAATCCCGATTTTGGTCAGGTTGAAGTTGATCCAGCCGTGATCAATCTGTCCGATGTAGAGACCTATTATAGCGAGAAACGGCCCTTCTTTATCGAGGGTTCGAAAACATTCGATTTTGGCTCCGGCGGTGCGACTAATTACTGGAATATCAATTTTTCGTCACCGAGTTTTATCTACAGCCGGAGGATCGGTCGAGCGCCCCAGCGTGACCTGTCGGATTATGATTATACCGATGTACCGGATGGAACCAGGATGATTGCCGCCGGAAAATTGACCGGTAAAGTTGGTGATAACTGGAATATCGGGTTGCTGAATGCCCTGACTGCCCGCGAGTTTGCCCGGGTTAGCTCGGATGGTCAGAAATCAAAGATCGAAGCCGAGCCGTTGACCAATTATACCATCCTGCGAACCCAGAAAGAATTCCGGGAGGGACGCCATGGGCTGGGAATGCTTACGACCTCGTCCAAACGCTTTTTCAAAGATGAAGATCTATCCGATGGGCTTAATTCAGAAGCGCTAGTGGTTGGATTGGACGGTTGGACTTTTCTGGATACTGCAAAAACCTGGGTGATTTCTGGTTGGAGCGGACTGTCAAATCTTAACGGAACTCAGACTTGTATCACTAATGTTCAGACCAATTCGCTCCATTATTTTCAGCGCCCGGATGCCCGGCATGTCGAGTTGGATACTGCCGCTACCTCTTTGACCGGTTACGCGACCCGCATTTGTCTTAATAAGGAAAAAGGTAATGTAATTGTCAATGCTGCCCTGGGATTGATAGGTCCCAAGTTCGATGTCAACGATCTGGGATTTTTATCGCGGAGTGATGTGATTAATTTTCATTTTGGAGCTGGTTACCGCTGGACCGAACCAACTAAAACCTACCGTTATCTCAACTTAATTCTGGCAGGTGTGCATAGTCAGGATTTTGGCGGCAATCCGACCGGCAACGGTATCCTGAATTTTGGGTATTGTCAGTTCCCGAATTATTATTGGGTGGAATGGGGTATCGGCTGGTTCTTGAAGGTATACGATAACCGACTAACGCGGGGCGGTCCGTTGGTGGAATCACCGGCTGGATCATGGGGCTATCTGAGCTGTTCGTCCGATAATCGCAAGCGGCTGATTGTTGGATCGTATATCGAAGGCAGCCGTAATATAGTTGGCTCATATTATGGCTATTATCAGGTTTCGTTCGAGTGGAAACCAGCGGGTAATCTTTCGATTGAAATAGAACCCAATTTGAATAGTAACCACGACTACAGCCAATGGGTTACCGAAGTTGAGGACCCTTCAGCTACGGCAACCTATAACAAGCGCTATGTTTTTGCCAAGCTGAATCAAAATACCTTGTCGGCGAGTATCCGATTAGACTGGACCTTTACGCCGCGATTGACGCTGCAGCTTTACGCTCAGCCGCTCTACGGTGCCGCGAATTATTCCGATTTCAAAGAGCTGTCCAAACCAAAGAGCTATAAATTTTTAATCTATGAAGGAGGATCGGAAATAAATACCGATCCTGATGGTAATTATATTATTGATCCGGATGGCAACGGTCCGGCTGATTCCTTCACCTTTGACAATCCCGATTTCAATTTCTATAGCATTCGCTCGAGTGCGGTTCTGCGCTGGGAATTTTCACCCGGTTCGGCGCTTTATTTGGTCTGGACTCACAATCGCTTTGAGGGCAGCGGCGAGGCGGATTTCGACCTGAGTCGCTCCATCAATCGCATCGGCAAGATCAAGCCCGACAATATCTTCATGATCAAGGCGTCTTACTGGTTCAACGTGTGAATCAGCATTAAATATCTATTATATCCTGATATCTATCCTCTCCGATAAACCGGAAAAATATCCGTTGACATAAGCCAAATGGCAGTTTAAATTCAAACCAATGAATTTGGCAAACGGCTAT
>CAZJIU010000013.1:0-39789 GCA_964546145.1 uncultured bacterium
TTTGCCATCTGCTTTAGCCAGCCGTTTACCCACTCCAACTGGCGGGGTCTTAAGCTCTAAGGAGGTCACTTCCACACCATCCAATAGAGTCCGCGTGGAAGTATAAGTACTGCCATCGGCAGGTGAACTAATCGTTTGTTGATCACCAAAACGGAATTTAACCGCTGCTAATGCGGCTGTCTGGCTGCCGCTGCTGGCAACATCAACAACATTCTCTCCATTCGTATTACTAATCAGAGTAACCGTGAAACCCTGCCCATCCGCAACTGCCTGCCCAACCTGGGTAAGCGCAATCCAGTCAGACGAATCATTATTGACGGTAAAAGTTTTGAAATAAACCTCATCATTATCGGTATCTGTTAGAGTAACCACTAATCGGTCGGTCTCGATAGCACCGCCATCACCCAAATCGGCATCGGCACCATTTAAAGCAGCGTCATAGAATTCAATTACCGGTTTATTCGTGCCCTCGATCGGACACATGACAACATCATTTTTACTAATAGCTTCGATAATTGTAAAGGATCCCCATACCTGACCGGGTCCGATAGGTACCGAACAGCTGGTGTGAATTTCGCAGTCAAAATCACACCAACAGCAATGACCGCCTGCACACGTCCATAAATTTATTTTGGGACCCATAGCTTGCTTATTTTGGACTCCATAGAATTCGAATTCAGCTCCGGGTTGAACCTCACCCCAGAATAGATTATTACATTTGTTATCCTTAACCTTTATCCATTTTGTCTCTGTTCCGTTATATTGAAGCTTTAAATATTTCATCTGACCGATGTCTTCATCGGGACAGACACCGCAATCATCGCCACCACTGCTGCTCTCCAGAGCGCAGGCAACGTCGTAGACCACATATTTAGTTTCTTCAGGATTCAGTTGTTCAACCCAGTAACCATCCCAGACCGCTAAGTTACCACCATCTGCCATATTGTAAGGTATATATTGATCGCCGCTATCGCTTAGCGCCCAACGATAGGCATATTGCGAAACCAGTCCCATGGTTACTGCCTGTGACAAAGTCAATTCCTGAGTGCTATTTACCCGGAATTGGGCATTAGCCCAATCAATCGGATAAAGAAAAGGATTGCCAACCATGGTGATACCTGGGTATTCGTGCCCCTGTTCTGTCTGAGGCGAATCAATCACTACATAGACTGGTTCTGTGACTTGATTTCCGGTTAAGGAAAAATCCGTGACAGTATTCTCCGAACTTTGTTGAAGCCAAAAACCATAACCGGGTTCGATAGCATGCGGATTACCTTGCTCGGCTTTTTCGGAATTATATGCCTGAGATTCATGATCCCAGACATATTCCATTTCACCATAGCGAAAATAGGTATGGTCAGCAATATTCCAGCGTGAGAAACGCCACCATTCACCGGCGCCGCCAATTCCAAATATCGGTCCCAAAACAGAGTCAGGATTATTCTCATCAAATTCCAAAGGAAAACTGATCAAAACCATGCGTAACTTGGGAAATCCCTCATAAATCACGGATTGTTGCTGCGCCATAACCAAGCTAAACAGGAATATCAATCCGACTAGGAAAATTGGTAAATATTTTTTCTTTTCCATCTTGAATCTTTCTTTTTTGGATTTCATACTCTAGCCTTTTACTTATTTCAATTTTTAATTAATCAGCTATCATAGCGGTGGCGGTGGCTCATCGGTCAAAATGTTGGTTTGCAAATCAATGACAATTTCCCGCTTCTGAATGATGCAAGGTGCTGTGTAAGGTAATTTTTCTTGCACTTCTTCAATTTTTGGTTGTTTTTCATCCATAATTAAACCCTCTTTATTATGTTGATAAAAACTAACGGATTAAAAATAAATCAACATTGTCTTAATTAACATTATTTATCTGACTTCAAAAAGCTTCTGTTAAGTAATTTATATTTATCTATATATTCTTGGGTGACAATTGTCATAAAAATATCGAAAAAAGTGATCAATTTTGCCACTGACACTCATCATAAGGTTGAAAAGACTGACCGATAATACAGCTAACTTCTTGAGTAATTGTTGAAACAATAGGAGCATTTTAACGGTTAATTTGATCGGTTAATTTTCAGACGATATCTGCCGCTGCTTAGACGAGCTTTGGCAAATTCGTAATATTCAGGATTGAGCTCAAAACCAATATAGCGCCGTTTTATTTCTTTACTAATTACTGCCACTTGACCGGAACCGAGGAATGGGTCACACACTAGATCACCCTCAACACTCGAATATGCCAGGATCTTACGAATGATCTCAGCCGGCAGTTTGGTAGGAGTTTTATAATCACCATGCCAGTATTCGCGCTGAATCACCCAGACATCCTCTTTATCCTGATAATGGAGACTGTGTCCCGAGTCGTCGCGGGCATCTTTGCGATAACGCGCAAAGGGATAGAAGCGGCGTAACTTATCGTTCTTACAGACATACAGACAATGATAATGCGAGGTCACAAACTTGCGCCGGGTGACAACCCCAAATTGATACTTCCAGATCAAATGATTGATTATGATATAGCCAATATCATCAAGCGCATTCAAGATGACCTTGAGCTGATTCCAGCCGGAGAAGACATACATACTGCCGGAATCCTTCAGGATGCGATAAGCCGCCCGTAGCCACTGTTGCGTAAAATTTTCATAGTCTGATTGGTTGATTTCGTGATAGCCCTCAAGCACCCGCTCCGCCCGACGATGATAATTAGCTCGCTTAGCTTTGAAATCAATAGCAAAGGGAGGATCGGTAATAATTAAATCCACTACGCCCGGATCCAAGGCCAACATACCTGCCCGGCAATCCATCTGATAAATCTGATTGAAGGCTAATTTGTTACGCGGCATTTATAAGCAATTCGTCGCCAAAAGCTGTTTTGGCGAGATGTATTTTACTCTTTGAGCTTTTCCAGAATTTTTGAGCGTTTATGGCGTTCCCGGCGGGACTTCCTTTTTTTCTCACCGGATTCGGCATAATAATAGTAATAATGGTAGTAATAGTAATAGGAATCATAGCCGGTAGAGATACTGACGCCATTCAGGACTGCGCCAATCAGGTTAGTCTTCACCTGGGATAAAAGCTCCATTGAACGTTTCAAAATGCGCTGATCGGTAGACCCGGCTTTCACTACCAGTAAAATGGCATCGGTGATCTTCGCTAATATACTGGCATCGGTAACCGCAATAATCGGCGGAGAATCAAGAAATACCATATCGAAATCCTGCTCCATCCGCTTGACAAAATCCTTCAACTTCTGCGATGCCAATAATTCCGAGGGATTGGGCGGTACTTCACCGCAGGTCACCACAAAAAGATTCTCAATCTGCGTCTCGCGGATGATATCATAGTCATTGAGGTCCTGAACGAGCCGGTGGGTCAATCCCGGCTGACGAGGAACATCAAAAACTTTATGCAAAATCGGTTTGCGTAAATCACCATCAATTAGCAGCACCTTCTTGTTAAGATTGGCAAAGCTAATGGCAATGTTGACGACGGTGGTGGATTTACCATCGCCGGGACCGGCGCTGGAGACAACCAGGCTATGCAGCGGATGATCCGGATTCATAAATTGAATGTTGGTGCGCAGCGAGCGGTAAGCCTCAGCAACCGTGGACTTAGGATCATAATGCGAAATCAAACGCGATTTCAGGGCATATTCCCCGTTATCCAGCCGACCAACTTTTTGGGTTTTCTGCAGCGCACTTTTAATGTCAATTGTCGGCACAATCGAGATGGCAGTCAATCCCATTTTCTGCATATCTTCGATACTGCGTACCGAATGATCAAAATATTCTTTTATGAAAGCAATGCCGAATCCGACACCCAGACCCAGGAAAAGTCCCAGCAGCAGATTCATTTTTTTCTTCGGTTTCACCGGTCTTTCAGCCGGGATTGCCGGATCAACGATCCGGATATTGCTGATCTTGCTGGCTTCGGTAATGCGCGATTCCTGATATTTGGTTTTCATCAGGATGTAGTACTTTTCATTGACCTGGCGCTCGCGATCGAGACGGGCAAATTGCAGACTCCGTTCGGGCAATTGATTTAACTTATCTGAGTATTGATCCACCAGCTGCTTATATTCTTTACTCTTCGCCTCCAGAGCAATAACTTCGACATTATTAAAAAGCACTTGCTTCATCAAATCGAGGGATATCTGGGATTGTTCGGTGGGTGATAAGCCCAGGCTGGTGAGATTCTGGGCCTCCTTAAATAAACGGGATTTGAGCTCATCTATCCGCGAATCCATGACTTTGATTGGATCGCTGGTAGGCTTATATCCCTGCACGGTCATCGCTGTTATTTTCTCGGCTTCCATCTCGGCAATGGCCTGACGCAGCTGGTTAATTAGCGGATTAGTAGTGTTCATCGCCTCATCCACAATCCATTTTTCGCGCTCATTGAGCATTTTTTGCTGATTATCCAATTTCTGCCGGGAAACCTGAAGATCCGCTAGTGAAGTATAATAGGTTGCCTCAAAAGTAGATAGTTGATCAATCAGTGTCTGCGCCGTTTCATCCAGTACGTAAACACCCGCCTTTTCCTGAAATTCGCGCAGCGCCTCTTCCGATCTGGTCAGATCCTTTTCAATACTCTCCAGCTGCTCTTCCAGAAAATCCTTAAGCTCCACGACCTCGCCGAGGTTATACTCCTGATCCAGATTAAAATACTCCTCAGCAATCGTGTTAGCCAGATAAGCTGCTTCAAAGGCAACATTGGATGTTACCGTCAGGCGGATAGCTTCAGTATCACGAATTGGCTCGATTTTCATGGATCCCTTAATACCGCGCACGATCGCCCGGTCCAGTGAATCAGCTGTCGCTACCCCGCTTTCTCCTTTTCCCATCAATAGGGTTTTAATACCCGTAGTTATGCCGCTCACAATATCCGACAAGCTGATCCCTTTCTTGGGATATTGACGACTGCCAAGGATATAGAGGCTATCGGCATAAGGCGAAGATTTTAAGCGCCTGACAACCCGCCGTGCCAGATAGTTGCTCTTCAGTACCTCAATCTCGTTATTGACTTTCATGTAATTGCCGACCCCAAAGGGATTCTGAAACAATCCTTGGGTCTGTCCTTGGCGACCAGCGAGCATTAAAAGAGTCGTGGACTCATAAACCGGGGGAGCAGTAAAGGTAAAGTAAATTGTTCCCGCCATAATCAAAAGAAACGAGATCAGAATGATCCAGCGACCGCGGTAGATAATCCGCAGATAATCTTGCAGAGACACTTCCTTCTCCTGGAAGTCACTTTGTCTCGGCCCATTTATTTCTTGCATTTATTCCTCTTCATTAATAATCGTTCTCAATCGGTAATTTTTCGAGCGTTGTGTCTTCCACGTGAATCTGGTATTTGAGAAAGAAAGCCAAACCAACAAGCGTCAGCGAGATAAAACCCACTGCATGTAAAATCACGGCGATTACCTGAGCCTGAGTCAATTCATATCCCAAATAAACTAACATCGCAATTGCCCCGGCATGGTACGTTCCTACATATCCCGGTGCCGAGGGTACTGATATGATAACAGAAGTTACGATAAAAATCAATAAAAGGTTTTGAATTGAGAAAAAAACCTGCAGTGAGGTACCAATCAACCAGTAAACAAAAATACTCATTAACCAGATCACCACCGTCCAGAACAGAATCAATAACCGGTGAGGCGTATTGCGGAAGGTTCGGATTCCTCGCAAAAACAGGCGCAGCGGAACGAATAGTTTATGAAATCGAGTAACGGCCAACTTGTGATTGAAATAATTTTTCAGGGTTGCCTGCTGCCATTGAAATAAAAGATAGAAAGCGATAAAAATGAACAAAACTAATCCGGCTACTACTCCACTCCACATAATAAAGCCGGGCAGCGTTGGATAGAGTAAAACCGCTGCAACTAGAATAATTAAAAAGGAGACCGCATCCAGCAGACGCTCGACGACAATCGTACCAAAAACCGAAATCGCCGAGAGCGAACTAATTTTGCTCAGCGAATAAGCTCGCAGAACCTCGCCCAACCGCAGCGGAAAAACATTGTTGCCGAAGTAACAAATCATTTCGGTGCCAAAGAGCTGCTTCAGCGGAATTTTCTGCAATGGCAGCACTAGATATCGCCAGCGGATCGCCCGCAGATAAACATTGAAAATCATGACCAGCATCGCCAAAAAAAACAGACCCAAATGGGTTTGCTTTAGCGCCGCAAAGAAATCAGCAGTTTCAAATTTGCGAAAGCCAAGGTACAGACCCACAACACTGATAACCAAACCAATCAGAGTTTTATAATTAAAAAAGCGGCGCTTAGATTCGGTACTCATGGTCTCAGGTCAATTATCTCCTTGCTGCCAAACTTTTGAGTATCAAATAAAGTTGCTGCCTCGGCTGGCTCGATTTTTTCTGGCTTTGCCAACCGCAATTCAGTTTTTAAATCCTGAAAATCATAATAGATCACTGATTTCAACTGAATGCTTATCTGCTCAATCATTAAATAGATTTTCTTAAAATATTGATTTTCATTCGCAGTCTGGAGTTCGACGACTATAAGGCTATCCTTTTTGTTTGATTTAGTTATTTCCGCCTTAAAAGACTGATAGTTGCCGCTCAGCAGATTAAAAATAAAAGTCAAACTGGACTGGGGATCCAGCGTTTCCACTACTACTTGATTGTTAGTCTGGTCATAACTCCAGAGCCATTGACCATCGAAGATAATCTCCTGTTCGGCAAAATCAACCCGGAACTGATTAACATTCGCCATATAATAGGTACCTATCAGAGATTGATAATTCTCCTGGTCACGATAATTAATTAACTCAAAATCCAGTTTAAAGGGGATTATTTTCAGATAGCAGTTGGAAAGTTGCTCAAGCAGCTCTTTGGCCGGGCTTTCGGTTGCCCTGCCAACTACGCTATAAATCGTAATCAGTAAAAAGATAATTATTTGTTTACTCGCCATATTTTTAACCCAGGCTTTAGCGGGTAATGCAAAATTTATAAGTCTCAGCATTTAGTTTTGCTTATTCCTTGCTGTGCTCGGAGTCCAGATCTTCCAGATAGTTTTCATCTACCAGCACATCGCGCGCTTTACTACCGGTAAAAGGTCCAACAATCCCGGCCGCTTCCAGTTCATCAATCAAACGGGCGGCACGGGAATAACCGATGCGCAAGCGGCGCTGCAAGAGGGAAATAGAACCCTGCTGATGCATCACCACTAGACGCAGGGCTTCGTAAAACAGGGGATCTCGTTCGCCGTTAGCCGCTCCGGGATAGTCTTCGGGTTTATTTTCCTGAACCGAAGGCAGTTCAATTTCGGCTGGTTTCGGCTGGCTCTGGATATGTTCCAGGACCTTTTCTAACTCTTCGAGGCTAATATAAGCACCATGAATGCGCTGCGGTTCCGGATTTTGCGGAGTAGTTAAGAGCATATCTCCCCGTCCAAGCAGTTTTTCGGCACCATTGAAATCAAGGATTGTGCGAGAATCAACCTTCGATGCAACTTGAAAGGCAATCCGGGTTGGAAAATTGGCTTTGATCACGCCGGTAATCACATCTACCGAGGGGCGTTGGGTCGCAATAATCAGATGGATGCCGACCGCCCGGGCCATCTGCGCCAGCCGGGTAATTGGTTCCTCCACCTCTTTAGCCGAGATCAACATCAAATCGGCCAGCTCATCAATTACAATAACGAGATAAGGTAAAAATTCCTTATCCAACTCGCCGTCAATTACTTTGGCATTGTACTCGGCAATGTTACGCACGGTCGCATCCGCCAGAATTTCGTAGCGGCGCTCCATTTCGGATTCCACCGAACGTAGGGCAATAATCGCATTATCCGCCCGGGTAATGACATATTCGTCCAAATCTTCCGAGGTGATCAGATGGTACTGCTCCAATGCCCGGTAGACTGACAACTCTAATTTTTTAGGGTCAATAAGCACGAACTTGACTTCGTCCGGTTTTGCCCGGTATAAAATGCTTGTGATAATGGTGTTGATACAGACACTCTTACCCGATCCGGTGGCACCGGCAATCAGCAGGTGCGGCAATTTTGCCAGATCCAGCGTGTAGACTTCGCCGGCAGTGGTCTTTCCCAGGGCAATTTCCAATTTGGAGGCTGATGAAGCAAAATATTTCGAACCCACAATACTCTTCAAATAAACCAATGAAGGGTGCCGATTGGGGATCTCGACCCCTACCACCGATTTGCCTGGTATTGGTGCCACAATCCGGATTCGTTTAGCAGACAGAATCCGGGCGAGATCATCCGCCAGGGCTGCAATACGGTTAACCCGCACACCAGTAGCCGGCTCGATTTCATAACGGGTAATTACCGGTCCGGGTGAGACATGTACAACCCGCCCCTTAACGCCAAAAGTATCCAGCGCATTTTCCAGCAGCTGCGCATTTTCAAGCATCTCCTCTTTGGATACTTGCTGAATGTCCTCTTGATAATTGAGATAGTCGAGACTGGGCAGGATATATTCCCGTTTCTTGACCGACTCCTGAAGTGTAGCGACTGATTCGATATCGGCATCGGCGACTGCCTTATCAACTGTAAAATCCACGGTTTCTGCGGGAGCAGAGGCTTTCTTCTTACTGGGCGGCTTGGGCTGGGGTGGTTCTAACGGTCGCTCTAAATCAGTTGCCGAAAGTGTTACTTCACCTTTCCCCGGCTCGGCAATAACCGGTTTTGGCGGTATAGTTACCTGTGGTTTCTTTTTCAGTTCTTTTTCCTGATTCTTTTCCAAAGCGACTTTCTTTGGACGCTCCTTCCTCCGCCGGAGGAGATTCAGTAACCGATCAAGGGGACCATAGAAACTCCAGGAGAAATAACCGCGAATCGTCACCAGTGCCAGAATACCGAGAAAAATCACTGCTCCATAAAAGCCTAAAAAATCCACTATGGTTTTAGCCAGAACACCACCCAGATAGCCGCTGTAGCGAAATCCAATTGCACTGCTGATTTGTTGTTTCACTGCCGGCAGAGCCAACGCGGTTGAGACAATTAGTGATAATAAAGTAACATACACCGTAAACCGCACTAGTACCGGAAAATTACGGCGGGCGAATAGCCACCAGCCCCAGAGCACCAGCAGTACCGGTACAATAAAAGCTGCGGCACCCAGAGTAAATTTGATTAGATAGTGCGAAATAAATACGCCTAAAATTCCCATCCAATTGCTAATTACCACATTTTTCGAAATGGTTGGCTCTTCCTGAGAATTATAGGAAATCAAACTGAGAAACACCAGGATTCCCAGTCCAATTAAAAGTAAGCCGATTATTTCGCGCCGCTTTTCACTCATAAAGTATGTGAAGGTACAAAGGGTGGTTTAATGACTTTAGCCTTCACCTTTCTCCCTCTAATATCAATTAAAATCTCGGCACCAACTGAGGTATATTGACTTGCCAGATAGCCCAGTCCGATGCCTTTATTCAACGACGGTGACTGGGTTCCACTAGTTACAATTCCGACTTGCTGATCATTGACCCAGATCGAACATCCATGGCGGGGAATCGCCCGCTCGACCATCTCGAAAGCAATCAGTTTGCGCGCTACCCCCTGCTCTTTGATTTTCAGCAGGGTGGTTTTGCCGATGAAATCACTCTTGGTTAGTTTGGTAATCCATCCCAGTCCGGCTTCCAGCGGATTGGTGGTCTGATCAATATCATTGCCATAGAGACAATATTTCATCTCCAGCCGCAGGGTATCGCGGGCACCCAAGCCAACCGGTTGTATCCCAAAATCCTTACCGATCTTGAAAATTGCCTCCCATAACTGCAGGCTTTGAGCCGGCTGATGATAAAGTTCAAAGCCCTTTTCGCCGGTGTAACCGGTTCGGGAAATAGGCATCTCAATGCCTGCCAGCCGACCTGTGGTGAAATGATAATAGGGTATGCTCTGCAAATCTACCTTAGTCAACTGCTGCAAAACCCCAAGCGAATTGGGACCCTGGATCGCCAGCAGTGCCGTATCATCGGAAATATTGCTCAATTTCACTCCGGGGATTAAATGTCGCTGCAGCCAATCAAAATCCTTATCTAAATTTGCAGCATTGACGACCACCATATAATGGTCAGCAAAGCGATAAACCAGGAGATCATCTACAATCCCACCATCAGGGTAGCACATCGCCGAATACTGGACCTGTCCAACTGCCAGCTGGGTCACATCATTGATCGTCATCAGGTTAAGAAATTTCTCCGCCTCAGGTCCCCCAAGGATAAACTCGCCCATATGGGTTACGTCAAAAACTCCGACTACATTGCGCACGGCTAAATGTTCCTGAATGATCCCGCCATACTGAATCGGCATTAAAAATCCGGCAAAGGGCACAATCCGGGCACCCAGGGCAACATGCTTTTCATAAAAGGGCGTCTTTTTCAAGGCCAGTTCCATAGTACTATCTAATTTACATTTTATTCAAAGCTACTTTAATTATCTTTTCCACCGGCGCATCCGATCCTAACTCTCGGGCGGCGCGTTTTAATGAGTTCAGCGCCTCACTACGCCGATATCCCAGGGAGACTAGTGCTTTCAGAGCTTCATCATTATAGCCGGTTTCGAACATTGACACCATATCTTCGGGAATTTTAACGTCATCTCCAACCAGTTTTTCACGTAATTCCACAATAATCCGCTGCGCAGTTTTCAAACCGATCCCGGGTATCAGGGTCAAAGCCTTGACATCGCCGGCTATAATCCGGTTCCTGAATTGATCCGGACTGGCACCACTTAGAATCGTAACTGCCATCTTGGGCCCTATACCAGTAACATTGATAAGTTTCAGGAACAGATCCTTTTCTTCCTGGGAGTAAAATCCGTAAAGCGCCTGAAGATCTTCCCTAACCTGAAAATAGGTCAACAGCTTGACTGGTTGATTCAGACGCGGCAATTTCTCAAAAGTAGATAAGGGAATTGCCAGTTGATAACCTACCCCATTGACATCAAGGGTAATTGAGGTCGGACTTTTTTGAACTAGAATTCCTTTCAAATAAGCAAACATTGTTATCCCATGATTACGGTCTGATTTAGGTGACAATAACCAGCTGCCAGGGCATCGGAGGCATCCAGCGGGATATCCTTCTCCGGCAGATTCAATAAGCGGATAATCATAAAACGCACCTGCTCCTTGGTTGCCGCGCCATAGCCAACAATGGCAGACTTAATCTTTTTCGGTGAATATTCATAGATTTTCAAACCGGAGTTGATCCCGGCCAAGAGGGCTACTCCGCGGGCTTGCCCCATCAATAAGGCAGTCTTGACGTTCTGAGCATAAATTGCCGCCTCGACAGCCATCTCCTGGGGTTGCCAGCGAGCAATCACTTCCAGCAACTCCTGATAGATTTTCTGCAATCTTTCGGGAAAATCCCAATTGGGTGAGGTGTCAATCGTGCCCCATCCCAGACAGTTAATTTTCAGTTGCTCTTTACTCAATATTCCATAACCAGTATGGAGAATCCCGTGATCCAAACCAATGATACGGGCTGCCGCCGGCATCAAGCATTTCCCTGCAGTTTAGTCATAATCTGGTCATCAATGTCGAAATTAGCCGCTACATTCTGAATATCGTCGTGATCTTCGAGTACTTCCATCAGATTCAGGATTTTCGGGGCATGCTGTTCATTAACAGCAACGACATTCTGCGGAACCATTTGAATCCGGGCGTCGAGAATTGGGATACCTTTCTCCACCAACGCCGTTCTCACCGTTTCGAACGCCGCCGGTTCCATATTAACTTCATATTCATCCTCGACAACTTTGATATCATTGGCTCCGGCATCAATCACCACACTGAGCAGGTCGTCTTCACTGCAGGCTTTTTGCTCAATGACAATGATCCCTTTGCGGGAAAACATCCAGGCAACACTGCCACTGCTTGCCAAATTTCCACCATGCCTGGTCAGAAGATGGCGGATCTCCGATACCGTTCGATTCTTGTTATCAGTCAGAGCTTCGATAAATAAGGCAACTCCACCCGGTCCGTAAGCCTCATAAGAGACCTCTTCGTAATTGACACCTTCTAATTCGCCCGTGCCTTTTTTAATCGCCCGCTCAATATTAATCGCCGGCATATTGGCCTCTTTCGCAGCTTGAATTGCAGTTCTCAGTCGCGGATTAGCACTCTCGTCGCCACCCCCGATCTTGGCCGCTACTTGAATTTCCTTGATAATTTTGGTAAATATTTTGCCCCGTTTGGCATCCAGGGCACTTTTTTTACGACGAATTGTAGCCCACTTTGAGTGACCTGACATATATACCTCTGTGTAATCTATCCTAACATGTTATGGTTAATAAGATATAAAGCGCTCTTCAGTTTTGATCGGAGTACGGATAATCCAGGCATCGCGATATCTAAGCGCCAGCGCCCGGTTGAGCAAAGCCTCAGCCTCCTCCCGGGTAATACAATTACCCAATCTGATCTTGTAATAAGGGGAATTAAAATCTTTAACCACATCCTGATCAATAAAGTCATTAACAGCTTTAAGATATATCGTATCAGCTTTGAAAAAATCGGTGGTCGAAAAAAGCTGCACTTTGTAGCCCATCTTCTTAACTACCCGCAGGGTATCAGAGTTTTGCGCTTCTTTTTCTCCCGGCTCTTTGATATCCGTAATAATTTCATAAATCATTGAACCATCCAGGAAGGGCAAAGAGGGTTCATGCAGCTGCAAGGGATCAAAACTTTCGTCTTGCGGTGGAATTTGGTTTTGCGCCATAAGCAGGTTAAAAAGTACCAGGATTGATATTAAAAAATAGTATTTCATAATCGTTAAAGCTGCCTGAAATATACAAATTATTCCACAGATTTAAAATGAGAAGCCCGGGATTGGTAATTAAATTATCTCCAGATCCCGCGTAGTGATCCAGCCCTGTTTGCCATCAATCAGTTCCACTTTGAGCCAATCTACATCGCGATCCAGCACCCGCACTTTAGTGCCCTCATGCACGATGAATAGCTCCGTACTCCCTGATTGAGGAGCTGCCAGACTCTGGGTACTAGGGCTGAGAATTATTGCATAGGAATGGGAATTTTCCAAATGCTGGCGCTCCAGGAGCAACCCTAACACCAGGGCACTAATGACCAAACCGGTGATTGCCGCCCGCCGGAGATAGCGCTGTAGTTTAACGGGATTCAACACCAATTGGATTACCACCAAACCACAGGTAACCAGGAAGATGAGTGTCATCAACCAGGCCCAACCGCTGATCGAAAAAGCCTGAACCAAAGCCCGATGCCAGCGGAACAGAAAAAATTCAGGCGGGATATCAATCCGATCCTTGACTCGCAGATTAGCCAGTCGCAGGTTGAATTGAATATTTTTATCCTTAGGACTGCGCTTTAATGCCCGTTCATAATTGAGGATTGACTTTCCCAATCGCCCGATCTTATAATAGGCATTCCCAAGGTTATAATACAACTCGCTACTTTCAAATCCATTAGCCAGGACACTTTCGTATTGCTGAATCGCATCAGCATAGTTCTCAGTTAAATAAGATTCGTTACCCTTCTGAAAATAAAAATCGGCTGAGCCCTTTGCCAAACTGTTAACAGTTAGCAGCAAGCCTAATATCAATCCCCAGATTATTCTAAGCTTCATTACTAAATTACCTTTATCAGCCGGTCAATTAACTCAGTTATTTCGTTAATCAGGTTCTGACTTTCACTCTCTGTCACTTCACCCGGCAGAAAGCGTCGCTGTTCTAATTCATTCAACACTTGATTGACTCTTTCAATCAATTCCGGATCAACTTGCTGTTCCTGGAGTGCACGCTGAATTTCTTTAGGACCGATTCCAGAGGTCGGCAGCCCCAGGCGATCAGCGATAAAGCCGCTCAATGCCCGATCGCAGGAGCTAAATACCGCGGCTGATTGGCCAGCTTGCTCTTGGGCCGCTTTGATCCAGTCCTGAGCCCGATTGAAAGCCCGCCAGCGCCGGGCAAAGATACTATTGGTTGCCAGCTTATTTGCCCACCAGCGAAAAACGACACTACCCATTATGAGCAGTAGTAATAAACTGTTGATTAACCAGAACCAGAAGCTACTTAAAACGGAAGTTCCGATGCGCTGCCAGTTTGGATTATCGCGGACAATAAAGCGTATGTCACTGCCTAATAATGAAATTTCTTCCTTCCGAAAACCAGCACCCTGAGCGGCTAACTTCTCATCTGCAGGCTTGACGGTCACATTGAATCCGGCCGCGGTGCTGGTCTGGTAACGTCTGCTGGCAGGATTAAAAAAAGAAAACGGCAGCGGAGGAATTTGCAACGCGCCGCTGCTGCGGGTGATTAGCACATATTCATAAGCGACCGCTCCCCGAATTGATCTTCCTTTATTATTAATCGTACGCTTAACACTCGGTTCGAACAATTCGACATTCGCCGGCAGGTTCAGCGCCGGTAATTGGATGGTATTAATATTCCCCGAACCCGAAACTGTATACCGCAAAGTCAGTGCCTGATCCTGTCGGGTTTGCAGGGTATCAATCCGACTTTCAATCACATAAGAACCGACTGCCCCATTAAAACTTTTTGGCCGACCTTGCACCGGCAGCTCCAGCACTCGTACTGAGACTGATTCCGATCGGACTTCAACCGTTTTTGTATCGCTAAAGAAGGGATCACTGAAAAAGGAATCGTTAAAAAAATCATCAAACATCGAGCGGCGCCGTTGGCGGGGTACCAGCACTTCACAGGTAATTACCATCGGATCAATTATCAACTCACCCGTAGTAGTCGGGAAAAGTGCCAGTCTGCGGATTGTTGCTTTTTTATAAGCTACCCCATTCATAACTACATTCTCGACGATCGGAGTGCGGTCTTCGGGAAATTGCTCCATCCAAAAACCTTTGGCATCCGGTAACTTCTGGGGTGAATAGGTCCGCACATTTTGGTAATAGAGCTCAAAACTGACCAGCAGCTCTTCACCTTTATAAACTGTTGATTTGGCAACATTAGCTTTTAAAAATAGATCCCTCGCAGTGGTTGTAATCGGTGGTGCTGGGGTTGCTGGTGAACCAGGAACTGGCTGGGCAGTCTGCGGCGCAGGATTAACTATTACGGTTATCGGCTCGGTCTGATACACTTTGCGCCGATAAACAATTTTAACTGGCGGAATTGACTGCTGACCGGCGTGTGTCGGCGCCAGGCGCCACTGCACCTGCTTACTAGCACTCATCTCGCCGTTGATAATCTCAATATTGCTGGATTGAGAAGGACCAGAAAGAATGATAAAGCCTTCACTTTCGGGAGCCGGAACATTGGGAAAATCACTGGTACCTTCGATAGTAACGGTAAAAGTCAGCACATCATCCAGATTGATGACATTGCGATCTACCGCTGCCTGGACGGTGATTTCCTCAGCCCAACTGAGTTGCCAACCAGTTAAGAGACCAATGATTAAGAAGCGGATTGCCAGTTTCATTGCGATCGACTTACCAGTCCTTCTCTCTTTTAATCCCGGTATATTTAGTTTTCAAGCGTTCCTGCATCAGTTTTTTTTCACTGTCCTTGAGTGCATCCAAAATTTGAGCCGCCTCCTCCTTACTCTTTTGCTGTTCCTGGCGTTGCTGGGCCGGCTGCTGCTCCTGGGATTGTTGCTGCTGTTCCTGCTGTTGGGGTTGATTTTGCTGAGATTGGCTGGGTTGACGCTGTTGTTGCTTTTGCTGTTTTTGATCCTGTTTATGCTGTTGTTGCTGGGACTGGTTTGGCTGTTGCTGGAGCAGCTGCCGTACCAGTTCGAAATTATGCTTGGCATCAAAATCATGCGGATTCAATTCGATTGCCCGTTGATAAAACTTCAGGCTCTCCTCAAGGCGGTTTGATTTAAGCAGGGCGTTACCCAGATTGTAAAAGGTAGCCGATTTCTTCAGTGGATCTTTAATTGCAAGTGCCTGCTCGAATTCGCGAATCGCATCTTCCACCTGATCAGACTTATAAAGTGCCGATCCCTTACCATAATGAGCCTCTTCCCAATCGGGATGCTGAGCCAGAATCCGATCGTATTTCTTGATTGCCTCGGCATAGCGACCAGCATCATAAAGTGCGCGGGTCTCATCCCGCGCTAAAGTCGGAATCACCAGCAACCAAATTAAAATAACTGAAATGATTTTGCCACTCATAATCAATTCACTTTTCACTGGGCACCTTGACTGCTTTACCCTTATCGGTCAGAGACAGCTCCAGAGTCACCAAAACAATGGCTATTAGTAAAAAGATTTGATAGCGATCCTGATAATCACTGTACTCATGGGAACGGATATCTTTTTGCTCAAGTTTGATGATCTCGTTGTAAATCTTGGTAAAAACGTCGCCATCATTCCTAAGATTATAATATTTTCCCCCAGATTGAGTTGCAATATCCCGCAGCACATCCTCTTCCAGAGCAGTCGTCACTACATGCCCGGAGCGATCACGTTTAAATTCCAAACTGCCGCTCTGCGGATTGGCAATCGGAATCGGAGCACCAGTTACACTGCCCACTCCAACGGTATAGATTACCACGCCCTCATCGCGCACCCGCTGGATTGTCTCCTTCAGATTACCTTCCTGATCCTCACCATCGGAAATGAGCACAATCACCTTATGTTTTTTTTCCTTGACCTTGAAAGCATTTAAGGCAGTCTGGATGGCATCGGCAAAGGCTGTACCCTGAGTCCCGATTATTCCGGTATCAATTATATCCAGGAAGAGCTTCGCCGCACTATAATCCAGGGTTAAGGGACATTGCAGGTAACTAATGCCGGCAAAAGCCACCAATCCAATCCGGTCACCACGCAGCTGGTTAATAAATTTACCGGTCTCATATTTTGCCCGCAACAGACGGTTAGGTTTGACATCTTCAGCATTCATACTTAATGAGGTGTCAAAAGCCAGAATAATGTCAATGCCGCGCCGCTTGACTTCAATCAGCTTTTTACCCACTTTCGGACCAATTAGCGCAATCCCCAAGAAAACCAGGGCACCTATGAATAACAGCTGTTTGCTGCGCTGCACTCTCGGTCGGTAGCCATCCATTAATTTGGATAGCAGCTGCCGGTCGGCAAATTGTTCCAATCCTTTGCGCCGCCGCCGATTGTAATACAATTGAATGCCGATCATCACCAAAATCAAGCCAAATATCCAGAAATATTGCAGCTGTCCAAACTTTACCATCAGGGTACCTTCCGCAAGACGACCATACTCCATACACCGCTTAAAACAATCAGCAGCAAACCGGGAAAGAGCAGGTAGGGATAGAGATCGTGGTAATTGGTGTACTCCTTAACTTTCACTTCAGTCTTTTCCATCTGGCTAATTTCATCATAAATTGCCGAGAGATGGGTCTCATCGGTAGCCCGGAAATAGCGACCACCGGTCGTGGCGGCAACCTCTTTCATTACCTTCTCATCAATTTCCACATCAACCAAACGATACTGAATTGGGCCTCCGGGCATCTGCATTGGATAGGGTGCTTGACCGAGTTTCCCGGCGCCGATGGTATAGATTTTTATCCCAAAGGTTTTAGCCATTTCGGCAGCTGTCTCCGGTGCCAATTCGCCCGCATTATTCCGTCCGTCAGAGAGCAAGATAATTACCTTACTTTTACCGGTACTATCGCGGAGACGGTTCACCGCATTAGCCAGTGCCATGCCGATTGCCGTGCCGTCATAGCGCTCCTCAATAAAATCCACCTGATTCAATAACTCCTTTAAGACATCGTAGTCTATCGTTAGCGGGCATTGTAAAAAACTCTCACCGGCAAACACGATCAGCCCGATCCGATCGGCCTGCCGCCCTTCGATAAATTGACGGGCGACACTCTTGGCTGCTTCTAAACGATTGGGTTGAAAATCAATTGCCCGCATCGAGCCGGAAATATCCAGCACCATCATTATGTCAATCCCTTCGGTAATAAATTCCCGCATAGTGGCACCCTTTTGCGGTCGTGCCAGAGCTAATATCAATAAGGCTAAACTGAATAGTTTTAATCCGAAGAGCAGTTCGTTTTTCCACTGCTGACGCTGGCCGGTCAACTGCTCGATGGCTTTGATTGATGAGTAACGCAGCGTAGCTTCACGCTGTCGCCCCCAACGCTTATACCAGAACCAGAGGGCTGGTATCAGTAGCAATAGTATTAGAAATCCCCAATTATGAAAATACCACATCCATTACTCAGGTTTTCCAAGGACAAAAATCGTTTTATCTAATGCCTAATCCGAAAATTTGTTTCTATTGAGCCGGATCAACCTCGCTACACTGACCGAAATGCTTCTACCCTAACCATTAAAACCAAGTGGGGATTGAGTCAGCTTATAATAGAATCCTGACTCGCCGAAAGCCTCAGCTCTATTTGGGAGTTGTTCAAGAATCAGAGTCTTTGGGCGGCTCAGAATCAGATTTTTTGGGTTCTGCTGGTTTAGAGTTTACCGAGCTTTCGATCTCATTGGTAATATCTGTTGTAGCTTTTTTGAATTCTTTCAAGCTTTTGCCAAGGCTGCGGGCAAATTCGGGCAGCCGTTTAGCACCAAACAACAGTAAAAATATCACCAGGATTAAAATAATTTCACCAATGCCAAGGTTACCCATATATTTACTCCTTATAATTAAAGATTAAAATTAGCGCCAGAACCGCAGCAAATAATAGGCGATAATCAGACCAATTATCCCAATAAAATTGAATTTAAGCGTCAAGCCAAAAGTAATCGAAAACATAAGCAAATCAACGACTCCCGGTCCGATTCGAATATCTACCGAACGCAGAAAAACCTCCTTCACGACCCCATCCGGAATACTCATTTTAATCAATTCACCAACTAACGAGCCCACCATCCCACCCAGCAGCAGGATACCCAAAACTACCAGGACTGTAAATTTTCTGGAACCTTTTTCCATCCTAATTTTTCTCCAACAAAGATTTGAAAATTAACAACCCATCCGCCGAAGATAAGATACTCTCGGAAGCCCTTTCCGGATGCGGCATTAAGCCTAAGACATTCCGATATTCATTGAAAATTCCGGCAATGTTGAGTTTGGATCCGTTCGGATTACCCTTGCTGCTTACCTCTCCCTCAGCACTACAATACTGGAAGGCAATGCGGTCTTCATCCTGCAGGCGTTTGAGTGTATCATCATCAGCATAGTAGTTACCCGCATAATGGGCAATGGGCATCTTCAGAACCTGATCAGGCTGATATTTCCGGGTAAAGACGCTATCCGAGGAAACTACTTTTAGATGCACACTGCAACAGAGAAAGCGCATGCCCACATTAGGGATCAGAGCTCCTGGCAAGAGCCCGGTCTCCAGTAAAATTTGAAAACCATTGCAGATCCCCAATACCAGTCCGCCGTTCCGGGCAAATGCAATTACCTCCTTCATCACCGGCGAAAAACGCGCCACTGCCCCGGCTCGCAAATAATCACCATAACTGAATCCGCCAGGTAATATCAATACATCAAAAATTCTCAATGAGGTTTCTTTATGCCAGACATAAAATACCTCGCCCCCTAATACCTTCTTAATTACATAATAGGTATCATGATCACAATTCGAGCCAGGAAATACCACCACGCCGAATTTCATGGCTGAACCTCGACCAATTCGAAATCATACTTCTGGATCACCGGATTGGATAAAATTTTATCACATAATTCATGGGTTAAAGCCTCGACCTGTGATCGGCCCAAATTGTCACCATATTGAATCTGAAAATACCGTCCGGTCTCGAGCTGCGCAATATTCTGGTATCCTAAATTCCCCAAAGCCTGCTGAATTATCTTAGCTTCAGGATTCAGAATTCCAGGTTTATAAGTCACTACGATTTTCGCCTGCCACATCTTTAGCGCCCTCTACGTCGTAAAAGAAAATGAACCCGGGGCTCTTCATAACCCACAATCCAGGCTAGCAAATTGGTAATAATGAAGATCCCCATAATTGGAAAAATCACATAGCCGCGGAATACAATCGCCAATACTATAAAAGTGATCATCAATAGGCTTTTCAGCATCTCCAGCGGACCACTGTGAAAAGCGATTCGAAATTTGGCGCTAAAGCGGATATTACTGACCATCATAAAGGAGAGGATGATGACCAGCGGCAAAGCTACTTTTGGGTCGCCGTAGTTGCCAAATAAAGTCTGATTAAACCAGATGTAAGAGCCGATCGTCGCAGCCATTGCCGGTACTGGCAAGCCAGTAAAATAGGCTTTCTTCTCTGCGGTAGCCGTAAGATTAAAGCGGGCTAAGCGTACACCACCGAACAACAGCGGGAAGAAGCTGATGACTCCACCAATAAAACCCAGTTCAGCAACGAATAAAGCATTGACCAGCAGCGACGGCACTACACAGAAAGAAATAATATCGGCCAATGAGTCAAATTCGATGCCGAACTCGGTCTGCTGATGCAGTATCCGAGCAGTGACACCATCCAATGTATCAAAAATCATCGCGGTAATAATCAACATCACCGCCGTAATGTACCGGCCATGATAAACCTGCAAAATTGCCAGGAAGCCGGAAAACATATTGAGTATGGTGAAGATACTGGGAATAAAAATTCGTTTTAATCGCATGGGATAACTCCAATAATACTAAGACCACTTTTAACTTTATCACCAACTTTAACCTGCACTTTAACCTTCCCCGGTAAGATTAAATCTACGCGCGAACCAAACATGATCAAACCACAGCGCTGGCCGGTTGCCAATTCGTCACCGACTTTCACTGTGGCAATAATCCGGCGGGCGACCACCCCGGCAATTTGCGAATATTTATACTGAATTTTAGGACCCTCGATTGTGACCAGATTGCGTTCATTTTCAAAACTTGTCTCGGGTTTCATCGCTGCTTTAAACTGACCCCGGTAATATTCGATTTGTTTGACCACCCCGCTATAGGGAAAGCGGTTTACATGGACACTGAAAAGATTCATAAAAATTGAAATCCGCGTTGCTTTTCCCACTAAATCATCCTCTTCAGAGTTGAGCGCCACCACTTTGCCATCAGCGGGCGATACTACCAGATTGCCATCGTCTGGAATCTCCCGTTCCGGATCGCGAAAAAACCATATCGAAAAAAGCAAAAAAATAAAGACTATCCAGAATACCACCAGCAGGCTGAAACTTTCAAAATACAATCCGCCAGCCAGTAGCAGAATTGCCACCAGTAAAGTGGGCAGAATTATGCGCAAACCTGGTCGAGCGATCATGTGGCCTTTGCTCCGATTCGTTGCAGCATTTCTTGATAGGTTTTTTCAACATCACCTAAATCCTGGCGGAAGCGGTCTTTATCTAACTTACGGTGAGTGCCCTTTTCCCAAAAGCGACAGGTATCCGGTGAAATCTCATCAGCCAGTAAAATCTGGCCTTGATAACGGCCAAATTCCAGCTTGAAATCAACTAAATCAATGCCAATCGAATCAAAGAACTCGCGCAAAATGGCGCTGACCTGCAAAGCCTGTTGCTTCATCTGCGCCAGTTCTGCCGCCGTTGCTAAGCCCAAAGTCAGCACGTGATCGTCATTCATTAGCGGATCGTGCAGCTGATCATTTTTGTAATAAAGTTCGACGATGGGTTTGGCGAAAGTCAGCCCTTCCTGAATACCATAGCGCTTGCAGAGGCTGCCGGTCGAAACAAGCCGTACCACAACCTCGACCGGCATAATCTCGACCCGCTTGACTAACATTTCGTTATCGGACAGCTGCTCCTCAAAATGGGATTTGATACCCCGTTTTTTCAGGAGATTAAAGAGGGTAATACTGATCTGATTATTAACTACCCCCTTGCCCTGAATTGTACCTTTTTTTAATCCATCAAAAGCTGTGGCATCATCCTTAAAATGCTGAATCAGCTGCTCCGGATTTTCAGTCAGATAGAGAATTTTCGCTTTACCTTCGTATAATTTTTCACCCTTTTCCATCTCTTCTTTCCTCTTCAAATCGTTGATATATCAGATTGACCCGGTCAATAATTTTTTGCGGATTAAAAAGGCTCTCAATCTCAGCATAGCTGAGCCATTCATTAATCGCCGCATTAGCCAGAACCAGACCCTTGAAATCAACCTCATCACGTCGGGCTTGCATGGTATCTTTCTGCACCAGCTGGTATGCCTGTTCCCGCGTCAAACCTTTATTAACCAGCGCCAACATTAATTCTTGAGAATAAATTAAACCTTTGGTAAGCTCCAGATTCCGCTGCATTCGTTCGGGATAGACAACCAGATTCTGGAGTACTTTGATTATTTCTGACAGGATGAAATCAAGGCCGATGCAGCCGTCTGGCAGAATAACCCGTTCGGCTGAGGAATGAGAAATATCCCGTTCATGCCACAGGGCAACATTCTCCATGGCAGTCACAGCGTAGCCGCGCAGCAGCCGCGCCATCCCGCAAATTCGTTCCGAGAGTACCGGATTACGCTTATGTGGCATTGCCGACGAGCCCTTTTGCCCTTTACTGAAAAATTCTTCGACCTCCAGTACCTCTGTCCGCTGCAGATGACGAATCTCCGTCGCGATTTTTTCCAGCGTAGCACCAATTAGCGCCAAGGTGGTGATAAAGTAAGCATGGCGATCACGCTGCAGAATCTGATTGCTGACACGGGCTGCCTCAAGTCCAAGATTGGCACAGACCTGCTGTTCCACCTCCGGATCAAGATGCTGATAGGTACCAACTGCGCCGGAAATTTTCCCAACTTTAATATCTTTAACCGCTAATTGAAATCGAACGATATGCCGCTGAATTTCCTCCTGCCAGATTAAATACTTCAAACCAAAAGTAATTGGTTCGGAGTGCCCGCCATGAGTCCGACCAATCATCAAGTAATGCTTATACTCCTGGGCTTTTTCACCTAATAATTTATGCAGACTATCCAATTGCTCCAGTATAAGCTGCGCTGCATCGCTCAATTGCAGAGCCAGCGCCGTATCCAGCAGATCGGACGAAGTCATGCCTTTATGAATAAATCGGGATGAAGGTCCAACATGTTCGGCGACATTAGTCAGGAAAGCGATCACATCATGTTTGACTTTCTGCTCAATTTCAAGAATCCGATCTACCGCAAAGGCGGCTTTGGCATCAATGGTCTGCCAGTCTTTTTCCGGAATCAGCCCACGCTCATACTGAACCTTGCAGACTTCCCGTTCAACCTGCCACCAGCATTGATACTTATGCTGATCCGACCAAATTGCGCCCATCTCCGGGCGAGTGTAGCGCTCGATCATTATTTCTCCAATTCCAATTTAATGTCAAAGCTTTGGGAGCCGCGCATAATTGTCAGTAAAATTATATCACCAGCTTTCAAAAATTTCTCCTGGATCTCCTTGATAATATCCTCATCGGTAGCAATTGATTTCCCATTCACAGCAACAATTACGTCGCCAATCTTAATTCCGGCGCGAGCCGCCGAGCTGCCGCGCTCGACTTCAGTTACGATCACTCCATTGGCGGATTTCAAATTCAGGTATTGGGCTAAAAAACGATCAATATTCTGCACCGACAATCCAGTCCGGAACCTTCGGTCAATCTTGCCGTACCGCTTCAGTTCGGCAATAATCGTCTTGACCCGGTCTACCGGGACAGCAAACCCAACTCCCACCGAACCCTCGCTATAAACATTGCTGGTAAAAATGAAAGTGTTTATCCCGATTACTTCGGCATCGGCATTGACTAACGGACCGCCGCTGTTGCCCGTATTGATCGAAGCATCGGTCTGAATCATATCCTGATAAATCCGCCCACTTTGCTGCTTTCCAAAGTTCAGACTTTTACTCGATACAATCCCGATCGTTGCGGTAGGTTTATAATTAACATTAAATAGACCAAAAGGATTACCTAATGCTACCACCCATTCACCAATAATTACCTCAACCGACGAACCAAGCCGGGCATAAGCAAAGTTCTCACCTTTGATTTTCAGTAATGCAATATCGGAGACATTATCAACACCGACAACCGTAGCTTGATATTCCTTGCCACCCATTAGGATTACCACGATCTCTTCCGCTCCCTCGACAACATGGGCGTTAGTGACAATATCGCCATCCGCACTAATCACCACTCCCGAACCAAGACTTTTCACTCGCCGCCGATGTATCTGTTCCGGAAACAACATATTCCAGAAGGGGTCGTCAAAAAATGGCGAGGTAACATACTCCTGGATCGCCGTAACATTGATTCCGGCAACGGCGGGGCTGACTTCACGAATCGCCCGGGTAATCGCATTTTCCCGGGAATTGGCAATCTCCGCCTGTGGAGTCAGCGATTCTCTCATTGAATCACTGGCTTGAGCATCAATGCTCTGCACCAAGACGAATAAAGAAATAATCAGTAAACCAATTTTTTGATAAAAATAATTCATGCCGTTAATTACTCAATACTCAATCTGCCATAAAAAAAGACCCTGAGGAGGTGCGGTAAAGGTTCTCAGCGCTGATTTCGAATTGTCAATCAAATCTTGAAAATCAGCAATAATTCCTTTTCCCCGGGCAATCTCGATCATCGTCCCAACAATCATCCGCACCATACTATGCAAAAAACGATCGCCCGCTATTTTGTAATATAACATTTTTTCCTCTTTTATCCATTTGGATTCATAGATCGTACAAATTTTTGAACGGGATTGAGCAGCTGTGCGACAGAGCCTGGTAAAATCATGCTGCCCTTCAATCAGCCGGGCGCATTCAACCAGACGATCTTGATTCAAATCGAACTCGATTTGCCAAGTAAAATACCGCTGGATAACCGATCGAGCCAGCAAAATCTGATAAAGATAAGTTCGCCGCCGAGCCTGAAATCGAGCATGAAAACCGGGGATTGTTTCCCAGCATTGGTGAACATAAATATCCCTTGGGGTTTTGGCATTCAGGGCTTTGCGAATCCTTTCGGGAGTGAGCTTGGTTGCCAGATCGAAGTGCGCCACCTGACCTCGGGCATGTACTCCGGCATCGGTTCGACCGGCGCCGATTACCGTCACTTTTCGACTTTGATTTAAATCGGCTAATCCGGTCTCCAAAATTTCCTGAACCGAGCGCTTGTGAGCCTGACGCTGCCAACCACAAAAATCGGTTCCATCATATTCTACTTCGATTGCAAAGCGCCGCACAAATTCCAACCTATCTACTCATTTGACATAACAAATTATCATCACTACGCAGAAAATGAATATCAAACTTATCATCCAATCTCGCTGTGTCATCCTAAGAGTTTGATAATAACTCCGCCGGGATTGAGACCCATAGCCGCGGATTGTCATGGCATCTGCCAGGGTCTCCGCCCGCTGAAAACTTAAAACCATCAAAGGTACCAAAGTATCCTGTATCTGGCGCACACGATCAATTAATGAAATGCCGCTATCATTGAGATAAATTCGCCAATTTTCCCTCAATTGGCGGTACTCATCACTGAGAATCGGAAAAAATTTCACGGCAATAAAAATCATTTGAAAGAGATTATCAACAAATCCGCACCAGCGCTGCAAAGGTTTGAGGAAATAATAAACCGCATCCAGAAACTCGATGTTGCGGATCCACTGCAGCCCAAATGCCATTAAAAAAATTAGATTACCCAATCGCAGGCTGAACAACAGCGGCTGCATAAACATTACCAGATTCAGTTTGCGGGAACCGATAATCACCTGCCACCCCTCTGCCGTAATTAAAAAATGGATCAGCAAGGTAATCGGCAGAAGGATCAGCAGATAGCGGATTGATCTGATTATTTTAGAGAGTGCTATATGATTCAGCAGTATAACTGCGAAAATTACTCCCAGACAGAGTAGCTGACCTCCAACTCCGGGTAGTAAAAAAATGACTATCAGCGCGGCAGCGGTGAAAATCAATTTCGCCCGGGGATCAAGGTTGTATATCAAAATTTAACTTCCAGTAAAAATTGCAACTGACCATTTCCCGGCAGAATCAAAGCCTGAACCTCATCCACCGGTTTTTCCAATCGGTCTTTGGTCAATATCACGATATCAATAATACTAACGATTCGGTTGACAACGAGCCCGGCAATCATAAATGAAGCCGCACGGTAGAGTTGCTGACTATAGACCCGCCTATCATCGAATTGACGGCGAGATGCCTCGCTATCCCAAGCCCAGGCCCAAGATTCCGGGTAAATTCGATTATTCTGCCGATAGCGCAGCTTCTGATCGTTGTATTCAGCCAACGTTTGATAATTCCCAATATCCGTAAAATAAACGAGGTCTTTGCCTTTTGGATTAATTCCGGCATGGACTGCCGCCAATGCTTTCATATCCCGCTCGACTGAAGCTGCAAAAAAATTCAAGCTAAAATAACTTACCCAGAGAGATAGTTCAGTACTATTTAAAATATAACCCCGGCTTGGATAGCTTAAAGAGTGCTCTCCCCATCCGGGAAGAACTAATGACCTTAGTATTAGACTCCGCGCTCTGGACTGCGTAATGGTTTCGGTTGCATCCAATCCCTGAGCTTGTCCCGAGTTTCCAATTAATAAACCTAAGCCTATCAGGCAGGCTGCTAACGCAGAACGTCTTAGCATCTTACTTTTCTCCTTATCAAAACCAATCCTAAAAATAAGACTGATCCGACGACATTAATTATTCCAAACCAATCCCCCAGACGGGCATAAACAGTGCGACCGGATCCCTGTGGTACCACTACCGCCAGCCAGTTCACCTCGCCAAATCGGGTCCGACTCAGAATCCGACCATAGGCATCATAAATTAGCGAGATTCCGGTGTTTGCCGAGCGCACCACCGGAATGCGATTTTCAATTGCCCGGAAACGTGCGATTTCAGCATGCAGATAGGGCGCCGAATTATTGCCAAACCAGGCGTCATTGGAAACAATTACCAAAAGTTCCGATCCCATTTTGACACCCTTGCGGACAATATCGGGAAAAGTGGACTCATAGCAAATCACAGTATGAAATTGCAGGACCGTATCTCTAGCTGCCGCGTGCTCAACCATCAAGGGAATCGAAAAAACTCTCATTTTCTCACCGGCATCGAAATTACCCTGCCCTAAGTTCAAGTTATCCAATTCCGTAAATACCTCTGAAAGCGGGATATATTCGCCGAAAGGAACCAATCTTATTTTATTATAGGATTCAATTCGCCGCGATCGGGGACGCAGCAAAAAGGTGGAATTATAGATTTTATACTTTTTGGAACTGGTAAATTCGTAATCTGGCACACCCGTCACAAGATTAGTATTCAAATGCGTGATCTGGGCGATGGTTGCATCCAGAAGCTGGTGCCGGTTGTGGCGCAGATAAGCTGGTACTGCCGATTCCGGCCAAACAATTAAATCCCGGGGTTCGGCACATGCCGAATCAGTCAGACTGTAGAGCAGCCCAATCACATCCCAGAAAGCCTCACCGTCCCATTTTTCATTGGGATCTACATTCGGCTGAATCAACGCCACATGAACCGGACGTACATCACTCACAGGTCGTTTTGTAGACAAGGTAATTCCACCAAAAATTTCCAGAATCAAAAAAATTCCTAAAAGGCAATAAATATAGGGCAAACTCGCCGGCAACCTTTTAGTTCCATGAATTAAGCTCAAAACCAGGAGTACATTGACCAAAACAATGATAAAACTCAGACTATTGGCACCCGAGAACGCGACAATCTGAATCAGCTGAATTGCCTGGCTCTGGGTGTAGCAGAGATTATTCCAGGTAAAGCCCAGGGTTCCGAAGGAACGCAGATATTCAACTGCCGCCCAGACGAACGGAAAGGACCAGATGCCCGCCTTCTGCCCCCCATAGCGACCAATAATTCCCACTATTAATCCAATCAGGCCATAATTAAGCGCCAGAAACAGGACACTGGCGACCATCGAAAGGACACTCCAGTACCACATCGTCCCCTTGTTAACCGCCAGCCAGTACATAATTCCCAGGTTAAGGATCAGGCCAAAAAAGTAGCCCTTTTCAAATCCCAGATGAAAATCATCTTTAATAAAAAGGATTATCAGTGGAATCAGACTAAAATAGGCTAAAAATCCTAGCGGTGAGGGCGGGAATGCAGCGACTGTTAACAGACCTGCTGAACAGATCAACACCCAGTTGGGCAAGGCGCGGAGATTATCAAACATAGATCCTTTCTGGATTAGATGATATCTGAATTGGTTCCGATTGGAAGCCAGGCGAGTTTATTTTTTCAGGGCGGCTTTGATTAATTTCCCCGGTTTAAAGTGGGTTTTTTTGCGTGGTGGTACATAGACCACTTCGTTCGTGCGGGGATTGCGGGCTTTCGGTTTAGCCTTGGTTTGTTTGACTTCAAAAACACCAAAATTCCGGATTTCAATCCGCAGACTGGGGCGCTTTTCACTGAGCATTTCCCGTAAGGTGTTAAATACTCCATCCACGACATCTTCCGTGTCACTCACTTTGCGATCCAACCGATCGGCAGTGATTTTGGTAACATCTTTCTTGGTATAGGTTTTGGTTCGCATACCTAATCTCCTTTATTTGCGTTCGACAGTAACTATTCCTTGAATGGTCTGTAACTTGGCGATAATCCGATTCAGATGCGCCAGATTCCCAACTTGCAGCACCATTGAAATATGAATTATGGTGTCATCAACACTACCATCAATGTTGATGATATTGGTATTGGTTGCCGAGATAACTTCGGTAACATCCTTGAGAAAATTCCGGCGTTCCTGGCCGATAATCTTGATTTGGGCCAGAAATTGCTGATGCCGATCTACATCCCATTCGACATCCATTAAGCGTTCGTTTTCTTTCAATAGCACGGGGATATTACCACAATCACTTTTATGAACAATAATTCCTCTTCCGCGGCTGACAAATCCGACAATCGGATCGCCCGGAATTGGATTGCAACACTTGGCAAAATTGACCATTACATTGGCAATGCCCTGAATTCTAATACCTTTGATGTTGCGCCGGGCTTTCTCGATGAATCGGGCATCCGCATCCTGTGGCTCAACCTCCTTCTTGTCGCGCGGAAATAATTTTGAATAAATTGCCGGGATAGTAATTAGGCCGCTGCCCACCGCACCATAGAACTTTTCCAGGTCATCATATCCGAATTGGTTAATTGACTGCTGCACGACCTTGCCAAAGTTCAGGCGCCGAAAACGTTGGTTCTCGCGATCAATCATCTCCTTGCCCAAGCGGACACTCTCCTCGAATTGGACTTTGCGGAGATATCGTTTGATTGCGCCAATGGCTTTGGAGGTCTTGACAAACTTCAGCCAGGCGTAGCTGGGACGATGACTCTCGGAAGTAATAATTTCAACCGTTTGGCCGCTATTTAATTCGGTATTTAAAGGCACCATCTTGCCATCAACCTTAGCACCAATACAAGAATAACCGACTACGGTATGCACTTCAAAGGCGAAATCTACCGGCGTAGCTCCCTTTGGCAAACGAATTAAATCACCAGCCGGAGTAAAAAGAAAGATCTCATCTTTAAAGAGATCAATCTTCAGCATATCCATAAAACCCCGGGGATCAGCCGATTCGGCCTGCAACACATCAATCAAATCACGTAACCATTTGACATATTTATCCACCTCATCCGGACGCGTACGACCTTCCTTGTAGCGCCAATGAGCTGCGATCCCCTCCTCGGCAATTTCATTCATCTCTTCAGTCCGAATCTGAATCTCCACCATTCGTCCACCAGGACCATAGACCGTTGTGTGAATTGACTGATAAAAATTAGCTTTATGATTTGCAATATAGTCTTTAAAACGATCCATTACCGGGGTAAACAGATCGTGGACGACTCCCAGTACAGTATAACATTCCTCCTTAGTTTCGACGATTACTCTTATCGCCAGCAGATCATAAATTTCTTCAAAAGGTTTGTTGCGATCTTTCATCTTTTTATAGATCGAAAAGAAATTCTTTGGGCGACCGGAAATTTTAGCCTCGATCCCCATCTCATTCAGCACTTTAACCAGCGGATTGGTAAAAGTTTTAATATATTTCTCCCGGTCAGCGCGCTTCTCCCGCACCTTTTTCTGGAGGAAATTATAAGCATCTAGCTCAAGCGTTTTCAGTACTAGATCTTCGAGAACCGATTTGACTTTATACATTCCCAACCGGTGGGCTAACGGAGCATATACATCGCGAGTTTCGATGGCAATCCGCCGCCGCTTGATCGGTGGCAGTGATTCCAGAGTCTGCATATTATGCGTTCGGTCAGCCAACTTGATAATTAAAACCCGGATATCTTCGGCCACACTCAGCAGCATTTTCCGGAAATTATCAGCCTGCTCTTCCTGACGACTGTGGAAGCTAATGCCACTGATTTTGGAGACCCCCTCTACCAGTTTGGCGACTTCAAGACCGAATTTTTGCTCAAGATCGCTGTAGTTAATTCCGGTATCTTCGATCACGTCATGCAACAAGCCGCAAGCAATCACCACCTCATCCATGTTCATTTCGGCCAGGATCCGGGCAGTCTGGTAGGGATGTTCAAAATAAGGTTCGCCGGACTTGCGCATTTGTCCACGATGAGCCTCACGCGCAAAGATATAGACTTGCCATAAAAAGTCCTCATCCTCTTTGCTGAAAGAGATACTCTTCTCACCTCGATGCAGTAGGGCATAAAATTTTTTCGGACGCTTTTCCCGCTTCTGCGAGATCTGTACCTTTTCAACCAGTTGATTGGTCATTAGAAAGGAGCACCTGCAATTTCTTCACGTTTTGGAGCAATGGTCTCGAATCGGGCATACTGATCTATAAAAACTACATCCACTTTACCAGTCGGACCATTACGCTGTTTTTCCACGATGATTTCGGCTTTGCGCTCATCTTCCAGACTAATTTCTTCATTTGCCCGACGTTTATATAATATTGGACGATAAACGAACATCACTACATCGGCATCCTGCTCAATCGCACCTGACTCACGTAGATCGGACAGCTGTGGTCGGTGTTCACCACCCCGGATTTCGACCGCCCGCGAGAGCTGCGAAAGGGCAACGACGGGCAGGTTCAACTCCTTAGCCAGCGCTTTCAAACTCCGCGATATCTCAGTAATCTCCTGCTGCCGACTCTCCGCCGGACGCCCCTTCACTAGTTGCAAATAATCGAGAATTATCATTTGGACATCATGCTCGGCTTTTAGCCGACGGGCTTTGGCTCTGATTTCCATGGTAGTGAGCACCGGGGAATCATCAATAAATAACGGTGCCTTGGCCAGACTACCGGTCTTCTCACTGAGCCGACGCCATTGATCATCAGGTAATTTACCGGTTCGAACCCGATGACTATCCACCCGGGCTTCGGCACATAATAAGCGCATTGCCAGCTGATAATCCGCCATTTCCAGGCTGAAAAACCCGACCGGGATATTGTACTCGACGGTCGCATTGCGGGCAATCGAAAGCGCCAGCGAGGTCTTACCCATACTGGGTCGGCCTGCCAGGATAATCAGTTCTCCATTTTGAAAACCGGAAGTCAGGTCGTCCAGATCAATAAATCCTGTGGGCACTCCGGTAGTATGATATTTGCGGCGGTGAATATTATCAATATGTTCGAAAGCCTTGGTTAGCACATTACTGAAATCTTTAAAACCAATCTTCAGGTGACTGTCGGCCAGGGCGAAAATCCGCTGTTCTGCCTGATCCAGAATTTCGTCAGCGGAGCTTTTAGCCTCATAGGCTTCGGTCTGAATTTCAGTCGAGGAGATAATCAGTTTCCTTAAGATGGACTTTTCCAGCACGATGCGGGCATAATGTTCGATATTCGCCGCCGAGGGTGTAGCCTCCACCAGTCCGGTGACATAATAAGCCCCGCCAACCTTTTCCAGATGCTTATTCATTTTCAATCGGTCAATCACACTCACCTGGTCGATCGGCTGACCCTCATTAAAAAGGTCGGTCATTGCCCGAAAGATAAACTGATGGGCATCTTTATAAAAAGCGGTATGATCCAGATACTGCAGTGCTTTGCTGACCGCCTCTTTATCCAGCATCATCGCTCCCAAAACTGATACTTCGGCCTCATCGGCATGAGGTGGAACGCGTAAATATTCAGTCTCTTTTTCCGCCACGCTTTATTCCCTCTCTTTTTGGTGATAAAGGTCTCGAATTTTCCGGAAATCCTCCCAGGCAAATTTCTTGAGATAGGGATTCCGCAAGAGAGCTGCCGGGTGATAGGTTACCATCAAATCAACACCATGATAGTTATAAATTTTACCGCGCATCTGCTGCAAATTATACTCAACCCGTAATAATGTCTTGGCGGCAACTAATCCCAAACAAACAATTAGTTTCGGCTGGATCAGGTCTATCTGGTTCAGGAGGTAAGGCTCACATTGCTCGATTTCACTGGCGTGCGGGGAACGGTTATTTGGCGGGCGACATTTCAGGATATTGGTAATGTAAACCTGCTCGCGCTTCATCTGGATCGCCGCCAGAATCCGATCCAGCAGCTGCCCGGCACGTCCCACGAAAGGTTCTCCCTTCAGATCTTCTTGTTCCCCGGGCGCTTCGCCGATAAACAGCAGATTAGTCCGGGAATCACCGACTCCGAAGACCACGTTCAGCCGGGTTTTAGCCAAAGGACATCGGGTACAGGCGAGTGCCTTAGCTTTCAATTCATCCCAGCCGAATGCCGGGGATCTATTAATTCCTTGGTTAATTGGTTGGAGATTTTCCAAATTCGGTTTGGATTCAAAATAGAATTCATCGGTAAACAATTCTGCTTGCTGAAGAAAAAAATCACGAATCGGATCGTTGGACGATTGCATTACTTTTTACTCCGATGCTGCACGACGCAGGCAATAATCTGCCGGGCAATTTCCCGTTTATCAGCCAGGGGAAAATGCCATTCTCCGCCATCCGCTGAAAATAAAGTCAAGACATTTGTCTCAGCACCAAATCCAGCACCGGCCTGCGAGGGATCATTCCAGGCGATAAAATCCATCCCTTTTGCTCGCAGTTTCTCTAAAGAGCGGGCTTTACCTTCCTCAATCTCGACACTGAAGCCAATGATGCAACAAGCTTTGTTCTGCTGGCGGAAAGATTGGATCAGATCCGGTGCGGCTTTAATCTGGAGAGCGGCAGGAAACTGGGATTTTTTCAATTTAGTCGGGAAGTTTTGCTTAGGAATAAGGTCTTCGACTGCTGCCGCCATAAACAGATAATTAGCCTTAGCGGCATTCGCCAGGAGTGTATCCTGCATTTCCTGCGCCGATTCGACCTGCAAAGTCTTAACCCCAAACGGTACCGACAAAGACGTAGGTCCGCTGATCAGGATTACCTCAGCCCCCTCTCTTTGAGCTTCGATTGCCAGGGCATAGCCCATTTTTCCCGAAGAGCGGTTAGAGATGAAGCGTACGGCATCAAGATACTCGCGGGTTGGACCAGCAGTAACCAGCACTTTTTGATCCTGCAGCAGCCGCGTTTCATGCAGACGCTGCTCCAGATAATTGAGAATAACTGACTCATTCGCCAGGCGTCCTATTCCCACTTCCTGACATGCCAGATCACCAACCTCTGGTTCGATAACACCATAACCTAATTTTTTAAGCTTGGCGATATTTTCCTGAGTAATCGGATTGAGATACATCTTCTCATTCATTGCCAGTACAAAAACGGTCTTATTCCCCGCCGTTAAAATCACGGTACTGAGCATATCATCGGCAATCCCATGAGCAGCTTTGGCCACGATATTGGCAGTTGCCGGACTGACCAGCACCAGGTCAACGTCTTTACCCAGATCTATATGCCGGGTATACACTTTTTCGCGGGCAAACATCTCGGTAACAACTGGCTTTCCACTCAAAGTCTCAAAAATCAACGGCTGCATGAATTTCTGCGCCGCCATGGTCATGATTACAGTTACATCGGCGTCATATTCCTGAATAAGCCGACGCAGTAGCGAGGCGGATTTATAGATCGCGATCCCGCCGGTCAAACCGAGGGTAATTTTATTGTTCTTCAAATTCACTCAAATCCTCTTCCTCTTCGGTCTTCTCGATTGGCGAAGTATAACGGTAATCAATTTCCCCTTCCACGACTTCATTCAGAGCCAGGGTTACTGGTTTTTCCATCTTATCCCAATCTTCCAGATCCTCTTCTTCCTCCGGGGTCTCTTCAAAATTCTCTTCCTGATCTTCACCTAAGACCGGCAAAGGATTCTGGGCGTTGCGGAGATCGTTGATCTGGCGGGCCCTCTTTGTGGCGGCAACCACCAATTCGAACAGGTCTCCCGATTTTTTAGTCAATTTTGCGAAATCCAGAGTTTTACTCATTTTTGCCAATACTCCTCTATTATATTGCTTATTTTTTGTACCGCCTCATTCAATTTATCGTTGATAATTTGATAATCAAACTGATGGCTGAGCTCGATTTCTTCGGGAATCCGGGAATTGCGCAGGGCAATAGTGCGTTCATCATCGGTGCTGCGACCTTTTAAGCGGCGCTGCAGCTCAGCCTGATTCGGCGGCATCAGAAAAACCGTCAGGGTATTTTCCGAATATAACTTTTTAATCTGAAGGGCACCTTTGACATCAATATCGAGCAGCAGTATTTTACTCCTGGTCAGGGCTTGCTCAACGTAGCTTTTCAAGGTGCCATAATAATTTCCAAAAACTTCCTCCCATTCGACCAGCAATTCATCCCGGATATACTGTTCGAATTGTACTCGACTTAAAAAGAAATAATCTACTCCGTCTTGCTCATAATCGCGGGGCGGACGGGTCGTTGCCGAAACCGAAAATAGCATGCGGTCATCATGCACCATCAACTGCCGACAAACGGTGGTTTTACCGGTTCCGGAGGGTGCTGCAATGGGTAGTAATAGTCCTTTCCCAATCATAAAATATTTTGAGCCTGCTCTCTAATTTTTTCAATCTCGTTTTTAATTTCGACAACTAAATGGGCTAACTCGGCGTTTTCTGATTTTGCGCCGATGGTACTGATTTCACGACCCATCTCCTGAGCCAAAAAATCGATCCGTTTACCAACCTCGCCAGTCGAATCTAAGTATAATTTTAACTGCTTGAGGTGACTATCCAAGCGCTCGCACTCCTCAGTAATATCCACTTTCTTGGCATATAAGACCGCCTCTTGCAGAATCCGGTTATCATCAATCTCAATATCTTCCAGGAAGAGTTTTAATTTCGCCCGACATTTTTCAATGAAACTATCTTTAACGGCTTTGGATAGCAATTTGATCCGCTGCAGCTTTTCCTGAATCAGCTCCAGATGAGTGATAATCTCACCGGCTAAAAACTCACCTTCTCTGAGCTGCATTGTAATCAGTTCATTAACAGCAGCCTCCACTATCTCCGATAGTTGCTGAGTGATTGGTTCCTTATTGAACAAACCTGATTCAGGCACAAAAATATCGCGAAAATTCAGCATCTGTTCCAGTAAGATCGGCTCATCGCTGTTGAGCAACTGCGCCGCCTCAGTTAAAAGTTGTTGGTAGTGCTGAAATAATTCGCGATTCAGATGGACTTTCTTTTTGATCAAGGAGTTACCGTTAAGAGTAATGGTTACCTCCAGCCGACCGCGAGTGATTTTACTACCGAGTTGGCGCTTGATTTCATTTGCTAACCAATCCAGCTGCTCGGGCATTTTCAGCACAATATCAAGATAGCGACTGTTGACTGAACGAATTTCCAGCGCCAGAGTGCCACTTTCCATTTGCCGTTCAACCTTGCCATAACCGGTCATACTTCTAATCATCCAAACTCCATCAATTTTGCTCCGCTAAATTACTTAGTGTACTCAAAACAGTCAAACATAAAAATTGTGTTTTTCTTATTATTTTTTAAATACTTAGTTAACCAAAATAATGTCCGTTTTTATATTTTTTGACATCTTGCTCAAGTTTAAATTATGATTATTCCTGTTGAATATACCGGTCATTTCCTGTAAAATAAGGCTGTTTTCAATGAGTTATCAGAATGAAGGGCATTTATGTTGGGTAAAACGGGATTCGATTGCAAAAAATATTTAGCCAAACAAAGTCGTGCTATCCTCGACCGGGTTAATGAACAGTGTTCCAAACTATATTTAGAGTTTGGCGGAAAATTGATCAATGATTACCATGCCGCCCGAGTTTTACCCGGTTTCGATCCAATTGTCAAAATTCGTTTGCTCCAAAAGCTCAAAGAAAAAATTGACGTAATTTTATGTATTTACGCTGGCCATATCGAACGCAATAAAATCCGCACCGATATGGGCATCAGCTACGATAATGTAGCCCTGAAAACCATTGACGATTTACACGATTACGGGATTGCGATCAGCGCTGTGGTGATTACCCGCTACGAATTCCAGCCCGCGGCGACTCTCTTCAAAAATAAACTGGAGCGCCGGGGTATCCAAGTCTATACCCATTCTTACACCCGCGGTTACCCAACGGATATTGATACCATCGTCAGTCAAAACGGCTACGGGGCTAATCCCTATATCGAAACCTCAAAACCGATTGTGGTTGTTACCGGACCCGGACCAAATAGCGGGAAATTGGCGACCTGCCTATCGCAGCTCTATCATGAACACCAACGCCACCGAAGCGTCAGTTATGCTAAGTTCGAAACATTCCCGATCTGGAATTTGCCTCTGAAACATCCGGTCAATATGGCTTACGAAGCCGCCACTGCCGATTTGAAGGACGTCAATCTGATTGATCATTTTCATCTCGAAGCCTACCAGCAGACCGCCGTCAACTACAATCGCGATATTGAGGCATTCCCCTTATTAAAACGGATTCTCGAACGGATCACCGGGCAAGCATCAATTTATCGCTCGCCAACCGACATGGGCGTCAATCAAGCCGGTTTTTGTATTACCGATGATGCCGTTGTGCAGGAAGCTGCCAAACAGGAGATTATCCGCCGCTATTTCCAATACGCCACTCAATATGCCCTGGGACAAATCGAGAAAGAAACTGTCGATCGGACGGAATTGATGATGCGGGAGCTGAGTCTGAAACCTGAAGATCGCCTGGTAGTTACTCCTGCCCGCCAAGCTGCCCAGCAAGCCCGCACATCGAAGAAAGGTGTTGATAACATCTACTGTGGAGCCGCAATCGAATTAAAAGACGGAACGGTCATCACTGGTAAAAATTCTGAGCTGATGCATTCGGCTGCCAGTATGACCCTCAACGCGGTTAAATACCTGGCTGGTATTCCGGATAACATCCACCTCCTGCCACCCAATATCATCACCTCTTTAAAGCATCTGAAAAGGGATGTTCTAAGAGGCAAAAAGATTAGTCTCGACCTCGAGGAAATTTTAATAACTCTGGGAATCAGCGCCACCAACAATCCGGCGGCGCAGATTGCCATGACCAAACTCAAGGAATTTAAGGATTGTGAGGTTCACCTCAGCCATATCCCAACCCCTGGCGATACCGCCGGCTTGCTCAAATTGGGTGTTAATATCACCAGCGATCCGATTTTTCCCAGTAATGACTTATATATGACTTGATAAATTAGGAGATTACCGATGACTACTATCACTGTAGACCATAATCCAGCGCACGAAAAGCTGGACAAAATGGGAGTCTTCCGCTGGCCTATCTGGACCAAAGAGGTCTCGGAATTTCCCTGGAGCTATGACAATCCGGAAACTTGTTATTTTCTCGAAGGCGAGGTAATCGTCACCCCGGATCAGGGCGAGGCAGTGCAAGTTGGCAAAGGCGATCTGGTGACTTTTCCCAGCGGTTTGTTCTGCACCTGGAAAATTCTCAAACCGGTCAGAAAGCACTATCATTTCGGATAATCCCGATTTAATGCAAACTGTTTCAGTCTTACTCCCAATCCAAGCCGGCGTACTGCAGGTGTCGGCGCTAAAAGTAAGTTGCGACCGCCGGGCTTATACCGAACTAATTGCCTGCGGACAGAGATATCGCAACAATTTTAGCAATCTGCCGATTAGCGAAATACCCGGTGTGCAGGTTAGCCGTCGCCTATTTAGGACATTGGGAATCGAACCGACCAGGCATCGCCCATCCAGCGAAGCTCTGCTGAGAAGATTTTTGAAAGATAAGCCTGTTTTTAGTGTCAACACGCTAGTAGCTATTAGTAACTGGTGTGCATTGGACTTTCTCCTGCCCAATGGCATTTATGATCGGGATAAAATTCAGGATCAGATTATCTTGCGTCAGGGACAAAACGGGGATACTTATGCGGGCTTGAATAATCAGGAAATCCATCTTGCCGGTCGTTATACTCTGGCCGATGATTATGGACCTTTTGGCTCGCCGATCACCGATTCCCGGCGGACCGCGGTCAGTGAAGCTACATCCAATATTTTAGCAATAGTGTATGCACCGTTAGATTTCGACCGAGATGAACTGCTTGCCAAATGCCGCTTATTCGCACAGCGGATTGTACAGTTCTGCGGCGGAAAAATTGACGACGTTTATGTGCAAAATCAGGAATTTATCGGCAAAGCAATCAATCAAAATTCCACTTAAATCCCAAAGTCGGGCATAGCTGCAGCTGCTTGCCCGCACCAATGATAAAATTACGACTGATCTCCAGCTCGCCGCCGACTGCCAGGTGTTGCCCCAAATTCAACCACAGCTGCGGTTCACTTAATAAAACTAACTGCGAACTGCCATCAGATGCCTGCTGGCCCCAGAGATCCATAAAACCGGTAAATGTCAGTCGTTCCTGCAGCAGTGATTTAAACCAGACCAGGGTCAACTGAAAATTACCTTTTTGGGCTTCTGCCTTGCGATAAAGGATATCTGTATTAATCGTGATGATTTTCAGATTAAGCGGCAAGCTAAAGCCTCCCAGCCAGACATTACCAAAACTCATCGAATTATTTAAACCATCGTTATATTGAATCGTGGCAGTTACCTGACTTAAGAAATGATTTTCAGGAAATAGTGGCAAATTTATATATCGGGCGATTTCCCAGTAAGCCATCGAGGCGGTATGGGTAGGACTGGCATAATCTATATCCACAAACCAGAAAGTTGCTCCATGCTCATCGGGTTTGAACATTTCGAGGGTTGAAGTTAAAAAGTGGCGATCCTTGCCAAAATCATAATGCAGCTGGAAATTCTGAGCCAAAAGACAGCTGCCAGTAAACCAAATAACCAATGCTAATTTTATTCTCATAAGATGACCTCCAGTAAGCTTAGGATAATTTAAGGCGTTCGCTGAAACAGCAAACAAAAATCCGTTTTGAAATATTGAACAATCCTTTATATTCTCACTAAAAACAGAAAGATCAGCATGAATCAGTCATCACCGTTAAAATCAAACACCATCGTAATTGGTATCCTTTTAATTGTCCTTGGTGTCATTTTCCTCGGGCATTCATTTGATGTGATTCGCTTGGGACATTTGGTTAGCCACTGGTGGCCGCTGATCCTGATCGCGATTGGTATCTCCAAACTGGGCAGACGCGACCGCAACAGCGGCATCCTGCTGATTCTATTAGGTATCCTGTTCCTCCTCTCTACTTTTAATATTATCCACTGGCATCAAATCTGGCGATTCTGGCCGGTAATTCTCATCATTATCGGAATTGGGATGTTAATGAAGCGCTTTCCATCTCAAAATGACGGTAGCACCGATTTTTCTTCCCAGTCTGCCGAAGACAAGGTCGAGATCAACTCCTTTTTTTGTAATACTAAAAGAAAACTCACGTCACAGCAGTTGCGTGTCGCCGAGCTCGATGCCGTATTCGGAAATCTGACACTGGATCTGCGCCAGGCTGTAATTGCCCCGGAGGGATGTACAATGATAACCGATGCCATCTTCGGCACAATTGATATTTATGTTCCCCTCCAATGTCCTATTAATTTTCAGGTTTCACAATTCCTGGGCAGAGCCGAAAATTGGGCAAGCAGTACGAGCAGCGGACC
>CAZJIU010000014.1:0-3642 GCA_964546145.1 uncultured bacterium
GCTTATCAGCCGAGCAACGAATTAGTTGATCCTTATGCCACCTGTGTGACGACCCACAACGGCCGCGCATTAATTTTTAAAGATAACACGTCAGTTAGTAACTCGCCGAAATTTCCATTTAACGAGGCAATTATTTACGAGCTTCACGTTCGCGATTTCTCAATCGCCGAAAATTCGGGTATTTCCAATAAGGGCAAATACCTCGGATTCACCGAAGAGGGCACTAAGCTGCCGGGAACCGACATCAAAACCGGTTTGGACCACCTGACGGAATTGGGAGTTAATACCGTCCAACTATTACCTGTTCAGGATTTCGAACACGATGACACCGTGAATAATTATTTTTGGGGCTACATGACCGTTAATTTCAATAGCCCTGATGGCTGGTATGCTACCGAGCCATATGATGCCAGCCGGATCAGCGAATTCAAACGGTTAGTAGATGCCCTTCATCGGCGCGGAATAAAAGTCGTGCTCGACGTAGTTTATAATCATACTGCCGAATCGAGTCCTAACATAAGGTATAATTTCAATGGTATTATTCCCAACTTTTATTATCGGGAACGTCCGGATGGAACTTACTGGAATGGTTCCGGCTGTGGTAATGAAGTCCGCAGCGAACAGCCAATGGTACGCAAATTTATAGTCGAGTCGCTGAAATACTGGATCAATACTTTCAAAGTAGATGGTTTCCGGTTCGATCTAATGGGTCTGATTGATATGGAAACCATGCAAACCATCGTACGTGATCTTCGCGCGATTAAGCCTGATATTTTTCTTTACGGCGAACCTTGGACTGCCGGCACCACACCGATTATTCCCATCATCAAGGGCACGCAACGGAAAAAAGGATTCGCGGTATTTAATGACAATTTTCGCGATGCGCTGAAAGGTCCCTGGTATAACACCGAGCCGGGTTACGTTCAAACCGGTAAAAACGTCGAAGCAGTTCGGAAAGGAATAATCGGCAGCATCACCGATTTTGCCGACTCTCCTTTGGAAGTAATTAACTATACCGATTGCCACGACGGCCGGACGCTCTGGGATCAGTTAGTTATCTCCACCGAGCAAGATAGCTCTTTGACGGATACTGAGCTGAAAGCGATGAACAAACTCGCCGCTGTTCTTCTGTTTACCTCGCAGGGTGCTCCGTTTATCCAGGCCGGTCAGGAATTTCTACGCACAAAATTCGGTTCCCATAACAGCTACAATCAACCCGATAAAATCAATAAAATTCGCTGGGATTACAAACAGGAAAACCTGGATGTTTTCAATTACTATAAAGGGCTGATTGAGCTGCGCAAAGAGCACCCGATGTTACGGATGACAACCGCCGATGAAATTAAACGTAATCTGCGCTTTCTCGAAAATCCCCAATATAAAATCCCAACCAACTGCATTGCTTACCAGATTCAGCGCGGTGATACCGGCGATCGCTGGCGGCGAATCCTGGTCCTGATTAATCCAAACCACCGCTTGGAAACCTTTACTATCCCACCGGGAAAATGGATTCTGATTGTCAATGAATCTATCGCCGGAGTTGACATCATCGAACCGATTTCGGAAACCTCAGTGGATTTAAAACCCATATCGGCACTGATTATGTACGAATAAATCGCCACAATTTTGATTTTTTAATATGAACAAATTCTCCTCAATAGTCAGGTTCTCAATAGTAATCTGGCTCGCAATTATCTTTTTCAGTTGTACTCCGGATTTTTCCCCAAATATACCGGCAGAACTGATAGAATTTCTCATAATTGAACCTGAAGCAACAACCAGTGTTGCAGTAGACGAGTTAATCTTTTCGAAAACTTATCAACTTTCTTTCCAGCCGAATAAAAATGTCGAGTTAAAATACAATTCCGACACCAATCGGCTCGAGTTGACACCAGCCAAAGACTTCACCGGACTCACCTTCATCAAATTCAAAAACCGATGGGAAACCCTTATTTTGCCGGTTATCGTAAAGGATAAAATTCCTATCACCTTTCGGCTGAAATTCGATCAACCAGCTGCGCGGATTTATGTCATGGGAAATTTCAACGACTGGAATCGCTCATCCCTGCCAATGTCCGATGAAGATCAGGATGGAATCTTTAAAAGGACGGTTTTACTTGATGATGGTATTTACGAATATCAGTTCGTCACTCCCAACGGAGAAATTTTCGATCCCCAAAATCCCGTCAAAGTAGATAACGGATTCGGTTATTTTAATTCCTTAATCGAGGTGAAATCAAGCCGGAAAGCCACTATTCCGCATCTCTATTATTTACCCTATCGGAATGATCACCACCTGCGATTAGCGGTTGATACACCTCAGAATATCGCGAATATTGCCGTAAAAGTGCTTTTAGACAATGCCCTCTACCCGGATAAGTTTACTCATCTCATTGGCAATGAACTTCAAATTGATTTAAGAGGTACACCAAACAGGCGGGAGGTTTCAACTATGAGAGTTGTCGCCAGCATTGATAATTTGCCGGGCAATATCATTACCTGCTGGATCAAAGATGGGGAACCGCTGGACAATTCGGTCTTTTTATGGCAGGATGCCATAATCTATTCCTTGATGATTGACCGCTTTAAAAATGGCAATCCGGCTAATGATAGTCCGATCCAAAATAAGGATCTGGATTGGCGGGTAAATTTCCAGGGCGGTGACTTTGCTGGTATAACCGAGGTAATTCAATCCGATTATTTTAATCAATTAGGAATTAATACACTCTGGATTTCACCGATTAACAAAACTACTAACAAGGCTTACCGTGAATGGCCCGAACCGCATCGCCTTTATAGCGGCTATCACGGCTACTGGCCAATAAGTGAAAATGAAACCGAGCAACGTTTTGGCTCACTGACAGAATTCAAAGGGTTGGTCAGAACTGCCCACCAAAAAGGTATTAAAATCCTGCTCGATTTTGTTTCCAATCACACTCACATCGAACATCACTTTTACCAGCAACATCAGGACTGGTTTGGGACTTATGAATTACCGGATGGTACCCTGGACATTCGCCGCTGGGATGAGTATCGGCTGACGACCTGGTTTGACACCTTTCTCCCCTCCTTCGATTATCTCCACTCCAGAGCAGCTTTGAATACGATGACAGATAATGCTGTCTGGTGGCTTCAGGAGACCGGAATTGACGGCTTTCGTCATGATGCCACCAAACACGTTCCCTATGAATTCTGGAAAACTCTAACCCGGAAAATTAAGACCAGGATTAATCCCGATCGCAAGGTGAAAATTTTTCAAATCGGTGAAACTTTCGGCAGCCATGAGCTAATTAAATCTTACATTAACAATGGCATGCTGGAATCACAATTCAATTTTGCGCAGTTCTTCTCCGCCCGACGGGTATTTACTGAACCTGAAGGTAGTTTTACCGAACTCCAGCTTGCCATTGCCAAGGTACTCGAAGTTTATGGATATAACCACCTGATGGGCAACATTCTCGACAGTCACGACCAGATTCGGATCATGGGTCTTTTGGAAGGCGATATTACTCTGGCAGAAAATGGAGTCGAGCGAGCCTTTCAAAAGCCGGCAATTCAAGTGGATGAACCCTCTACTTACCAGAAAGAACAGCTGCTGTATTGTTATTTGATGACGGTGCCGGGAATTCCAATTATTTACTA
>CAZJIU010000014.1:3742-36189 GCA_964546145.1 uncultured bacterium
GCCTTGAATAAAAATCCCGATTCACAACCAATTCGAATAATCCTGCCGCAATGGATGACTGGCACGGTTTTAACTTCGCTGCTGGATGCCAGCCGTATTGCAGTCGAAAATCACACCATTAATTTAAAACTCCCCGGATTTGACTATCAAATCTTGCAATTGGAATAAATTTTAAATATTTCAACCTGAAAATCGTAACGCCCAAACCTGTTTCAGGCTGGTTCCACTTAATTACCTTTAAAAATCAATTATAAGTCAGATAGTATTCAAGTACTTAACTCAAATATCGAAAAGACCAAACATCCATTTTAATAAAGCGAAATTTTGGTTAACTTTAAATGGTTTTTAACAGTAAATTTCTTGAGCCAGAAACAAAAAGGTCAGATAGATGGCACGCAATATCGTTCATATTGTCGGTACCGGAACAATCGGCGCCCCGTTAATTGGGATTCTCTCCAGTCGCTGTAAAAATTCAGGAGTCGAAGAGGTAACCTTCCAACCCGATCCGACTGAAATCCGCAACATTGCTCTCTTGAAAGGATTGGTCAATCATGGAGCTAAATTGGCAGTTCCAGAAGAGTATATTGATGAATTTACCAGCGTCGGTTGTAAAGTTGACTACCATGCAGATGAGGCGATCGATCGAGCAGGGGTTATTATTGACTGTTCGGCAGCTAGCATCGCTACTAAGAACAAACTTTCCGTTTATTCTAAATATGTGGGCGCAGAGAAATTGTTCATCGCTCAATCCCGTGATCCCGGTTTCGGCAAAGATTACGCATTCGGAATCAACGATGAGTCGCTCGACCGTGAAAAAGATCAATTTCTTCGGATTGTATCCTGTAATGCCCATAATATTTCCAGCATCATCAAAACCCTCGCGATTGAAAATAACCAATCCAATCTGGAATGGGGACGCTTCGTCTGTATCCGGCGGGCAAGCGATATTAGCGAAGACAAAAACTTTATTCCTTCTCCGATGGTTGGGATCCACAATGATGAAAATTACGGAACTTACCAGGCTGCTGATGCGGCGTCATTGTTCAAATCAATCGGTTTTGAACTTGACCTTTTCTCATCTGCGATGAAAGTAAACTCCCAGTATTTACACATTATCCACTTTGATCTAAAATTGACTATAAGCACAACTATTCAGAATGTCATCAACCGACTTCAAGCCAACCCACTGATCGCCCTAACTAATAAATCCCTCTCAAGCCAGGTTTTTTCCTTTGCCCGGGATCTGGGATACCTGGGAAGAATCTTAAATCAATCGGTAGTTGCGGTTCCTACTCTCCATGTCCGTAATCAGAATGAAGTCAGTGGTTTCTGTTTCTCTCTTCAAGATGGTAATTCGCTGCTAAGTTCGATTGCTGCTGCCGTATGGTACTTTTTCCCTAAAAGCTATAAAGAAAAAATAGCCGAGTTGAATGACTTGATCTTTGAGGAAATTTAGAAAGAGATTAGGTAATGATTATCGAAACAGTAGTAACCGGTTCATTTGAAGAAAATACCTGGATTCTGGGTGACGAACAACACCGGCAGGCGGTGATTTTTGACCCCGGTGATAATATTTCAAATATCATCTCCAAAATCAACGAGCATCACCTCACACCAATATTTATTCTAAATACACATGCCCATCCTGACCATCTGGGAGCAGCTGCCGAATTACAGAAACGGTACTATTTACCTTTTGCTATTCACGAAGATGAAGTCCACAGTTTTAACACTGCTAAAAACCTGGGATTGATGCTGGGTTTGTTTCATTTGCAATTACCTAAAATCACTAATTTCCTGAGCGACGGACAGCTGCTGGAAATTAACAGCCTGCAGCTTCAGGTTCTGCATACTCCCGGTCATACTCCCGGAAGTGTCTGTTTTCTGACAGGCAATCACCTGTTCGCCGGTGATACCCTGTTTCGCGGTTCAATTGGCCGCACCGATCTTCCCGGAGGTTCATCAAAAAAGATCATGGAGAGCCTAAAAAAACTGCGCTTTCTACCAGCCGGCACGATAGTCTATCCAGGACATGGTGAAATCACAACTCTTGAAGAAGAGCTTAAATCCAATCCATTTCTGAACGGGGAATACTAGTAAAAATGGTTCGCTTGGCACCTGACTTTTATCGCGATTTCAAACTATTTATTGAGGATAACCATCTTTTAACAAATGATGATCGAATTCTGATAGCCGTTTCGGGCGGAGTGGATTCCATGGTTTTGTTACACCTATTCCTCCGACTTCGCTCAGAGAATGGGCTCTCAATCCAGGTTGTCCACCTTAATCATTCCCTACGTGGTCGCAAAGCTGATGAAGACGAGAAACTGGTAAGCGACTTTTGTTCGACTAATCGCTGTAAATTTTATTCAGAAAAAGTTGATGTAAAGCAATACGCCAGAGAGAAACATTTATCACTGGAAGTTGCTGGAAGAGAGGTCAGGTACTCTCTCTTTCAGCGTCAAGCAACCAGTTCCGACTGCTCACTAATTGCCACAGCTCACACTCTTGACGATCAAGTCGAGACAATCCTGTACCGCATCATTAAAGGTACCGGCTTAAAAGGGCTGGAAGGAATTCGGATAAAACGTGGAAATATTATTCGCCCACTGCTTTTTGCTACTAAACAGCAGATTTACGATGATGCCAGGAAGTACCAGATCCCTTATAATGAGGATCACACTAATCGGGATGAACAAATCCCGCGGAATTATATCCGTCATCAACTAATCCCATCTATCCGCAGCGGTCTTAATCCCGCATTGGAAGATGCGATTCTGAATCTCTCCGCAATCGCCCGCGATGCCAATGCATTTATTCAGCCGTTCGTTCGGGAAGCCCTAGAGCACTGTATAATTCAGAGGACGACTCGGGAAATTACGCTTGATATTTCTCGCCTGAAAAGGTATTTTACGACGGTAAAAATAGAAGTTATCAGGGAGTGCCTCAAACAACTGAAATTCCTTCACTCGGCAGGCGATTATAAAATGCTGACCCGAATCACCCAGTTAATCGAAACCGGAACTACCGGAAAACAATTGAAAATTGGTCCGGAATTGTCTGCCTATATTAACCGCAATCAACTGATTCTAGAACATAATTCCAACAATCATTGGTCACCACTGAAGATTGAACCGGGTAAAGAATATCAGACCGAATATTTTCGCTTTGTGAGTGAAGTAGTAAACATCTCCAAAATTTCTTTATCTCAGACCAATCGAAATCTCGAGTATATTGACCTGAATGATTTAGGTCGGCAAATTACTCTCCGCTCTTGGAAGAGAGGCGATCGGATCAAGCCTGTTAATACCTCATTCACCAAGAAAGTCAGCGATCTATTCATTGATAATAAAATTTCTTTGATCCATAAAAAACGGATTCCAATTCTCGAGTCCGATGGAACAATTGTTTGGATTTGCGGTTTGCAACTTTCCGACAATTTTAAAATCAAACCAAAGACCGTTAAAGCGCTTAAGCTCTATTATGAGGAATTAAATTAATGCGAAACGTTCGGATCTTAGATAGTTCTTTTGGCAAATACAGCGGAGCTACGCTGCACAGGTTACTTTCCTATACCAAGATCCAAAAGCGAATCCAGGAAATGGCTGCCGAAATATCACGAGATTATCAGAAAACAACACCAATCATGATCGGGATTCTTAACGGCAGTTTTATTTTTTTCGCCGATCTGATTAGGGAACTATCAATTCAGGCCGAAGTTGACTTTATCAAAATTTCCAGCTATGCTAATGAAACCAAAACCAGTGGAACTGTGCACTTACTTAAAGATATAAGTAGCGATATTACAAATAGAGAAATCATTGTGGTTGAAGATATTATTGATTCCGGTTTATCCATTAACTTCCTGAAAAAGCGGCTTCAGGATAGTGAGGCAAAATCGATTCGGGTTGCTGCCTTGTTAATTAAAGAGAGTACCCAGATAGATTTCGAGATTGATTATTTAGGTTTTACAATTCCCGATAAGTTTGTCGTGGGCTATGGACTCGACTTAGCCCAAAGGATGAGAAATTTTAAATCAATTTACTATCTTGATCAGAAAGGCAATAAATGATATTCAAGAACATCTCCTACCGATCTGATAAATCCCCGGAGGTTCCCCGTAAAAAATCAATCCTACCACCTTCCCAGAAACCCCCAAGAAGAAGGAAAAAATCTGGTGATAACGACGAATTTAAATGGAAAAAGGCTTCGAAAACCTCGCTGATGTGGATCATTATCATTATCAGTTCGATTTTCCTGATTCAAATTCTGGGTACTGGCTCTAAAGAAGAGGTGGTTGTGACCTATGACCAATACAAAACTCTCCTCACCAGTGGACAGATTAAGGAAGCAACGATTATCGAGCGTGAATTCCATGGAATTTTAAAAAATAAAACTACCTTAATTATCGGTAATCGCCCAGTGGAAGTCGAAAAATTCTATTTAATTTTGCCACCGATCATTGATCAAACCATCCTGCAGGAATGGGATTCTTACAACCTGAAATACAATTTCAAAGAGAAAACGGTCCAATGGACTTCTTACCTGTTCAATCTTCTTCCCTGGGTCTTATTCATTGGCATCTGGCTTTTTTTCCTGCGTCGGATGCAAGGTCAGAATACTAAAGGTATTTTTGGCTTTGGTAAAAGCAAAGCCCGTCTTTGGACTTCCGACCGTCCCAAAGCGACCTTCAACGATGTTGCCGGTTGCAATGAAGCCAAGGAGGAACTCCAGGAAATCATTGAATTCCTGAAGTCGCCTGCTAAATTCTCCCGTCTCGGCGGTAAAATACCGAAAGGTGCTTTACTCCTGGGACCTCCGGGAACCGGTAAAACCCTACTAGCCAGGGCTGTTGCGGGTGAAGCCGGAGTTCCCTTTTTCAGCATCAGTGGGGCTGATTTCGTCGAGATGTTTGTCGGCGTCGGTGCTTCCCGGGTCAGGGACCTTTTCGACCAAGGTAAAAGAAGCTCACCATGTATCATATTCATTGATGAAATTGATGCCGTAGGCCGACACCGCGGCGCCGGTCTGGGCGGTGGTCACGATGAACGGGAACAGACCCTGAACCAGCTGCTGGTCGAAATGGATGGCTTCGACGAGAATACCAACGTCATTATTCTCGCCGCAACGAATCGCCCGGATGTCCTCGATTCGGCACTCTTGCGACCAGGTCGTTTCGACCGCCAGATTGTGGTAGATGTCCCCGACGTAAGGGGCCGTCAGGGAATTCTCGAAGTTCATACTAAAAAAATTCCCCTGGGATCCGATATTAATCTTTCTACTATTGCCAAAGGCACACCCGGACTGGTAGGAGCCGACCTGGCTAATCTGGTCAATGAAGCGGCGCTCCTGGCTGCTCGTAAGAATAAAAAAGCGGTTGAGATGGATGATTTCGAAGAGGCCAAGGATAAAGTCATGATGGGTGTAGAGCGAAAGAGCCTCCAGATTTCCGAAAAGGAACGCAAGTTGACTGCCTACCATGAATCCGGGCATGTCCTGGTAGCAATCAATATCCCGGGCGCCGATCCAATCCACAAAGTGACTATTATTCCCCGCGGCAGAGCCCTGGGCATAACTCATCAACTACCAATGGACGAGCGACATAATTATTCGCGTTCCTATATTACCGGCCAACTCAGTATTCTTTTGGGAGGACGCTCTGCGGAGAAGATCATTTTTAATGAATTAACTACCGGTGGCGGTAACGATATCGAGCGGGCGACTGAACTAGCCCGAAAAATGGTCTGTGAATGGGGAATGAGTGATCGTCTGGGACCCTTGACATTTGGAAAACAAACCGAAGAGATTTTCCTCGGGCGAGAAATTGCCAAGCATCGCGATTTCAGCGAAGAAACGGCTAAACTCATTGATGAAGAAGTTCGCAAAATCGTCGAAGAAGCCGAGAAACTGGCTTGTGGCATCTTAAAAAAGAATTTAGATAAATTGCAACTTTTAGCTGAAGCGCTGCTGGAACATGAAGTTATTGACGGCGAGGATATTACACGCTTGTTGCAAGGTAAAAAGTTGATTAAGGCAAACAACAATAAAAATCTTAAAAAAAGAACTAAATCAACAGTTCGACCACGTAAAACTACCAAACCTAAATCCAAAACCTCCAAACTCAAAGAGGAAGAGATACCTGCTCAGACAACTGCAACTAAATGATTTACCTCATTATGTAGAGGAGATAAATACTCTGCCGGTTGATCCGGGAGGTGTTCAGGCTATGTCCCCGAAAGCCGAATTCTATATCCTCAAAACCGATCCGATTTCCTGCCCGGCTGCCAACATTTTAAAGCAGCAAATGCTATCTATCGGCGGTGAGTGCGCCGTGACTCGTGATGCTGCTACTTGTAGTACTGATAAGGCACCAGCTATTCTCTCCGGTACTAAAAAACAATTTCTAATGTTAACTGATCGTCTGAAATACCAGGTTTTTGGATTGGATCAGCTCCGTGATGAATTGCGCCGCTTCTTCAGTGAAAATTTTCGAATTTCGAAAATTCGCATTCGCGACCAAATCTTTAATACGCAAAAAAAAACCTCCATTATGGGAATCTTGAATGTAACTCCGGACTCCTTTTCTGACGGTGGACAGTATTATGATATTGATTCTGCCTTACAGGCAGCCCTTACAATGACTAATGAGGGCGCTGATATCATTGATATTGGCGGCGAATCCACGCGCCCCGGAGCCGAACCGGTTGCTCTGGAAACCGAACTCAACCGCGTAATTCCAGTTATTGAAGCAATCCGTAAGCATTCCAATATCCCAATTTCGATTGATACTTATAAATCCGTCGTTGCTGAAAAAGCTTTGCAAACTGGTGCGGATGTGGTCAACGACATCAGCGGCTTGCGGTTTGATCCGGAAATGGCTTCTACGGTCAAAAAGTACAATGCTGCTCTCGTCATTATGCACATGCAGGGAAAACCGCGGAATATGCAGGATAATCCCACCTATCAAAATTTAGTTGACGAAATCCTACACTATCTAAACGATTCGGTTCAATTGGCCATTAGCTCCGGAATTGATCGCAATAAAATCATCATAGATCCTGGAATTGGTTTCGGAAAATCTGTTGAGGATAATTATCGCCTAATCCGCTATTTGCGGGAATTCCAATCCCTGGGTCAACCAATTCTTATTGGCCTCTCCCGTAAATCATTTATTGGAAAATTACTTGATCTTCCGGTAGAACAGCGACTTGAAGGCAGTTTAGCAAGTCTGGCTGCGGCACTTCTGAACGGTGCCGATTTTGTGAGGGTGCACGACGTCCGGGAGTCGGCACGAGCTGTGAAAGTCATAGATTCAATTATAGGAAAAAAGTAGTATGACCCTGTTTAATATCAAGTTTATCTCGGTGACCATTTGGGACGTTCTCGATATCCTGCTTGTCTATTGGCTTTTTTTGAAACTGTATCAATTTTTCAAAGGTACCAGAGCGTCACAAATGATTCTGGGGTTGGCGCTAATCATGCTACTTTCATTTATCGCCAGAATTTTAAACCTCCAGAGTCTTTCCTGGTTTATGGGGCATTTACAGACCATCTGGGCAATTGCTTTTGTAATTATTTTCCAACCAGAGTTGAGACGGATTCTAATTCAGATTGGACAGAGCCGAATTCTGCGCAGATTCTTCAAAGAATCCCATTCAAAAACTATTAATGCGATCGTTGAAGCTGCCAGTGAACTGGTACGGCGAAAATGGGGTGGACTATTTGTTTTAGGTCGGGAAATCCAGCTCAAAACAATTCGTGAAAATGCAACTAATATCAATGCGGAAGTATCTGCCAGCCTGCTTATTTCGATTTTCAATCCAAGCAGTCCGCTCCACGATGGTGCTGTAATCATCCAGAATGATATTATCGAAGCTGCCGGGGCTATCCTGCCGCTTTCAGATAATCCCGATCTCGATCCACTGCTGGGAACCCGCCATCGGGCTGCTCTGGGTATTTCGGAGGAATCCGACGCCGTCGTCGTTATTGTCTCCGAAGAGACAAATAAAATCTCAGTCGCTTATCAGGGAATTTTCTATCGCAGTGTTGATGAAGATATGCTTCGCGGTTTGCTGAATAAACTCTTCTTTATTGGTAATGAGAAGCGCTAAATTCAATAGAATTCTTCTCTATTTATTAATATTCATATCAGCCATTTATTTTGGATACTCTAACCTCCTAAAAGCGAGTGAATCCACTCGATACAATCCACAGTCAGGATGTCCCTTCAAGGAAAAATGGGCAACTGATGAACAGTGGATCTGGCAGGCGCATCTTGCAGCACCTGCCTATCAAGTCACTGAGTCAGGCGAAATAAGGTTCACTATCCCCGGACTAGAAAACGACTGCCGAATGGGATACCCTTCCATACCTTTCTATGTTAAGCTAGTCAATGCCTTGCCGGAAGAGGTCTCTTACCAGATCCAGAGTAAAAATCTGCAACTCTTCTCACTACCAGCAAATATAGAAAAATATAACGACATTTCCGTACCAGACCTAAAACCAGCTGACGAAAACGGGCAGGCAGTTCGGATTCCAAACATCTACCCTGCCGAACAGGTCAGGATTTCCTTCGCCGGATATGTCAACAATCTACCACTTACCAGAATTACTCTATATCCTTATCAATTGATCAGTAGCAATAAAAAATTGAAATATTATGAAGACCTGATGGTAACTGTCTCGATTAAAAAGTCCGGCTCGTTAAAAACCATCACCCAGATCAAAGACAACCCGGTACTCGCCAATTTGGGATTAAAGGGAAAAATCCTGCGGGCTACGGCACTACCAGTAGCCAAAACAGCAGTTCATCCGCTATTTGGTAAAAAATTAATCCGGATTGTCATCGAGAAGGATGGCATTTACCGATTGAGTCGAAAAATGCTACTTGACAATGGAGCAAAGATTAAGAACGTTGATCCTCGCACTTTCCAGATGTTTAATCGAGGTTTGGAGGTTCCGATTTATGTCGGGGGTGAATCGGATGGCGAATTTAATCAATCCGACTACCTGGAATTTTACGGGCAGCGAAATCGCAACACTGTTGGCAATTATGAATACGATCCGTTTACTGATAAAAATGTCTATTTCCTCACCTGGGGTGAGCGTAAAGGCCAACGTTATACTGAGGAATCCGCTAAAGCGACAGTCGCTTCTAATCAAGCAATCAATCCAACTGATTACGACTACACCCTGCATTATGAGGAAAATAACCATTTTGAGAATTTGGGTCAGGTTGATACCAATTTGCCCACTCATACCCGAGACCACTGGTTCTTCAACAGCGGAATAAATGGAGGCACATCCCAAAGTTTTTACTTTTCTCTACCCAATCCGAATGAAAGCTCAGCCCTGCCATTCCAAATTGAAGTTGGGATGCACGGACTTACCTACCAGGAAGGCAACCATACCGTAACAATACATATAAACGATATTGAAGCTGCGACCGGCAGATGGAGTAATCAACTACCCTATGTAATCCAGAATGATCCCAACCGGATTCTTCAAAACCGGTTTTTACACGATGGTGACAACAAACTCCAGATCGCGGTAGCCGGTGATGATCCAACCAATAAGTATGATAGAGTCTTATTCGACTACCTGAAAGTTCATTACTTCCGGCTCTACCGCGCCTCCAAAGACGCAATTGATTTCAGTCGTCCGAATAATTATCCAGATGGAATTTATCATTTTAAAATTGACAATTTCACCGTTCCGGATATTGTAGTTTATAAAATCGGGAAGAGCCGCCTGCAGGATTTCTCGGTTGAATATAGTGCCCGGACTAAAAGTTACTCAATTCTGGTTGAAGATCAGACATACGATGATAACACCTTTTATCTTGCAGCTTCCGACAGTGGTATATTAAAACCCGTGAGCATCCAATCCGATACAATTTTTAACATTGTTCAGGAAGAAGCACCAACTAACTTAATTATCATTACCGATCCAAAGTGGAAACTCAGCTTGTCAAAATTGGTGAAATTCTATAATGAGATTAACATTAATACAAAAATCGTGAGCGTCCGGGATATTTATAACGAGCTCAACGACGGAATAATCAGTCCTTATGCCATCCGAGAATATCTTAAAATAATTCATGAAACCTGGCACTCCAAACCCGAATATGCTCTCTTAATTGGGGATGCCGCAATCAAGGAGGAGGAATCGGTTCCGGCATTTTTCTTTCAATCCTATAAATATGGAGCGTGTGCTGCTGATCATTGGTACGCCGTCTTTGACGAAAAAACTCATATCCCGGAATTTGCTATCGGTCGTTGGCCGATCTCATCGCAGGAAGAGTTGGAATCAATGATTGAAAAACGGATATCATACGCAAATTCAATCCCTGTGGATTCCTGGAAAAATGAAACTCTCTTCATTGCCGGCTATGAGCAGGCATTTAAACAGCAATCGGAAAACATGATCAACCGCCAGATCCCTAAAGAATTTAGTGTCAACCGGATTTATATTGACCGAACCTCGGAGAGAACTCCTTTCTGGGGTGGTTCCGACACTCTGGTCCAATTATTCAACAACGGTCTGACTTTGGTTAATTTCTTTGGCCATGGTGGCGGCGCAGTTTGGGCAGACCGTTCGCTGTTTACAACGGCTCACATCCCTCTGCTGGATAATCTTGAGAGACTTCCGTTTGTCACCAGCATGACCTGCTTTACCGGAGATTTCGCCAACATGACCGGCTTAGGGGAAGATTTAGTATTGGCAGAAAACGGCGGTTCAATTGGTCTTTGGGGAGCCTCCAGCGTCGGCTGGATTAAAAACGACTATCTGCTGGTTAAACCCTTCTACGATGCCGTATTTACGAAAGGGATAACAATCGGTCAGGCAATTCAGTACGCCAAATTAAAATACCTGACTGAAATGGAATATTTTGATTACTTAAGACCATCAATGGTTTATTGTTATAACTTGATTGGCGATCCTACAGTCCAAATTCCTTTTCCGGAAAATCAAACTACTCTAATCCTGAACGAATCCAATCCTGCTCCGGAACAGGAAATTACCTTATCCGGTGCCATGCCCTTCGAGCAGGGCGATATTTATATCCAACTTTACGATTCCAGTACCTATCGGATTTACTCCGAACCATTGCATCAACAATTCACCAACGGTCTCATCAACCAAAATCTATCTCTGCCAGCCAATCTCCGTTCCGGTAACACTTTCATCAATTATTATTTCATGAATGCAGATCGGACTCACGACGGTCATGGTGTAACTCTGTTTAGCATCTATGGTCTGAACTTTTTTGGATTTGATCACCAGCCAGAACACCCGGCAAAAAATCAACTGTTTTATGTTTCTATTCGCACCGAAGTTACCGATGTCAACTCGATGACTTGTGAAGTGGACACGCTGACGACCAGTGAATATCTGGACGAAAATGGTATCGAACATATTGTCAGTTTCACTGATGCTGATCAACTAATTTCAGTTCCGATGACTCGCGATCTTGAAAGCAGTGACCGCTGGATTAGCGAATCGCCGCTTAGTGTGGGCACTTCGGGGAAACTGATTGGCTTTCGTTTTATTGCTCGCGATAACCTCCAAAATCCGACCGAAAGTCAAATCTTTTCATTAAAAATCAGTCAGGATCCCGATTTCTACCCAATCAGTATCAGTCAGGGGGGCTCAAAATTCCCGGAATTAATTATCAAAGTTAATTATGTTGGTGACAATACATTGACAGTAAATTCCGATTTCTACCGCATTCAAAATACTCAGAAAATCTCTATCGGTTCGCAACCTTTTACTCTATTTCCAAATCATGACGCCAGTTTTTCTTTACCCTGTCTTTTAGGTCAGGACATTTCCTATTTTCAAGTTGTTCTCGATCCCGAAAATAAATATATCGAGTCCAATGAATCCAATAATACACTCATAGATTCAATCTATGTTCAGACTTACCCGGTTTTGCCGGACCTGGGTTCGACGGTCACTGGAACATCAAATGATACAATCAAATTTGGGAATTTTACAGCATTTATCGAACCGCACAGCACCACCGATTCTTCAATTGTCAGCCTTTCCAGTAGAGCACTATCCGCTGGTTCTACTCAACCCGGTTTTTCTCTAGTTCGGTCCGAGGGATTCGACTATGCACCAAGTTATACTGTATCTATCCCGGAGCTAGCTGACACTCTCCTAAAACCAATGTGGATCAGTATCACTCCCGGACCTATTGATTCAAATACAACCGGCAAATTGTCAATCGGGCGCTGGGATCCATTTTTGAAAATATGGATCCTACTTAAAAGCAGTGAAAAAAACAGCTGCTATATTGCCAACGCTTCGAAATCCGGCGATTTTACTTTATTGACCTGTCAGGATAGCGAACCGCCAAGACTCGAACTTAGCATTGATGGTCAACAATTCTTTCAGAATTCCTATGTCTCGCAGAAACCCAACATTTCAATCATTGGCGAGGACCGGAATGGCGTCTTGTTCGACTCAAAGGGATTGAGTGTCAAACTAGATAATGATGTCATTGACTTCTCTGAATTGAATCTACCCGATACGCTGACCAGTGGAACCTATGTGTCCGCTCAATTCCGGCCTGAATTAGAATACGGAGAACATACGATAGAGGTAAGTTTAAGCGATGCAGCCGGCAACATTGCCAGCAAAGAGGTGATATTTATTGTCAGCGATGAATTAAAACTGATTGATTACGGCAACTATCCAAATCCTTTTGTCAGTCAAACCGTTTTTATTTACGAACTGACTCAGCGGGTTGACAATTTTAAGATAAAAATATATACCGTTTCAGGTAGATTAATTAAAGTGCTCGAAGAGTCAACGATTTTCGGTTCCGGTGTAGATATTAACGAAGGCGGCTATCACGAAATCGTGTGGGACGGTCTCGATACGGAAGGTAATTTTATCGCTAATGGAATTTATTTTTACAAAATGATCGCCAAAAAGCGCGATAAATCGGTAACCTCAATCGGAAAAATAGCCAAAGCACGATGAAACGGTTTGGACTCATCTGGATTATTTTTATTTTGTGCGGAGGAATCATCTTCGCTGGTGAATATGCCGACGCTTTTCTGGAAACCGACGTCAGCGCCCGTGCTCAGGCAATGGCAAGAACAATCGGAGCTCTGGATCATAGCGGAACCGCCTTCGCCAGCAATCCGGCTGGTTTGGCATACGTCCAAAAAACGCAAATTGGATTCATGTATACCTCTCATTTTGGCTTGGCGAATTATAATTACCTTGGATTGGCAATCCCTTTTATCGGAAAATCCACAGCTGCAATCAACTGGATCCGCTTTGGCGTGGATGATATTCCTATCCGCCCCGATTACCTTCGTGAAGTGCCTGACCCGGCTGCCAGGCGTGATTCGGTTATTGCTCTCCAAAATTATCCGCTTGATACTTTTAATGACATCGAAGATGCAATCTTCATCAGCTATGCTCGATTCCAAACCAAATCGGTTGACCTCGGCTGGCGCTATTCCCCTTTTCGAGTTGAAATTCCACTGGGCATCAATTTTAAAATCATCCGTAAAACTTTTTATAACCTTGAAGCTTATGGTATTGGAGTAGATATCGGCGGCCGCCTTTCCGTTAAGGGTGATGATCTATTTGAAATCAGCAAAATGGGAAAAATCAACATCGGCTTTGCGCTAAGAGACGTTGCCGGAACCCTCATTTATTGGAACACGCAGCGTCAGGATGAGATTCGGATGACACCGATGCTTGCGCTGGGATTCGAGCAGCCACTCGAACGACTTGGGATTCAAATCAACCTTGGTTTGACAAAAGAGTATCGTTATCAGGATCGAATGCGCTATGGAATCGAATGTATTGTAAAAAATCGGTTAAGTATCCGTGCTGGGTTGGATGATACCAATTTAACCAGCGGAATAGGCTTAAATTTTATGTTGCTGAAACGGAATATTCATATTGATTATTCCTATTTAAGTCACGAATTGGGAGCCATCCACCGGATTGGAGGAGGTATTGAAATTTGAGGCGTAAGATTTTTCTGGCTACAATAATAAGTATTCAAATTTTATTTAATCTAATGCGATGCGGCGAAAGCATTGAAGATCCCGATCCACCGATGCGACCTGTCTGGGTCGAGAAGTCAATCCTACTGGCAATTAACGAAACTGGCATCCGCCCTTATGCCGAAGGAGATGGCATTCTACTAGAATGGCATCCCAATTCTGAAAATGACCTTGCCGGCTATAAACTCTACCGTGCCAGTAATGATATTAAAAATAAATTCGAAAAGATTGCCGACATCAATGCTTTCACAGTAGGTGGTGCCGATACATTTTATATTGATGATCTAATGAGCTTTAATACCGATTATTTCTATTATTTGAAAGCCTATGACCAGGCAGAAAATCTCAGTCCACCCTCAGATACTCTGCGATATAATTTAATTCCCAAAGTCAATCCAACACTTCCATCCGGGACAATATCTAATACCCAACCAACTTTCGAGTGGTACGACTTCTCATCAGCAACCTTTCAATACGTAATCCGGGTCGAAACCTTTCTCTCCCGAGAAGTTATTTGGATTTCTCAGTTTACAAAGCCAAATTACACCGATTTTTTACAAAGGATTGCTTATAATAATGATGGAACCGCCAGGATTCCCTCACTGGAATCAGGAACGACTTATCAGTGGTGTATTAAGCCTATCTCGCTCATAGATAATGATAATCTCGATATTGGCGGTTCGCTTTCTAACTGGGCTTATTTTTCAATTGAATAATAAAGGTTTAAATATGCAAAAAATAGTAATCTTATCTCTAATAATTTTTTTAACAATCTCTCTTAGCGGACAAATCCAACCTTCAATACCCGCCGCTCGCACCGATGCCTCACGTTATGTACTGTCAGCCAAAAGCGATGCTTTATTGATGACGGTCAAGGTCTGGGGTGAAGTCCAAAAACCAGGATTGTACGATGTACCCATCGGCACCGATTTAGTGGAATTAATTTCCTCAGCCGGAGGTCCAACATCCCGCGCCAAATTATCCAAGGTTAAAATTATTCGAGAAGCAACCAACGGTTCAAAAAGCACTGTCTCAATTATCAATATCAAAGAGTACCTCGATACTGGCAATGCTGAAAACATCGTAGAGATTAAATCGAACGATACAGTCGTCGTGCCGGTCAAACCAATTCAATATTTATCTACTTCATTATCCTGGACAAGTCAGATTATTAACCTTATATACATAATCACGATGTTCGATTATTATCGAACGAGACCTTGATAATTAAAAACTAAAGTACAGGAGTATTTTAACATGATGGACAAAATTGATGTACAGATTCTGGATATTCTGCAGAAAGACGGACGGATTCAACGCAATCGCATAGCAAAACAGGTAGGTTTAACAATTCCGGCAGTAAGTGAGCGCATGCGCAAGTTGGAGAAAAAGGGCATCATTGCCGGTTACCATGCCAAAATCAATAATGCAGCTATTGGCAAAGATGTTACTGCATTTGTCTTTGTAATAACCTCCCCTTCTAAAACCTATGATGAATTTATCAAAAATGTCCGTGAACAAAACGAAATCATCGAGTGTCACTCGATTACTGGCGAAGGATCTTACTTATTAAAAATTCAGACCGAAAATACTACGACGCTCGAAAAACTACTGTCTGAAATCCTATCTTGGCAAGGAGTTTTACAGACCCGCACCTATATCGTCCTCTCAAGTTACAAAGAGTTTTCATCCGTAAAACCTGCTGTTTCTTTAATCAAAAAATCAAATCCAACTAAGAAATAATGATCAGTGAAATCAAATCCAGACTAGAAATGCTGGAACCAAGGATTCACGAAATACGGAGGTTTCTTTGACGTTGATAACAGTCAACGTTTATTAGCCGAAGCCCAAGTCAGGATTTCCGCCAGCAATTTCTGGAATCATAAAGAGGCAGCCCAGGCAACCTTGCAGCAGATCAGCCTCCTTGAAACCAACCTTAACAAATATCATGACCTGATGAAATTGTGGAATGATATCAATGAACTTTTGGCAATAATGGAAGCAGAGGATGATGAGTCAATGCTGCAAGATGTCCAGGCATGGGTGGATGATCTATCAAATCGCCTGGATAAAATTGAACTTGAAACAATGCTCAATGAAGAGGATGACACTAAAAACGCGATTATGACCATTCATCCAGGAGCAGGAGGAACAGAATCTCAGGATTGGGCGGAGATGCTGCTTAGAATGTATATGCGCTGGTTTGAACGCTCCAGCATGGAAGCTCAAGTCATTGATTTGATTGCGGGTGAAGAGGCTGGAATCAAGGATGTAACAGTTGAGGTTAAGGGTAGTTACGCCTTCGGCTACTTGAAGTCCGAAGCCGGTATCCATCGGCTTGTCCGCCTTTCCCCTTTTGATGCCAATCACCGACGACATACTTCATTCGCAGCGGTTTTCGTCTATCCCGAGGTCGAGGAGAATATTGACGTGGACATCAATCCTGATGATTTGCGAATTGATACCTTTCGAGCCAGCGGAGCCGGAGGTCAGCATGTCAATAAAACTGATTCGGCAATTCGGATTACTCACATCCCTACCGGAATAGTCGTCCAGTGCCAGAATGAACGCTCCCAGTATAAAAATAAAGCCTCAGCCATGAAGATTCTGAGAGCCCGACTCTATCAGTTGAAAAAGGAGGAATTAGAGCAAGAAAAATCAGCCATCGAAAAAAATAAAAAGGGTATCTCCTGGGGTAATCAAATCCGTTCGTATGTCTTTCAACCTTACACTTTAGTAAAAGATCACCGCACAAAATATGAGGACAGCAACATTCAAGCAGTCATGGACGGCGATATTGACGGTTTTCTGAGAGCCTATTTAGCTTATAAAACTATTGAGGAGAAAAAGAAACAGTGAATCCAGAAGAGCAGCATATCGGCAAATCATTAAGTGAAATTTTGAAAATCCGGCAGGAAAAATTAACCAAAATCAGGGATCTGGGATTCGAACCTTACCCCTATAACTTTTCACAGAGGCACAACTGCCGCCAGGTTGTCGAGAATTACTCCCAATTAGCCGAAAATACACCCGTCAGTGTAGCTGGACGAATCATGACAATTCGCAAAATGGGACGGGCGAGTTTCTGTCACATTCAGGATGAAAGCGGAAAGTTGCAGCTTTATCTCCAAGAAAATAAAGTCGGTGCTCAAGTTTACGAACTGTTCGGCTTACTCGATATTGGTGATATCATCGGCACAAAGGGTAAGGTATTTAAAACCCGCACCGGTGAAATTACACTATTTGCTGAGGAACTGCAGCTCCTTTCGAAAAACGTCCGTCCAATCCCAATCGTCAAGGAAAAAGATGGGATTATATTCGACGCTTTCAGCGATAAGGAGCAGCGCTACCGGCAGCGTTATCTTGACCTGATTGTCAATCCCGAGGTTAAGGAAATATTTAAATTGCGTAGTAAAATCATCCAATGGACGCGCGATTTTCTCAATGAACGGGGATTCCTCGAAGTCGAAACCCCAATTCTCCAGCCCAACTACGGTGGGGCTTTTGCCAAACCATTTAAAACCTATTATAATGCTCTCGATCGCGAATTTTATCTCCGGATCGCCGATGAATTATACCTCAAACGGCTAATCATTGGCGGATTCGAGAAAGTGTACGAAATCGCCAAAAATTTTCGAAACGAAGGAATTGACCGCAACCATAATCCGGAGTTCACCGCTCTGGAATTCTATCAAACTTATGTGGATTATTATTATTTAATGGATATGGTGGAAGATTATTTTCGTTTTCTGGTTAACAATCTTGGCCAATCCACCTTCAAATTTGGTGATCATGCGATTGATTTCGGTCAACCCTTCCAGCGGCAGGGGATGTTTGATTTGATCAAAGAAAATGTCGGCACCGACATCCGCGAATTCAACGAGCGGGAAATGGCCGAACTGTGCAAGCATAAAGGACTCGAAGTTGAGCCCAAAACGGGCTATGGTAAATTGATCGAGCTCCTGTTCGACAACTTTGTCGCCGTAAAACTGATTCAGCCCACTTTTGTGATAGATTACCCCAAGGTAATTTCACCCCTGGCAAAAAGTAAACGCGATGGCAGTAAAGACCTTGTCGAACGCTTCGAATTATATATCGCCGGCCAGGAATTTGCCAACGCCTTCAGCGAATTAAATGATCCTTTTGATCAGCGGGAGCGATTTGAGAATCAGAACAAGTTACGTGAACTCGGCGATGAAGAGGCTCAGACGATGGATGAGGACTTCGTCATGGCGATGGAATACGGCATGCCACCCACCGGCGGCGTCGGAATCGGAATAGACCGCGCCGTGATGCTTTTTACCAACCAGCGTTCGCTCAAGGATGTAATCCTTTTTCCGCAGCTGCGCACTTAACGGCAAAACCGTCATGGCTTTACCTTTCTTTATTGCCCGTCGTCATCTTTTCCACCGCCACAAAATTGGCTATATCTCCTTCATCAGTATTATTTCTACAATCGGATTGGCAGTCGGAGTCGCGGCACTAATTATTACCATCTCCATTTTAAATGGCTTTGAAAATGTGATCAAAGAAAAACTGATCGGTTTTGACGCTCATATCCGCTTGAGATTGTTAAATAACGAAACTTTTGAATCCGTCGGAAATATTGGGGATTACCTCCAGACGATTCCCGGTGTCCGTCATGTCGTTCGTTACATTCATAATCCGGTAATGATCCGCTATAAAGGCGAAACTGACGGCGTGGTTTTGGAGGGATTAAACGCCGAAGACCTTACCAAAACCCTTAATATTGACCGTTTTTTGAAAAGTGGTCAACTGACTTTTCATACGAAGGACAATCGAGACGGGATCATCATCGGCCAAAAATTAGCCAATTATCTGGGTGCTCAATTGGGCGATCAGGTTTACCTTTTTGTTTTGCACTCAGTTACTGAATTCACCAATCGGCCCCGAATCGGCAGTTTTACGATTACCGGTATTTACGAATCGGGCATAGCCGACTATGACGACATTTTCATCTATACCAGCCTTGAAGCCGCTCAGAAATTATATGATTTTGGCGATCAATTTTCTGGTTTTCAGATCATCCTAGACAATCCCTATGATGCTGCCAAGATCACTGAACAGATCAATGCGACGCTGGGTTACCCTTATCATGCAATGAGCTGGCTTGACCTGCACTATAATCTCTTTGAATGGTTGCGGATTCAACGTCTACCAATTTTGATCATTTTCGGCTTAATTGCCCTGGTGGCAATCTTCAATATCATTAGTTCGCTAATGATGATAGTCATCGAAAAAACCAGGGATATCGGAGTACTAAAAAGCATGGGAGTTAGCCATCGTCAGACCGGCAAAATTTTTCTGATCGAGGGTGCGATTATTGGAGTTGCTGGCACGTTACTCGGATTTTTATTAGCCGGGATTCTAGCCTGGATCCAAATTCGGTTTAATCTTATCTCAATCCCGGAAGATGTCTATTTCATGAGCCAGCTGCCAATCCAATTAGAACCAAGCTATTTTCTGATTATTGGCGGTCTGGCAATTCTTTGTTCAATTCTGGCTACAATCTATCCTTCCACCAAAGCCGTCCATCTGGCACCTGCCGAGGCAATCCGCTATGAGTAAATCGATATTAACCTGGATTTCTTTACGCTATTTCAAGTCGAAAAAACAGACCGGTCTGATCTCTTTTACCTCATATATTTCGATCGCCGGAATTGCATTGGGCGCTTTTACATTACTAATTACTCTAAGTACCCTGAACGGATTCGAATCGGAGATTTCCTCACGGGTAATAGATTTCGAGTCGCATATTCGCATTACCGGAAAAGAATTAACTGACACCCAGATTGCCCGGGTTAAAGCCCTGCTCCAGGGAAGAAATGTGAATGTAATTTACCCTTTCGTTACCAAAAAATCGGTCCTTTCCACAATTGGTACCGATGCAGTTGTCCGGCTGAAAGGTGTTGATTCAACAATTTTTTCGACCAAGATTGTCTTGCCCCAAGCCATAATCCGGGGTAATAATAGTTTTGTGGCACCCACTTCCAATCTGCCCGGTATAGTTGTTGGTTACCGCCTGGCTGACAAACTGGGCCTATTTTTAGGTGATACCGTAAACGTGATTAATCCGTTGGATATCAGGAGTTCTCTCAGTATTCCTTATGTCGGTCAATTTGTGTTGAGTGGAGTATTTAAACTGGATTTATTCGATTACGATGAAAACCTGGCTTTTGTGGATCTTCACCAAGCTCAGAAAATCTTCAAAATGGAAGGTTTGTATTCAGGAATTGATATTAGATTCGATAAATATAAAAACAGTAAAGAAGTTGAAGACTATCTTCGAACCAACCTGGATTCACAATTTTCGATTTCGAGTTGGGAAGACCTTCACAAAGATCTATTTGGCGCAATGAAACTTGAGAAATATGGCAGTTTTCTGGCGTTAACTTTTATTATCCTCATTGCTATTTTTAATTTAACCAGTTCACTTATTATGTTAATCATGGAGAAAATCAGAGAGATCGGCATGCTCCAAACCCTTGGAATGAACTCCAAACATATTCAAGGTATTTTTTTGAGATTAGGATTTATAACCGGCAGCATCGGTTTGATTATCGGTCTAATCCTGGCAATGACATTATGCCTGCTGCAAATTAATTTGCGGTTTATCCCCCTACCTTCAGTTTATATCATTCCCTATCTACCTATGGAAATTCATGCGCTGGACATTCTGGCAATTGCGGCTGCTGGAATAATTCTAATTTTTATCGGTACTCTCTATCCCAGTTGGCGGATCGGAAAACTTACTCCTTTAGAGGCAATCCAATATGAAAAATGACGAAAATCCTATCTTAACCGTAAAGGAACTTTCAAAATCCTATTATAACGACGGAGTCGAGGTTCCGGTCCTGAATAAAATCTCATTTTCGGTTAATCCCGGAGAAGTCATTACAATCATGGGACCTTCGGGAGTTGGCAAATCTACCCTGCTTAATCTTTTAGGCACACTTGATTTTCCCGATAACGGTGAGGTATTTTATCAGGAAGTCAATCCTTTCACTCTGCCGGAAAAAGAGATAGCCCACTTTCGCAATAAAACTATCGGATTTGTTTTTCAATTTCATCACCTGTTGCCGGAGTTTACCGCCCTGGAAAATGTCATGCTACCCTCGATCATTTACGAATCGAATACCGAGGCAGCCAGAGCGAAAGCCATCGAACTGCTGGATAAAGTTGGTATAGGTCATCGTCTTCATCATCGGCCTTCTGCTTTGTCCGGCGGTGAACGTCAACGGGTAGCTGTTGCCCGGGCTTTAATCAATGACCCGCTAGTTGTCCTTGCCGACGAACCCTCAGGAAATCTGGATATTCAAAATAGCGAAATGTTGATTAACCTGATTCTTGAGCTGAATCGGCAATTCAAACGGACATTTATTATTGCCACCCACAACGCCGAAATCGCTGCCAAGTCCCACCGCGTGTTGCAGCTGAGTACCGGCAAGACCCGTTTCCGTTGAAAAGTTTAATTGACTTTAGGCTTCAACCTGTTATATATTCAATCGTGAGTAAGTGTTAGAAATGAAAGACGAATTTTCGAAATTAATCCAGCAGATTATCAAGGACGCCCGAGATCAGGCGAATCGTTTAGGCCACAATCACGTGGATTCTGAACATCTGCTTCTGGCTATCTTGAGTTACCCCGAAAGCCATACCAACAACATTCTAACTCACCTGGACATTGAAATCGAAGAAATCATTAAAAGTATCGAAGATGCGGTTCCCAGTCCCAGTGAAACCCTGTTAATCGGTCGCCTCCCCATGACCAAGCGTGCGGAACAGATCTTACGAGATACCTACTACGAAGCCCAGCAGTTAAACGTATCAGAAATTACTGACGCTCATATTGTACTCGCCATACTCAAACAGGGTGATGGAATCGGCTACAAGATTCTGGCATCTTTTGGGCTGGACTATAATTTATTTCGTGAAGAACTGAGTAGCTCTTCTTTTCTGGATAAACCAAAACCAACCAAAAAACGATCCAGTAAAACACCAGCACTGGATCATTTTTCAAGAGACATCACCGAAAAAGCCCGGAATAATCAACTTGATCCTGTGATAGGACGTGAAAAAGAGATTGAGCGAGTAGCTCAGATTTTATCCCGCCGAAAAAAGAATAATCCAGTTCTGATTGGTGAGCCGGGTGTGGGGAAAACGGCCATTGCAGAAGGCCTGGCAATTCGGATAATTCAGAAAAAAGTACCCAGACTCTTATATAACAAACGGATAATTGACCTGGATCTCGCCTCGATTGTTGCCGGTACTAAATACCGCGGTCAATTTGAAGAGCGGATGAAAACGATTATGCAGGAACTGGAAAATTCGGATGATATTATTCTATTTATTGATGAGCTCCACACTATAGTTGGAGCTGGCGGTGCATCCGGTTCACTCGATGCCTCGAACATGTTCAAACCGGCGTTGGCGAGGGGCGATATCCAGTGTATTGGTGCTACGACATTGGATGAGTACCGTAAAGTAATTGAGAAGGACGGCGCACTTGAAAGACGTTTCCAAAAAATCATCGTCAATCCACCGCAAAAAGACGAGACGCTGGAAATTCTCAAAGGCTTGCAGGTTCATTATGAAGAACATCATCGAGTAAAGTATACCACGCAGGCTCTGATTGCAGCTGTCGAATTAAGTGACCGCTATATTACCGATAAGTTTATGCCCGATAAAGCAATTGACGTCCTGGACGAAGCCGGTTCACGAGTCCATCTGCGGAATATCGATGTTCCTAAAGGAATCATGGAAATGGAAGAGATGGTCGAGAAGATCAAACAGGAAAAAGAGACTGCGGTGCGGGAACAGCGATTCGAAGAGGCAGCAAAATTACGCGACCAGGAACGCAAGCTGCGGCAAAAGATTAAAAGTACTTACGATAAATGGGAGGCAGATACAGCTTCCTCAATTATCACGGTAACTGAAGATGATATTGCGGATGTTGTAGCAATGATGACCGGAATCCCGATTAATCGCATTGCCGAATCGGAAAATAAGAAATTGATCGAGATGGAATCACAGCTTAAAAAACATATTATCGGACAGAACGATGCTATCCGGACAGTTGCCAGTTCCTTACGCCGCGCCCGCGCCGGGCTGAAGGATCCCAAACGTCCGATCGGCAGTTTTCTGTTTATGGGTCCTACCGGAGTCGGGAAAACTGAACTCGCCAAAGTTATTGCCCAATTCGTCTTCAATAGCAAGGGTGCTTTGATCAAAATTGATATGTCCGAATATATGGAGAAATTCGCTGTTTCGAGATTGATTGGGGCTCCTCCGGGATATGTAGGCTATGAAGAAGGTGGTACTTTAACCGAAAGAGTCCGACGGCATCCTTATTCAGTTGTACTCTTCGATGAGATTGAAAAGGCTCACCGTGATGTATTTAATATCTTACTCCAGATTTTCGATGATGGGGTTCTCACGGATAGTTTCGGTCGCAAAGTGGATTTCAAAAACACAATTATTATCATGACCACTAATATCGGATTGCGCAATATCCAGGGCAGCGGATTTGGCTTCTCCAAGTCTGACGCAGAGAGCAACTACGAAACAATGAAAAAGAAAATGATCGAAGAAGCTCATAAACTATTTAATCCGGAATTTATCAACCGCATAGACGATCCAATCGTATTTCACTCTCTGACACTTAAAGATGTACTAAAGATAATTGATTTACAATTACATGAGGTCGCCGAAAATCTCAGACAGTCAAACACCGAATTGAAAATCAGCACACAGGTAAAGGAGCTCATTTTCGAAGAGGGCTACAAACCGCAGTATGGCGCCCGTCCGCTGCGGCGTGCAATTCAAACTATGATTGAAGACCAGATTGCCGAAAAAATATTAGAAGGTTTTCTTACAAAAGGTTATCCCATCGAAGTAAGAGTAAAAAACAAAAAATTATCCTTCTGGCAAGCTCATACTCAACCCGTGGCAAGTAAACCGGTTACTGTTAAAGAATAACAACTTCTGCTGATCTTCCGACAATATTTCCGATTTAACCAACAAATTAAAAAACAATAGATACCCTTGTGCCGATATGTCCGAGTAAATTTATGGCACAGCATTTGTCACTTTTATTCAGTCATTTGAAATAAATGAAACCTAAACAGCCCGATAAAAAGGGCGGATAAGGAGATCAAGATGGGAAAAATAATCGGAATTGATCTGGGAACAACCAACTCCTGTGTGGCGGTAATGGATGCTGGCAAACCACGAGTTCTGGAAAATTCGGAAGGTCGTCCAATTACTCCATCAGTCGTTGTATTCAAGAAAGATGGAGAGCGTGTTGTTGGAGATACTGCTAAACGTCAGATTGTAATAAATCATGACCGGGCGGTCTACTCGATTAAACGCTTTATGGGCCGGCTTTTTAATGAAGTCAACCATGAAAAACAAGAAGTCCCTTTCAAGGTTGTCCAAGGTCCAAATAGCGATGTGCGGGTACGAATTGGTGATCGGGATTATTCGCCGCCGGAAATTAGCGCCATGATTTTGCAGAAGATGAGACAGACAGCTGAAGAAAAATTAGGTGAAAAAATCACCGAAGCCGTGATCACCGTTCCGGCTTATTTTAATGATGCCCAGCGTCAGGCTACTAAAGATGCCGGGAAAATCTCCGGTTTGGATGTCAAACGTATTATTAATGAACCTACAGCAGCAGCCCTGGCATACGGTCTGGACAAGAAAAAGGATGAAAAAATTGCTGTATACGATTTAGGTGGAGGTACTTTTGATATCTCAATTTTGGAGATCGGCGACGGAGTTTTCGAGGTCAAATCCACTAATGGCGATACTCATCTTGGAGGTGACGATTTCGATCAACGGATTATCGAATGGCTAATCAGCGAATTTCAGAAAAAAGAGGGCATTGATCTAAAGAAAGATCCGATGGCTTTGCAGCGGCTGAAAGAGGCTTGTGAAAAAGCCAAAATCGAACTCTCTTCAAATACCGAAACCGAGATCAACCTACCTTACATCACTGCCGGGGTAGCCGGTCCGATTCACTTATTGGAAAAATTAACCCGGGCAAAATTCGAATCACTTGTGGAAGACCTGATCGAGCGGACTCGCAAACCCTGCCAACAAGCCTTAAAGGATGCCGGACTTAATGCCAGCGATATTCACGAAGTAATTCTGGTTGGGGGTTCGACCCGCATTCCCAAAGTCCAGGAACTGGTTAAAGAACTTTTCAACAAAGAGCCAAATAAGAGTGTCAATCCAGACGAAGTTGTGGCAATCGGCGCCGCAATCCAGGGTGGCGTACTCGGCGGAGAAGTACATGACATTTTACTGCTGGATGTTACCCCTCTGTCATTAGGTATCGAAACTCTTGGTAGTGTGGCAACCCGGCTCATCGAACGGAACACCACAATTCCCACCCGTAAAAGCGAAATTTTCTCCACCGCTGCCGATAGCCAGACGACCGTGGAAATTCATGTCTTACAGGGAGAGCGCACGATGGCTGCCGACAATAAGAGCATCGGGAAATTTCACCTGGATGGCATTCCACCGGCACCGCGCGGAATTCCCCAAATCGAGGTCACTTTCGATATTGACGCCAATGGTATCCTGAATGTTTCTGCCAAAGATAAAGCTACCGGTAAGGAGCAAAGCGTTCGCATCCAGACCTCCAGCGGATTAACCGATGCCGAAAAAGAGCGGATGGTTAACGATGCCAAAATGCACGAAGAAGAGGATAAAAACCGCAAAGAGGAAGTTGACACTCGAAATCAGGTTGACACAATGATATATCAGACCGACAAAAACCTCAAAGAATTCGGCGAAAAACTGCAGCCGGAAGAGAAGGGCAAAATTAATGATGCTCTCGAACAGCTAAAGAAGGTTCAGGGCAGCGCCGACGTTAAAGCAATGAAAGAGGCAATTGAAAATATGAACCGTACCTGGTCCGAAATTTCATCCAAGATGTACGAACGGGTAAAAACAGAAACTCCCCCACCTCCGCAAGACGAATCTACAGCAGAAGAACCAAAAAGCAGTACTGAGGGTGGAAAAGACCAAACGGTCGAGGATGCCGATTTCGAAGTGGTTGACGATAAGTAAAATAGACCACCGGTCTATTTCTGCAGGGTGAGGATTCTCACCCTGTTTTGTTTTTCAAGAAAATCTAAACTGAAAGAATCTGCCCGACTATGAGTCATAAATTTTCGTAAAAATAACAACTTCTATTTTGTGCTATTGTTTTATCTAACTTCAAGGCCGAAATCGGGTTGATATTGATATTAAAAAAACCTTAATTTTAACAGGAATGAGATTGATAAAAACAGTACGAGCAACCATTAAACTAATCCTTCTTCTTGCATTTTGGCTGGTTTTACTCTGTATTGACCTACTAATTTTGATCCTATTCAGACCTTTCGGTAAGTTAACCAGCCGGCGAATTTCGACCTTCTGTGGTCCATTCTGGGGCAAACTTTTTACCAAAATTCTGGGTATTCACGTCAACGTCAAGGGAATTGAAAATCATCGTCGTGGGCAAAATTATTGCCTCATCTCCAATCATATGAGTTACCTTGATATTCTGATTATGGCATCGGTTTTTCCGACTCTGTTTGTCTCCCGCCATGATGTAAAATACTGGCCGCTGCTCGGAACGATTGCCTGGATCCGGGGTGCAATTTTTGTGGATCGCTCGATCACCAGCATGCGTGAAAGACCATACTCCAAAAAAATAATCAAGTATCTGCAAAACGGTTTCAATGTACTGATCTTCCCGGAAGGTAAGACCTCTAATGGTGAAAACGTGCTGCCCTTCAAAAAGACCATCTTTTCCTGTCCGGTTAAAGCTGGCACAGCAATTCTACCAATTACAAACCGATATACTTTTATTGATGGAGAGCCTTTTTCGGAACAAAATCGCGATCGCGTTTGCTGGTATGGCGGGATGACCTTTCTTGATCACATTTGGAATGTTTTAAAATTGCAAAAATTTGAAGTCGCCGTAACCATTCATCCTCCTGTTTTTGAACCGACAGAAGAGGATTGGCTGGAACAAACCCGGAATCTATCGGTAAAAATTCATGATATTATCGAAAAAGGTTATCTTGAACCGTAAGGCGATTTGTCAAATCGCCCGGTCGAAGTAACATTCCGATCTACGAAAACCTAACCTTCAGAAGGTTGACAGAATAATTTGATATTTGAGTCTGATTTATCAGGAAACCTTCTGAAGGTTCTTACATATTAATGAGACAACATAACAGAACAATCACAGCCCATTCGATTCCAAATAAACAAATAGTGTTCACCCTAAAATTTTAATAGCGGAGTAATCTCAGGAAAATTATATTAAGCAATAATTTGACGGTTAAAAATTTGGAAACGAATTTAGTAATATTGATCAAAGGACTGATAGTCGGTATTTTCGTCTCATTGCCTGCCGGTCCAGCGGGCTTTTATAGCATCCGCAAAACCCTGGAACACGGCTGGTTGGTCGGTTTTATCGCCTGTCTGGGCATTGTGACCGCGGATCTGGTTTTTGCCTCAATAGCCGGTCTGGGAATGTACACAGTAGTGTCCTTTCTGGAAATTCATCATACTGTCGTCGGATTGTTTGGTGGCCTGTTTATAATCTTCGTTGGCATTCGCTCCTTCACTAAGGAGAGCACAAAACAAACGAATTTGGTTTTAGAAGGATTAGCCAGATTCTATTTTAAATCATTAGTAATTACTCTTACGAATCCGTTGGTGATCATCGTTTACATGGCGATTTTTTCCGGTATAGGTCTAACCGATTTCAGTCAAAATCATCTTCAGTCACTAACCCTGCTGTCGGGAATTGCGCTGGGCGCGACTGTTACCTGGCTGCTGATAAGTATTCTGGTAAACGAATTTCGCAAAAAAATCCATGGTGATATGATTAGCAGCATTAGCCGGATCAGCAGTATAATTCTAATAATAATTGGATCGGTCATCATTATCAAAAGTATCTGTCTGATTTAGATATTGTCTGGTCAACACTTGAGATCTATGTAAGGCTATTTGTAAAATCGCCCGGTCGAATTATCAATTCGACCTACATAAGCCATTCCCAATCTTTCCAATCTTTAACCAATCCCTCCTTAACTGGATTTTGTCGAACATAATTGACTATCCGATCAAATTCATCCTGACTGCGGATTACATGATCATAACTCTCATGTTGCCAGAATGCACCACTTCTTCCTAAGATTTTATTGGCTTCGATTGCGGTATATCTTTTTAAACTGTGCATGATTTTGGCAATATAGGTTAGTTTACCATTGTAGGGCAAGTTGCCAACTTGCCTGGCCGAGGTCGAGTTACCAACTCGACCTACAGTAAAAACCATATGAACATGATTAGGCACGATACAATAGCTAAAAAGATGATAAATCCTATCATTACGACTACAAATTGCTTCCGAAACAAGTCTTGCAACCTCCGGATTTTGTAACCAAACTGGACTGTTAATTGAAAAATGTAACAAATCATCAAAGGCAAAACATCGTAGAAGCCGATGATCACTTATTGTCTTTTTAACCTCAGATTTACTTAAGACTTGGGCTTTAATTAATCTTTCATATTGTTGTGTCTCGCGTCGAAAATCAGCTAATACTTTTACCGGAATTGATCCAGATAATCGAAAGGTTATAAAAAATATTGCATTTTCTGGATGATAATGGGGCAAGTGCCGGCGGTAATATTCTTTTTTCATGGGGTACTCAAATGGTAGGGCGATTTGCCAAATCGCCCCACGTATTTTATCGACATTGACTAATTAAAAATTCCTTATCGATAATGATCTTTTCACTTGCTGTCCGCCAGAATGCTCCCAAAATCCCGTTGCCGCCGTTAACATTGGAAAAGATCTGGACCGGTGCATTAAAACCACTGAGTTCATCGGGCTGAATTTCCCAACGTTGAATATTATATAACGCTTCATCCAGTGAATAGACATAAAACTGAAGATAAAATACATCAAATTGACTACAATCGTCCATTTCAGACATAAAAAATCTGATTTGTTCAATTATAGACGTAACAGAATACTGAATTGACCGACCTTTTTGAGGATATGTAGATGTGCCAGATCCTCCCGGTTCACCGTCTGTGTAATAAATTTCCCAATCCAAATAAATCTCCTGTTGCCAAAATTCACCATCATCCTCTTCAGCAATAAATAATAATAATGGTAAATACCCCTCAGCTCCATCAGCCTGAATCCAGGCGAAGTTCAACCTTCCAGAAGATTCTCTAATTGTATCGGTTGTTTGCTCGATTAACTCAACCGAGTCAGGTACGACTGTTTCAGCATAGACACCGTCATATTCCAGATGGCTTGCATATAACTCCCAGTGCTGTCCCGGACGCACAGATACATTTGGGAATTTATAGTAGTAGTAATGATAAATCTTCCAAAACTCACTATACTCTTTAAGCGAATCTTCCTCAACAGGTAAGTAATTTCCATCAACTACAATTTTTACTTCTGCTCCTGAAACACTCCAGTAATCTCCACACGGGTTGTTAATAGATTCGAATGAAAAATCTCCATCCAGTTCACTTTTTTCACTCCACTTTGATACAAAGACTTTTAAAGTATCCTCATAAGGACTGATAAGACAATTTGCCGATAATTCCCGGCTGATATTGGTATCGGGTCCGGTCGGCGGTCCGGCGGGACAGCCCCATAATAAAAACAATGCCGGGATGAGAAATAAAAATCTGGTTCTTACCATAATTTTCCCCTTATCCCAACTGTCGCCAGGGGCGGCATCTGGATCCAGGTATCGCCGTCTTCGGAATATGCCAGGACATTCAGGCGGGCATAAACATTAGCTAAATCGATATAAAATTCCATCGGATGAGACTTCCATTCGAATCTCTTAATAAAGTTCAAATCCAGCCGGTGATAAGCCGGATAACGCCAGGCATTTCGTTTTCCATAGATTTCAACCTCCCGTGCAAAACTACCCGAAAGAAAATCTTCATAGAGTGGCTGGCGTATGTATCCGATAATTTTTGTGAATGGTGTTCCGGAATGATAGACGAAACGGCTGCCGAGTGACCACTTTGAGGAAAGTTGATAATTCAGCACCAGATCCAGATCATGCGGACGGTCGTACTTGGGCGGATAGTTAATACCATTGACCGTTTTCTTCACCTGCGAGTACGAATAAGATAACCAACCCTGAATTTTCTTGATATTTCCCTTTAGCAGAATTTCCAGACCATTCGCAGTCCCGGTGCCACCGACAAAATCCGGGTCGAGTGCCGAATACTTGGTGGTGTTGTATTCAATCAGATGACTAAAGTACTTATGATACAAAGCCACGTCCAGCCCGAGATTGCGATGAATATTCCACTTATAACTCAAGGTATACTGATCCGCAGACATCACCGGCAGATTTTCGGGCACCGTCACCCAGGCGTCGAACATCGAGAGAATGATTTCCTCTGTGCCGATCGTAAGTAAATCCTGGTGATATTTTCCCCAATGTAATTGGACTTCATGAGCCGGAGTAATTTTCCAGCCAAAAGATAATTGTGGTGAAAATGTCAACGTATCCTGAATTGAAAAATAAGTCAGTCGTAAACCACCACCGATATCGAACAATACCCCGAATTGTCGATTAATACTGATAAAGGTTGAATTTTCCTGTGATTCGTTTTTCTCAAGGTAGATCGGCTCGTAGCTGAATCCCTCGGTTTCCAGGTAATAATTATGAGCGCTCAATTCTCCACCGACATTGATTTGACCGAGGAACGGACTTTCGAGTTTGAAATAGGCATTGATAGTTTTTCCTGTAAAGACATTATCAATTTGCTCGGGATCCGTGGTGTCAGCCGGTAACCACTGTGCTCTAAACCGGCTTATGCTGCCCCGCAAGTGGAACACCAATTGCGGCGATATGATAGTGAAAAAATTCAATCCAAGCGCCGCGTTCTGCCAGATGTATTTTCCGGAACTTGAGTCATCATTAATAACATTCATATCATATAAATCTCTTCCAAGGTAAGAAGTGATTTCCAGCCGATTCCGCTGACCCGGCTTGACGACCACTTTTCCTATTCCATCCACAAAATAATAGGGCAATTTTATCTCGGGTGACAGGACTTTAACCTTGTGTAATGTATTCACAAATAAATCGGCGTATGTCCGATGAACCGTAAAAAGATAACTCCCAAAAGGCAAGGGTCCTTCCGCCCGGATTTTGGAACTCAGGAAACTGAGATTGACATAGCCGGCATGTTCGGCTGAGGTTCCATCCCGGACGTTGATATCTATGACTGAACTGAGGCAGTTGCCGTAAATTGGCTCGATTTTGCTTTTTGAAACCTCGGCCGATTGGATAGCCGATTCATCGAAAGTCGAAAAAATCCCGATCAGGTGAAAAGGATTATAAATCGGCATTCCATCCAGCAGAATTAAATTCTGATCGGAGTTGCCGCCCCGAATATATAGACCCATATTATAGTCATTAACCGTCGTCACACCAGGATAGGTTTCGATTACCCGGAACAGATCGGGTTCGCCGAGTTTCGGAGCAATATTCAATTCGATTGAGTTAATATGAAGAATGTCGCTCTCTAATTCCTCTGCAAATCGCCGCTCTCCAATTACGGAAACTGTATCAATCGGTACTGGCAGGGGTTTCAATTGAATTTCAAGAAAGCGTCTCTCCCCAGCTTTTATATCAATCCATTCCTGATGCACTTCATAGCCGATGTGGCTGGCGACCAGTTGATATTTACCGGGTTCAATTCCGCCAATAAAAAAATAGCCATTATAATCCGAGGCACACCCCTGATCAGTATTTGCCAGGAAGATATTGACATGGGCTAATGGTTCCAGTGTTTCCGATTCCGTAACGATCCCGGAAATACTGGCGGCAAAAAGATATACCGAACAGAAGAAGTTACAGAAAAAGAAAAGCAAGGTAAAACGAATACCCTTGAGTTCTGGCGATTTGCCAAATCGTCTAGTCAAATTATCAATTCGACCTACGTGATTTGCAAACACCAAATAATCACCTTTCAGAAATAAAGTCTATTTGAAATAATAATTAATCCCGACACCGGTGTTTAACAATGTAAAACATCCATAAACATTCCCAATACTAGGTCCAATCTCTAAAAAAAGTTTAAATCTCTGGTGAAGATTATATTGAGCCCCTAAAATTAATCCAAAGTAAAACTCTTCTTCAAAACTATTTAAAGTAATATCCGGGCCAATATATTTTGAAAAAGATTCATCGGATGATAAACTGAATAACAAGCTTAGACTTGATATCAACAAATATACTTCATTAAAATCCATATATGTTGAGACCCTTGTTTGGATTTTATTGGATATGCCATACGAAATTCCAACTTGTGGAATGTATTGGG
>CAZJIU010000015.1:0-34447 GCA_964546145.1 uncultured bacterium
TTAAAAATGCCTTTGAGACGGCGCAGCAGCATGCTCATCAGCAGGTCGAACCGGAGCATTTCCTGAGTGCCCTGTTGACGACACCGGATAATACCGGTTTGATTCTCTTGAAGAAGATTCTTGGTAATCCGCTTCAATTTCAACAGGCAGTTAATCAGCTGCTGGAAAACTTTCCGAAGATAACTGGTAGTGTGGGGCAGGTGTACCTCAGTAAGAATGCCGATAAGCTTTTTGAACAGGCTGAGAATTATGCCCGACAGCTCCGGGATGAATATCTTAGTGCTGAACATATTTTGCTAGGAATTGCCGATACTGCCCCGGCTCCGTTGAAAAAAATATTGAAAGCCAACGGCATTAATGCTGAAACTTTGCTAGCCGCGCTGAAAGAGATTCGCGGTACCCAGAGTGTCAGAGATCAATCGCCCGAAGATAAATACCAGGCTTTAAAACGCTACTGCCGGGATTTGAACGAATTGGCGCGCAAGGGTAAACTGGATCCGGTTATTGGACGGGAAGAGGAGATCAGAAGGGTATTGCAGGTCTTGGGTCGCAGAACCAAGAATAATCCGGTATTAATTGGTGAGCCCGGGGTTGGTAAAACCGCTATTGCCGAGGGATTGGCACTGCGGATTGAATCGGGTGACGTTCCCGAGGGAATGAAGGATAAGCGGGTTTTGGCGCTGGATATGGGGGCATTGATAGCCGGGGCGAAATTCAGAGGCGAGTTTGAAGATCGTCTGAAATCAGTAATTCGGGAAGTTACGGAAGCGGAAGGCAGTATTATTCTATTTATTGATGAAATTCATACTGTCGTCGGCGCTGGTTCGGCAGAGGGTGCAGTAGATGCTTCTAACCTGTTGAAGCCGGCCCTCGCCCGCGGGGAGCTGCGCAGTATCGGAGCAACAACCATAAATGAGTACCGGAAATACTTCGAAAAAGATAAAGCTTTAGAACGTCGCTTTCAACCGGTTTTAATCGAAGAACCTTCGGTAGAAGAGGCGATATCGGTACTGCGTGGGATCAAGGAGCGCTATGAAATTCATCATGGAATCCGCATTAAGGATACGGCCCTGGTAGCCGCGGTGGAATTATCCCACCGCTATATTACCGACCGATTCCTGCCGGATAAGGCAATTGATTTGATTGATGAAGCAGCCAGTCGCCTGCGCTTGGAAATTAACTCCTTGCCGATGGAGTTAGATGAAGTTGAACGCCGCATTAGCCAACTAGAAATCGAGAGTCGGGCTTTGGCTAAGGAGAAGGATAACGAAGCCTCGCAAGAGCGACATAAAAAGGTCCAAAATGAATTAGCCCAGTTGAAGGATAAAGCCGCAGCTCTGCGCGGTCGCTGGCAGGAAGAAAAAAATCGAATCCAGCGGATTAATGAGCTCCAGAAACAGATCGAGAACGCCAAGCTTGAGGGTGAGCGGGCAGAACGTGAAGGGAACTGGGAACGGGCAGCGCAGCTCAAGCATGCGGATCTGGTGAATCTCGAAAAACAATTAAATGCTGAAAAAGAAGCTTTGGAAAAAGCCCAGGATGGGCGGGCTTTGCTGCGTGAAGAAGTAACTGAGGAAGATATTGCGGAGATAATTTCCAAGTGGACTCATATTCCGATAAGCCGATTGGTGCAAGATGAGCGCCAGAAGCTGATGCGGATAGAGGAAAAGTTGCATGAGCGGGTAGTTGGGCAGGATGAGGCGATTGCGGAAGTGGCTAATGCCGTGCGTCGCGCCCGAGCTGGTCTGCAGGATGAAAATCGTCCGATTGCAACTTTCATTTTTACCGGTTCGACCGGAGTTGGTAAAACCGAGTTGGCGAAAGCCCTGGCTGAATTTCTGTTTAACGATGAGAATGCGCTGATTCGGATCGATATGTCCGAATATATGGAGAAGCATGCAGTTGCGCGGCTGATTGGTGCTCCGCCTGGCTATGTTGGTTATGAAGAAGGTGGTCAGCTGACCGAAGCCGTACGGCGCAAACCCTATGCAGTTATTTTACTGGACGAAATTGAAAAAGCTCATGAAGACGTTTTCAATATTCTTTTGCAAGTGCTCGAGGATGGCCGTCTTACCGATAATAAAGGACGCACCGCTAATTTTAAGAATACGATTATTATCATGACCTCCAATCTGGGTTCGCAGGCAATCATGAGTCAAACTTCTGGTGTCAATGAGGATAATATCAATGTTATCTATGCTACCATCCAGGAGACGGTTCTTTCCCAATTGCGTGAACACCTGAAACCTGAATTTATGAACCGGGTTGATGAAATAATCGTCTTTAGACCGCTGCTGCCGGAGCAGATTGAGCAGATCGTGCAAATTCAATTTAATCGTCTCTTTATACGGCTGAAAGCCCAGGGATACCAGGCGAAATTGACCGACAAAGCCCGTTCGATTGTAGCTTCCGCCAGCTGGGATCCAGTGTACGGGGCCCGGCCGGTAAAACGGATGATTCAGAAGCGTATCTTGGATCCACTTTCCTTAGAAATATTGGCCGGGAAATTTTCGCCCGGTGATAAAATAAAAATTGATGATCAAAACGGCGGAATCGTGTTTTTGAAAGGTTAAAAAGCGGAACAAACTTTTGAGTGAATTGTATAAATGGCATTTTTTATTAAACTTTGTGAGGTAATGATTAATATCTAAATTAGGTCACAAAAAAAACAGCGATTGACTTGTAGGGAGGAAGAAAAATGGGAAAAAGAGGCTTTGGAATTATTACTATTGTTCTGATGACCGCATTGCTGGGATGTTCAAGAGAACCGGTGAAAACTGCTCAGGAGTATTGGGACTCAGCACGATTACTATTTGCGAATAAAAAGTATGAGGAGACAATCAAGGAATACCGGAAGTTGGTTAAGCATTACCCCCAGGATACTCTGGCCATCGCGGCGCTGTTCGCCTCGGCTGAAATCTATAAAAATAACCTGTCGGATTTCCATAAATCGCTGGATGTTTATCAGAAGATTATTAAAGAGTATGCTTCTGATTCCAAGGCTCCTAATGCGATGTTTATGATTGGTTATGTCTATTCAAACGATCTGAATGACCAGGATAATGGTCGTAAATGGTATAATAAATTCGTTGAAACCTATCCGGATCATATGCTGGTTCCATCGGCGCAATGGGAAATTGAAAACCTGGGTAAGTCGCTGGATGAGATACCCAATTTGCAGTCAATTAGTAAAGATAGTGATTAGTTAAAGGTTGCAGGATGGCTTTTAATCTTTCCGAATTGAATGAGAAAATTAACCGTGAAAGCAGCTTTATTCATGCGCTGAAGCAAGAAATATCCAAAGTGATTGTCGGTCAAGATGTGATGATCGAACGGTTGGTGATTGGTCTGCTGTGCAATGGGCATATTCTACTGGAAGGGGTGCCCGGATTGGCAAAATCTTTGACGGTTAGTACCCTGGCAAGAATAATCAATACCTCATTTCGGCGAATTCAATTTACCCCGGACCTGCTGCCTGCCGATCTGATTGGTACCATGATTTATAATCAGAAAAAAGGCAGCTTCGAGACCAAAAAGGGACCGATTTTTAGCAATATAATCCTGGCTGATGAGATCAATCGTTCGCCGGCTAAAGTCCAATCGGCGTTGCTTGAGGCGATGCAGGAACGCCAGGTTACAATTGGCGAGCAAACCCATCATCTCGGTGATCCTTTTATGGTGCTTGCTACCCAAAATCCGATTGAGCAGGAGGGAACCTACCCGCTGCCCGAGGCTCAGGTAGATCGCTTCATGTTGAAAGTAATTATCCAGTACCCCAATAAAGCTGAGGAACTTGAGATTATCCGACGGATGGCGCATACTGACGGTCAGATCGAGGTGAATTCCGTCATTCAACCACAGGATTTGAAGCGAGCCCGAAAAGTGGTTGATGAAATTTACATAGATGAAAAAATTCATCGCTATATCGTTGATATCGTCTTTGCAACCCGGCAGCCAGCCGACTATAATCTGGCGGATTTGGCAAACCTGATTCAGATTGGTGCTTCGCCGCGGGCTTCGATTTACTTAGCAATGACCAGCAAAGCCAAAGCTTTTATTGAAGGCCGGGGTTATGTTACCCCAGAGGATATCCGGGAAATCATGTGGGATGTTCTCCGCCACCGGATAATCCTGACCTTTGAAGCCGAAGCCGAAGAAGTTACCGTAGAACAGATTATCCGTCGGGTTGTTGACACCATCGAGGTTCCATAAATTTTCGATTTTAAGTACTAATTTCCCAAACGGGGAATTTTAACGAAAGTGTAACGGATATGACCATTAGGGAGTGAAAATCTATTATTGAATGTTACCAAAAGAGATTTTACAGCAAGTCCGTTATATTGAATTGTATACCAGGCATCTGGTCAATGATGTTTTCAGTGGTGAGTATCATTCGGTTTTCAAGGGTCGGGGAATGGAGTTCGCCGAGGTACGTGAGTATCAGTATGGTGATGATGTCCGCACTATCGATTGGAACGTAACCGCCCGTTATAATCACCCCTATGTAAAAGTCAATGAGGAAGAGCGTGAATTAAATGTCATGCTGGTTGTAGATGCTTCCTCCTCCGAGGCTTTTGGCTCATATCAAAAGTATAAATCCGAGATTGCCGCCGAAATCTGCGCCGTACTGGCAATTTCGGCTATTAAAAATAATGACAAAGTGGGTTTACTGATCTTTACCGATGAGGTTGAAAAATTCATCCCGCCGCGGAAAGGTCAGGGGCACGTTTTGCGAGTCATCCGGGAACTTTTATATTTTAATCCCGAATCCCGCAGAACCTGTATTGCTAAAGGCTTGGAATATCTTTTAAAGGGATTGAAACGCCGCTCGATTATCTTCATCGTCTCGGATTTTGATGATGAAAATTACTCCAAACCGTTACAAATCCTGAATAAGAAACATGATGTGGTGGCAATCCAGCTGCTGGACAATCGCGAGCAGGAGCTGCCTAACATCGGGCTATTGAAGCTCGAGGATGCCGAATCCGGTGAGACAATCTTCGTTAATACTGCGGATAAGCAATTTATTAAATTATATTCAGATTATGTTGCTGAGAAACGCCAGCAGCTGGCTAAGGAAGCCAAGATGATGGATTTGGATCTCATCCAAATCAATACAGCTAAATCCTACGTCGAACCATTAGTCCGGTTCTTCAAAATGCGGGAAAGCCGGTTTAGATAATGTTTGCATAGAGCATGATTAAAAGGGAATTTTGCTTACTGATATTGGTCTTGAGCATCGTTATTACCGGAACAGGTCAGGAACTCCCCGTTACGGTCGCAACTCATCTGGATACTACTATTGCCACGATTGGTGACCGGATTCATCTCCGGATTAGTCTCAATTACCCACCCGACACCCGCTTTGAGTTGCCCCAGGTTGAAGATAATTTGGGTAAGTGGACGGTAATCAAGCAGAATTTAAGCGAGCCACGTAAAATCAAGAATGGTTTTAGTCGGGATTGGATACTGGAGCTCACCGTCTTTGATACTGGTAAAGTAATTATCCCGTCCGTTCCGATAAAGGTGTTTACAACCTCTGATTCTACCGCAACCCCACTGGTTTTTGATACGGACGAGGCAAGCGTGCAGGTTATTTCAGTCCTGCCACCCGGAACCACCGAGCCCAAAGATATCAAGCCGCCCTTTCCGATTCGCACAATTATTCCCTGGCGCTGGATTATTTTTATTGCTTTAATACTGGTGGTTTTACTGGGCTGGTACTTCTACTATCGGCGCTGGAAACGGTTGCAGCCCTCTGCGCCCCTGGAGAAAGAGTACCTCGAGCCGCCCCATTTGGTAGCATTTCGGAAGTTGAATGAATTGCGCCAGGATTTATATAAGACGGAGGAGGAGATTCGCTCCTTTCATTTCAGCCTGTCGGAGATTATTCGGGAATATTTGGAGCGGCGCTATTTTATCCGGGCACTGGAAATGACCAGCCAGGAAATTCGGCAGGCTTTTGATTCGCTGAAAATTGACGGTCAAATTATCAAGGAGTTTGTCAAATTGTTTAACCGACTGGATATGGTTAAGTTCGCCCGTCAAATCCCTAAACCAGAGGCATCGGTTTCTCATTGGGAACTTACGTATCAGTGTATTGATAAAACTAAACGTGAATCATTTCTAAATAGGAGGTCATTGTGATTGAAATACGCAATTTGGTAAAAAACTATGGCGAGACGAAAGCCGTTCGAGATATCTCCTTCTCGGTCAAAACCGGAGAGATTCTTGGATTTCTGGGTCCAAATGGAGCCGGAAAGACGACTACTCTAAGAATTATTACCGGCTATTTATCCCCTACTGCGGGCAATGTATTTGTCGAGGATAAAAATGTTATCGAAGACTCGATGGACATTCGCAAGATGATTGGCTATTTGCCCGAAATGAATCCACTCTATCAGGATATGAATGTCTACAGCTTTATCGAGTTTGTCGCTCGCGCTCGGGAAATTGACCATAGTCAGTTTCATGTCCGGTTGAATGAGGTAATTGAGGTATGCGGTCTAAAGGGTGTCGTGCATATGAATATAAGTGAACTCAGTAAGGGTTACCGCCAACGTGTTGGCCTGGCCCAAGCCATCCTCCACGATCCCAAAATTCTGATTCTCGATGAACCCACTGCCGGTCTCGATCCCAATCAGATTGTCGAGATCAGGAATTTGATTAAACAACTCGGGAAGGAGAAGACGGTTATCATCTCCAGTCACATTCTGCAGGAGATCCAGGCGACCGTAAATCGCATGATTATCATTAATAAAGGCGAAATTGTTGCTGACGGAACTATAGATGAATTAATGAGTGACTTTGAAGGAAAAACCCGACTGCGGTTGGAATTGCTCAATGCCGATGAGGAGTCGGTCAAAGCTGTACAGTCGTTCAATAGTGGAATTTTACTGGCCGATTTTATGCGCAATGATGAGCTGACAACAGCGGTCCTGGAGTATCCCAATTCACTCGACCCGCGCTCCGATATTTTTAAACATGCGGTCAAACATAAATGGATTATTCTCGAAATGAGTCGCCACAAATCAAGTCTCGAAGATCTATTTAGGAAACTTACTATTGAGGGAGGAGCCAACCATGCGGCGTAACTTTACTGTTCTTTACCAAAAGGAAGTCCAGTCCTATTTCAATAGCCCGGTGGCATATATTACCCTGGTGGTCTTTCTTTTGATTAATGCCTGGTTTTTTACCAGCACCTTCTTTCTAATCAACGAATCCGACCTCCGTACCCTTTTTTCGGTTGTGCCGATTGTGTATATCTTTTTTATTCCGGCGATTACCATGGGACTGATTGCCCGGGAACGTAATACCGGCACGATGGAGTTTATCACCACGCTGCCCTTTTCCGATACCGAGATAGTCATTGCCAAATTTCTGGCCGGGTTGATCTTAGTAGCAGCGGCCCTACTCTTTACTCTGGTGCACTTTTTTAGTCTGTTAATTGTCGGAACTAATATTGACATTGGGGCACTAATTTCCGGATATCTGGGTTTACTGCTGGTAAGTGCCGCCTATGTCGCCATCGGTACTTTTTGCAGCACTATTACCGATAATCAGATAACCGCTTTTATCACCAGTTTTTTGATTATTTTTATTCTATTTATCCTCGACAAGATCCTGATATTCGTGCCGGCATTTCTGAGTTCTATACTGCAATATTTAAGTATTGATTTTCATCTGGAAAATATGTCTAGAGGCGTCATAGATACGCGCAACCTGGTATATTTTGGTTCCTTAATTTTGTTCTTTTTACTGGCCAGTATACGCTCATTAGAAATGCGGAAATGGAGGTAAAGATGACAATTATATCGAATAAAAAACAGTTTATTCTCTATCTGCTGCTCTTGGCAGTGATTATTGTAATTTTCAACATTGTTGCGCGGGGACTTTTCGTTCGCTTCGATTTGTCCGAGAATAATATTTATTCGCTCTCGAATTCCAGTAAGAAGGTCATCGAAAAGCTGGATGACCGGCTTTTAGCCAAAGTCTATTTTTCCAAAGACTTGCCCGGTCAGTTGGCTAATTCCCGGCGTTATCTCCAGGATTTACTGGAAGAGTACGAAGCTTACTCCAAAGGGCGTTTTCACTTCGAATTTGTTACTCCTGATGAAAATGAAGCGGCTCAGGAGGAAGCCCGCAATTATGGGATTCCGCCGATTCAAGCCCAGGTCATCCAAAACGATAAGTTGGAAATTAAGAACATTTACGTAGGATTGGTACTGCTTTATAATGATAAAAAGGAGACTTTGCCGGTGATTCAGACCAGTGAAGGTTTGGAGTATAGTCTCACTGTAGCCATTAAAAAATTGATCGCAACTGACATGAAAGATATTGGTATTGTTTCCTCTGATAATCAAACCATTAGTACTGATAAGCTACAGCAGCAATTGAGTCAAACCTATAATGTCCGGCAAGTCTCGCTGGATCGAGAAATTCCCGCTGAAGTTCAGACGATCCTGATGAATGGTGCTGAGGATACTCTTAGCCTGGATAAACTCTATAATCTCGATCAATTTCTGATGCGCGGTGGTAAGTTGATGATTGGTCAGGCGCGTCAGGTAGCCCATCTCCAGGAAGGTTATGCATCGGAGATCAAATCTAATATGTTTGATTTTCTGGAACATTATGGATTGCGCATTAGAAAGGACCTGTTGGTCGATCGGAATTGCGGTCAGATCAGTATCCAGCAGCGGCGCGGATTCTTCAGCTTTACCAATGCGGTAAGTTATCCTGCTTTTCCTTTGATTCACAATTTCAATAAGGATAATATAATTGTCAAAAACCTTGAGCAGGTGCAACTGTTTTTTGTGAATGAGGTAACTCAATCTGATTCGACAGTGAATTTTGTTCCGCTGATGAGCACTTCCGATAAGTCTGGGGCAATCACTGCGGGGATGGTTCCACATATGGGGCCTTATGGAAATTATCAGATGGTCGAAGGTTATAACATTTCTCCTCATTTGCCTCAGGCTCAAATGAATAATCCGGCAATGGTCTCTTTTCCGCTGAAATCCAAAAATATTGCCGTAATTGTTAGCGGTCCTTATCAGAGCTATTTTGCCGATAATCCAGAGTACAATCAAAAGAGTGATTTCCTCGGTGAAACAGAAAATGCGGAAATTTTACTAATTGCAGATAATGAATTTTTTGATGACAACCGGGCAGCCGGAATTCCGGAAAATGCCGATTTTATGCTGAATAGCATTGACTATCTTGCCGGTGATCAGGAATTACTGGCAATCCGTTCTCGGACTGTCACGGCCCGACCATTAAAGGATTTATCCGATGCTTCCCGTCATTTTTGGAAGTGGTTGAATATTGTTTTGCCAGCGCTGCTGGTAATCATTTTCGGCTTGATACGTTGGAGGCATAATATTACCAAACGTAAAATTTTGGAGGGACTTTATGGCTAAATCGAAAAATCTCTGGATCAAATATGCTATTATACTGGGAATAGCCCTGATATTACTTTTAGTGGTGAGTTTGAAAAACAGGCGCTATGAACCCAGGATCAGTGATGTGTTTAGCGTTAAAAGCGAAGATATTAATGCCATTACGATTTTGAAGGATACCACCTCGATCACTTTAGTAAAAGGCGATACAACCTGGATGTTTGCCAAACCTGATACGGGGCTAGTTAAAAATCTGCGGATCGAAAATTTTTTCAAGAATGTTGTTAATGCCAAAAAGGGTGGATATATAACTCAGAATCCGGATAAATATGACCAGTACAACGTTTCAGACACTAAAGGTTTGAAAGTGGAATTGAAGAAGGGTGAGTATGTTCTGGGATCAATCTATATTGGGCGCTCGAAAACCAACTATTCCCAAGATTATATCCGTTATCCCGATGATCCGAAAGTCTATCAGAGCAAGAGTAAACTGCTTAGTTCTATCAGTGAAAGAGCCAGTTTTTGGCGCCGCTGACAGACTGTTTGACTAGAAGAATCTTAGGGGAAATTATCGTGATAGAGATACAGAATCTGACAAAATATTACGGAGATCTCCGGGCGGTGGATGGAATTTCGTTCACGGTTGAGCGGGGTGAAATTTTGGGTTTTCTGGGACCTAATGCCGCCGGGAAAACGACGACGATGCGGGTTATTGCCGGTTACCTGCCAGCTACCTCCGGGAGCGTTTCGGTTGCCGGATTTGATGTCTTTAAAAACGGTCTTGAGGTAAAAAGACAGATTGGTTACCTACCCGAAAATCCGCCGCTCTACCTTGATATGCGGGTGTTTGATTATTTGCGTTTTGTGGCCGTAATCAAAGGAGTTAGCAGCCGGGAAGTTAATAGTGAGGTCGAACGGGTCACTGATAAGTTAGCCCTTTCCGAAGTGCTCGACAAACAGATCGCTCAACTTTCCAAAGGTTTCAAGCAGCGCGTTGGCCTGGCACAGGCACTCCTCAACAATCCACCGGTACTGATTCTGGATGAGCCGACAATTGGCTTGGATCCCAAACAGATCATCGAAGTCAGAGAGTTGATTAAAAGCTTTGGCCAGGATCATACGGTTATCCTTTCCACCCATATCCTGCCCGAGGTCAGTATGACCTGCAATCGGGTAATTATTATCAATGAAGGCAGGCTGGTCGCGGTCGATACTCCCGAAAATCTGACCGCCAGATTAAAGGGTTCGGAATCTATTTTATTGGAAGTCGAGGGACCATCCGAAGAAGTAATCCAAACTATTAGACAAATTCCCCGAATAAGATCAGTTGCTTCGTTGTCGGCCAAAAAGTCAAACGTATCAAAATATACTGTCGAGGCCGAGGTGGGCGCAGACATTCGTAAGGAAATTGCTGCCGCAATTGTTCGGCACAATTGGGGATTGCTGGAACTGAAGACCGAGAGTTTGAGCCTGGAAAAGATTTTTCTCCAACTGACGACCAGGGAGGAGGGGAATTGATGCGCAATATTCTGGCTATTTTCAAGCGGGATCTCAGAGGCTATTTCAGCTCCCCAATAGCTTATGTTATCATCGGACTTTTCGTGTTGGTTACAGGTATCTTTTTTTATCTTTTACTTTCCAGTTTTGTCCAGTACAGCTATGCCTTAATGATGCAGCAACAGAGCGCTCCATTGAATGTCAATCTAATGATGGTTCGCCCCTTTCTCCTGAACCTGAGTGTAATCATTCTGTTTATCATTCCAATGATCACGATGCGCGCCTTTTCCGAAGAGAAGAAATCCGGGACAATTGAGTTGCTGCTGACTTCTCCTTTGACCAACTGGCAGATAATCATTGGTAAGTTTTTCGCAACTTACGTGCTGTTTTTAGCGATGATCGGCGTCACTCTCCTTTATATGATATTTTTATTTTTATGGGGTAATCCTGAGATTGTCCCGATTTTAATTGGCTATCTGGGGTTGCTTTTTTTCGGTGCAGCATTAATCGCAACCGGCAATTTCATCTCCTCACTGACTGAGAATCAGATTGTAGCGGCGGTAGGGACTTTTGCGGTGACGATGTTTTTATGGGTTGTAGGCTTTGCTGCCGATTCCGCTGGAAAAGTGCTAGGATCCGTTCTTGGTTACCTTTCGATCGTCGAGCATTTTGAAGATTTTTCAAAAGGAATTTTCGATACCAGTCATTTGGTCTACTACCTTTCCGTAGCTGTGGTAATGCTGTTTTTGACTTTTCAATCGGTCGAATCCGCAAAGTGGAGGAGCTAGCCCGATGAAACTATCACGCTGGTGTCTGATTGCTGGTTTACTGCTCCTGACAGCGGGTTTGATCATTTATTCTGTTACTAATGTCTGGCAGCTAAAATCACTGGTTATCATTGCTCTTGGTTGCGGATTGACGGTTTTTGCCTTGATTCGGATTGATCTTAAAAAATTCCTGCGGGATCGCCGGCTGATTTACGGCGGCAATATGGTGATAATAATTGTGCTAGTTGTTGCCATTGTCGGAATGATTAATTTTTTCCTTGCCCGACATACCTGGCGGATTGATGCAACTGCCGGCAAGACTTTTAGCTTATCGCCTCAGACTATTAAAATTTTAAATAATCTGAAAGTGGAGCTGGAAATCCTGGCTTTTGAAAAGGAAATGAATAAGGGATCAATTGAGGACCTGCTGAAAGAATATGCCCATATTACTCCCCGCTTTAAATGGCAGATGATCGATCCAGACGAAAAGCCGGCTACTGCCAAGAAATACAAAATTAAGCAGTATGGCAATCTGGTGGTTATTGCCGGTTCGAGAGAAGAGCAGATCAGTACTGCAACTGAAGAGGCATTGACGAACGCCATTATCAAGGTGACTCGCGAAAAAACCAAAAAGGTAGCCTTCATCAATGGGCATGGGGAGTTGAGTACCAAGAGCACTGAGAGGGACGGCTATGCTGATGCAAAGACGGCAATTGAAGAACAAAATTATGCAGTAACTGAGCTTCTACTCGCCGGTCTGGATTCAATTCCAGAGGATATTTCAGTGATTATTATCCCTGGTCCCCGCAAAGATTTTTTTCAGGGCGAACTGGATCTGATTACTCATTATCTCGAGCATGGTGGCAGCGCTCTTTTTCTGCTTGATCCGCCGCCGGGAAATGGTATGACTAAATATATGCGCAACTGGCATGTCAATATCGGTAATGATCTGGTTGTTGATGCCAGTGGGTTTGGTCGCTTGTTAGGAGCCGGACCAGAAATCCCGCTGGTCTCCTCCTATGGCGATCATCCGAGTGTGGCGGACTTGAATGGCTTGATGACCTTCTTTCCCCTGACCCGTTCGGTTAAACCGATCGAATCCCAAGACTCACAGATTTCCGTTACAACAATTGCAGAGACCGGTCCCAACAGTTATGCGATAGACCAGAAACGAATCAAGGGCGAAGAAGAAATTTCGATCAATCCCGATGATCCGCGTGGGCCGATTTCGATAGCTTGTGCAACGACAATTACTCAACAAGATGGGCGCAAGACGCGAATTGTCACCGTCGGCGATGCGGATTTTGCCAGCAATGCCTATTATGCCAGTCAGGCCAATGGTGACTTATTTATGAATATCGTCAGCTGGTTGATGGCGGATGAAGATTTGATTTCGATTCGACCCCACAATCCCGAGGTACGCATGGTGAATACGACACCGGCGCAGATGCGAATCATTTTCTGGATGGTGGTGATTATTTTGCCTCTACTCGCTTTCAACACTGCAATTCTGGTCTTTGTCAGAAGGAGATAATGCATGAAGGGTAGAGCGACCCTGATTCTACTGATAGTGTTTGTCCTTTTAGCTACCTTTCTCTACTTTTTCGAATTCAAGGGCGGCAAGAAACGCAAAGAACATGAGCGTAATAAGGGGCTTGTCTTTAAAGTGCCTTTGGACAGTATCGCAGCTTTTTCGCTTTCTGCCAATAATCAGGATTTAACTCTACAAAATAGGGATGGCAGCTGGATTCTGACGGCACCTGTTACCACGGATGCTGATTCTTATGCGGTGATTTCCAACCTGAAGGCGATCCTCGATACGCGAGTAGAACGTCTGATTGTCGTTTCGATAACGGATCTGGATCAATATGGTCTGGATCATCCGCGGGGCTCGGTAACTTTAACCCGGTTTGGCGGCAAGGAACAAAAGTTACTCGTTGGTGCTGAGAATCCAACAGGCGGATTTATCTATGTAAAATTTGAAACTAAACTGCCGGTCTATACGGTGACCAAATCTCTATGGAATCAGGTCAATAAGCAGCCGTTTGATCTGCGGGATAAAAAAATCATGCATTTTAAACCGCCGGAGGTTGTCGAACTCGAGATTGTCTCTAAAACGAAAGGCAGGGTGCTTTTAAATCGGGAAGGTGTAGATTGGGTAATCTCCAAGCCGGTGCGACTTAAGGCTAATTCCGGTGAGGTGGATTCTTATCTCAGTCGTCTAACTAATGGCAGGGTTAAGGAATTTGTTGAGGAATCGCCGACTGACCTTCGCCGGTACGGACTCCAAAAACCTTTGATTGCAATCCATGTCTCATGTAAAGATGAACAAGCAAGTACAAGTTTAATTATCGGTGATTCCTTAAAAGGAGAGGAAATCGGCTTTTACACTCGGGAAAAATCCCGGCTACCGCTGTTTACTCTCGAAAGTTGGACCGTAAAAAATCTGAATAAAGGATACTTTGATTTTCAGGATAAGAAATTGATTACCTCAAATAGTGAAAATGTTACCCGCATTGTTGTCAAAAGGGATGAAGAGACCGGTATCGTCGCTCAGTATGACTCGGCAAAGTGGAAACTGGCGAATACTGATTCACTTACCATAGATGAGAATCGTCTCCGCCGCTGGGTAAATGCAATTCGCAATTACGAGGTTGATGAACTGGTTTCCTACCAACCGGTGACAATGACGAAATACGGACTCGATCAACCGGCGATCCGAATTATTCTTTATCAAAATAACCTGGAGCTGGGTCAAATTCTGATTGGTAAAAAGGCAGGCGATTATTTTTATACCAAATCAGCGGATCAGCCCTACATCTATAAGGTCAAAGCCTTTAAGATTCACGAGATAGAAAAAGACATTAAAGATTTTGCTGTATCGGAATCCTGATGGAAAATTCTCGATACTTATATCTAGCAGATTTTTCTTAAAAGTGTATTAAGATTTTGCTGCTTTATAGCGATTGAGATTTTCGCGATAAGAACTATCCTCTGGGGCAAGATCTACCGCTTTCTGCATTGCCTCGATTGCCTCATCAACATAGCCCGCTTCGAAAAGCAACTGTCCAAGAGTATCCCAGATAGAATCGGCTCTTGGTTCGATTTCGACTGCCTTTCGGGCGAGAGCAATACCTCGCTGATATTTATCCTTTACCCGATTCTGGAAAATGAACCAGGCATAGCTGTTCATCAGGGCCGGATTGTCTGGCAGAGCATTAACTGCCTCTTCGTAGGTTTGGATGGCATTTGGTTGATCCTGTTTACGGTCGTAATAGTGAGCCAGACTGCCATAGGCAAAATATTTTTGCTGGTCGTTAGTACATTTTTGGGCGAAGTGCCGGAGTGGATTGGGATTGTCCTCGTCATAAGCATAGTATTCGGCAATGCTAAATTCGGAGTTGAGATATAGCTCAGATTGCTGGTCGGTTTCGAGCGCCAGAACCTTTTGGTAGTATCTAAGCGCGGTCTGATCATCTCCACGATCATTTAATTTGTTGGCAATTTCATAATTCAGGTTGACATTGTTTGAATCCGTTTGGTGGCGGGTGAGCAGATCCTGTAAGGTGTTGTGCCCTTCTGAATAGTCCTTAATTTTTTGGAAATATTCATCCTTGTTGCCGTTAAATCCGACGATCCGATCGATTTCCTTGCCTTCGGCCGTCAGTACCAGCATAGTTGGGTAACCGGGAATTAACCACATCTCGCGGTTTTTACGACCAACTTCAGTGTTACCGTTGAACTTAAGTGCAAAGAAACGGGAATTGACAAAATTGATGAAATCAGGATTCTTGAAGACCAACTGGTCTAAGCGTTTGCACGAGCCTCACCCATCGGTGAAGAAATAAGCCAGGATCAGTTTGTTTTCCTTAGCAGCGCTGACTTTGGCTTCGCTAAGATCAATGGTTTGGAATTGAATCGAAGCTGGTTTTAATTCCTGCCGGGAAGTGCAGGCAACCAGTCCGAGGAGAAGAATTAAAGCGGGCAAATGTTTCATATAACTAATCTCACTCTTTTAATTGGCGCTAAAATTAAGTAAAAATATTTTTCGGTACAAGGTGATGAAAAAACAGTTAGCACTTCTCCGGCTGATTGAAGCCGCAGCGAAAATAAATTTTTGGGGGAATTAATTAGTGCCTAGGATTCTTGTTGTCCCGAACCAGAATCTCCAGCAGGTTTGGAGAATCGGGGTTTCGGAGGACGGGCTTCATCAATTCTCAGGGTTCGCCCTTCATACTCTTTGCCGTTGAAAAGCTCTTTGATTTTTTCGGCCTCTTCAGCAGATCCCATCTCTACGAAACCAAAGCCTTTGTTGGTAATGATGTTGACATTTTTCACTTCACCATGCTCTTTGAACAGCTCTTCTAACTGCTCATTGGTGACGGAATACCTCAGATTACCAACATACAGTTTACTACCTTGCATTAAAATTCTCCTCGTGATCTTCTCATTGTAAATGTAAGTCAACATTACGCAGTATAATGCAACACTGCATCAATACCAGGTAAATATTAGGCTTTGGAATTCACAAGAGAAGTGACGCAATTAGATGATTAAACGACCTCTTTCTCGATAAACATTCAGTGAATATTTACGATCCTCAAACAACGCTGAATATTATAACAAAAAATTGACCATTGCAAAACTTTTTTTTAAAATAATATTATCCCAGGTTTTTAAGCAAAATGTGAGTAGCTAGCGTTTAAAAAATTTGGCTCTCAAAAGGATTTCAATTAGATTTAAGCAAAATGGCTAATCTGGATATCTATACCGGCTCAATATTTGATGATCAGACCGAGCATCTGATCAGCCACATACGTTCCCGGATTGAAAGTAGGGAAAAAGTGGATTTTCTGCTGCCCTCAAGGCGTCAGATTCAAAATTTGAAAAAGGCACTTTTTTCTGCAGTAAATTCGATCCAGCCCGGACAATGCTATTTTGGGACATTTTTTAATTGGGCTTCCCGGATTCTGGATATGACCCGACAAGCCTATCAGGTGATTGGGGCAAATGAAGAGTGGTTTTTACTGTATTTATATCTGCAAAGGAACCGTATTCTGCCAGGTGAATTAACTGCCGGTTCTATTAATTTGCTTCAACAAGTGTTAGTAGATTTGCGCGAATCCGGTTATACTCAGGCGGAACTGGTTACAATCGTTAATAGAGCGACGGATTCCCGGCTGAGAAATTTTGTAGCTATTTTGGATTATTTAAGAAGTTTCCCCATTGCAACCACAGATTCAATCATGCAATTAGCTTGTGAGTCGCTCGAACCACAAGCCCCGGAGCGCTTAGGTTCCAATTTGGTCATTGGTGGCTTTTACGAATTCAATCCTCTGCAAAAACGGTTATTAATGAACTTGGTGCGGAAGTACGAACGAGTTTTATTATTTATTCTTGATCGGGAAATTCACCCGGTTATGAATTATATAGCGCCACCGGAGAGCTATTTTGGGGGAATCCAATTTAACAAAGTGATGCTCAAGGATAGCGAGGACTTGTTTTTCGCCGTACTAGCGGATTCGTTTTTCAGAAATAAAATGAAGGTCAATTGTGCCCTTCAAGAGTGTGAACCCCAGGAATGGCAAAATTGTTGGTCACACCCGCGGCTGAAACTGGTTCGTTGTCCGAACCGAAGAATCGAGGTAACGACTGCTGCCCGGACGGTCAAGCAGTGGATTATTGATGGTGTAGCAGCTAATCAAATTGCCGTTTTGTATCGCGGAGCCTATGATTACTTAGTCCAGGTTCGCCTGCTTTTTCCGCAATTTGGTATTGCAGTTAACAATAGTAGTCAGCCCCTTGTGGAAGCGGAACCGGTTCGCATCATCCGTAAAATATTCGAAATCAATGAGAAAAATTTCAGTCGGGATAGTATCATTGACCTGACCCGCTACAATCCAATTCGTGATTATTACGGATCGGAAATCATCCAGCGGTTTGAATACAAATCAGCTGCCTGGGGATTATCCTTCAACCAGGACAGCTGGCGCGACCAGTTGAAGCGTCGCAGTGAATATTTGCGGACTCTTCTCCAAACTGCTAAAGACGACGAACAAGATTTGTTCAATATTCAGCGGGAGCTGAGGGATTTAGATGAAGTGTATCCGATTGTAGATCGTTTGCTGCATGATGTTACTCTTCCGGAGAAAGCAATCTGGTCGAATTATACCGATCATGTTGTGCGCTTGCTGCAGCGGTATTATAATTCGGAAAATTATCCTGATTCTTATCGTGAAGTTTTTGATTACCTTGTGCAAATATTGCAGCGCATAAAAACCCTGACAAAGGCAGCTACGATTATTTATCTGAACCATTTCACCACTGTTTTCAATAACCTATTAAATGGAATTATGCTGAATAGTGAAGCTCCTCAGCCAGATAGTGGAATTACGGTTGCGAATATTATGGATGTCAGGGGTGAGTTTTTTGAAGCTGTGATCTTGCTTGGTATGACTGACACTGAATTCCCTTTCCAGCGACGGGAAAACCTGCTCCTGAATAACCGGCAGCGAGCAATGCTGAATGAAGGCGCCGGGGCGGAATTATTGCCATTGACGGGAACCAAAATCGCCGAGGAAAAATTCCTTTTCTACCAGGTGATTAATCAGGTCAAAAAGAAACTATTGATTACCTTTCCACAACTTGACAGCGGCGGCAATACCTTTTCTGAATCCCCTTTCCTGGAGGAGATTCTGGCTTTTCAGGACAATTCCCCGTTGGGTCAATTTATTTCTTATGAGACAGTATCTGCCGCTAAAGTCGTTCCTGACCTTAAGGAATCTGCCACTCCTACTGATATCCGACTAAATATATTCCGGAGCAATTGGCAAGTGGACGATCTGGATTTCTTAAAGCAATGGATTGATACAGCTGAGTTAGCAAACCTTCAGGCGAGAATTGACACCGAACGAAAACGTAAGCAGCAGATGCCCGGAGAATGGAACGGACTCCTGTCTCTGCACCGGACGCCTGATGAATACTTCAAAAAGCCACTTTCCGTCACGCGACTTCAACAATATGCCTGGTGTCCATTTTTATATCTCTGTCAGACAGTCTGGAAGATTGATGTTGTGGAGGAGCCAATTGCCGAGCTGACCCCTCTTGCAGAAGGTTTATTGATTCACGCACTTCTTGAGTTACTGTTAAAACGGGCGAATTGCAGTAGCTTGGCCGAATGGCAATCTTTTTTAGAGAGCGATTTAAGATCTGAAATTGAACAGGCTGTTGCTAAGATAAGTGGGCAGTATCGCAGTGCCTTTGGTTTTGTGGCGGAGTCGGTTTGGCAAAAAGAGCTGCTTGACTTAAAGCGTGGCCTGGAGCTATTTATTGAGCGAGAACGGGACGCGCTGAGAAGTGGTTTCTATCCCCGAATGTTGGAGCATCAATTGGCAGCCAATTTACCATTTGCAATTGGCGAATCGGGACAATTTTGTTCTATCCCCTTGAAAGCAAAAATTGATCGGATTGATCTCAATGAAAATGGCGAATCCGTCATCATCGAATACAAGCGTTCGCGGAGTTCAGTCCAGGACCCAATTAAGGGTTTGGAAGACGGGATTCATTTTCAAATTCCATTTTACCTGCTATTGCTCCGTGAGATTCATCCGGAACTCCATCTTGTTGGTGCTTATTCATATGTTTTTCGGGAAGGCAAACTGGCAAAAGGAATTTTCACCAGACCCTATTTCAGGAATATTAAGCAAATTTCAGTACCCTACTTGGCTGGATTGATGACCAATGTCCAGGAGAAAATCACGAAAATATTACAGAGTATCTGCGGTGGAAATTTTCTTTTGAATCCCTATGATGTCAAACAGCGTTGCCAATTGGGAAAGTGTGATTATTATGAGGTTTGCCGGATTGAGCCCGGTCAAATTGAGCCGTTGGCGGAAGATGATTGAGTTAGACAAAAAAAATTACAAACAACGATACCAAAGCTGCCCCGGAAGCGGTGCAGATCAGATTGACCACATCGTTATTAATCCACCTTATTCCGGAAGTAAGGGTGGTTTGATATTTTCCGCAGTGTACTAATTTTTCCGTTGTTTTTTGACAAAAAGGACATTGGTATTGTGCCTGGATACTGGCACCGATAATCGAATCTATCAGGGCCCCGAGAATTCCACTGATGGCGACGATGGCGAAAAGTTTGAGAGTTAAGCTGGTAATTGGTAAAATTCCGCTTAGCGTTAAAACGCCAGCCCCCATTAAAAATCCGGAGGTGCCCAGCACGGTTACCCCGCCGGATGTCCCAGCGGGAACTTTGGCGAAAGTCAGAATGTGACGCGGCTGTTTGTTCGACAAGATGCCAATTTCAGTACCCCAGGTATCGGCGGTCGCGGCTGCCAGCGAACCGAGAAACATCAGGTAAAAGAGATCGTTTCCGGTATAGTGATAGGCAATCGCCATCAGTAAAGAAATGCCACCGTTGGCATAAACCTGGAGTAGATCGCGCTGGCCCCCTTTCTCGACCATCGTACTCAAGATAGTGTTTTTCAGTTTGCCGACTTTGGAAAGGATCGAGGAGAGGATGAAAAAGGTTGCCATGGGAATGACCCAGTAAATACCGCCAATGGAGAATACAATTGAGCCGAGCAGCATTGCACCAGCGGCGCCGCCGGAAGTAAGTGCTTTCAAATGATAAGCGGCATATGCCAGAAGGAAAGAGAACGCAATCCAGCCAACGACAGTTAACTGCCCGCTTAAAGGTAGTCGCTGAATCGTATCCAGCATTAGGGCGCTAAATAACGGGAGTGTCAGATTGTCGGAACCGGCAAACGAGATGGATTCACTAAGAGTGGCAACGACTGATACTGCAAAACCAATGAGCATCAGACTGAAAAGAGGAATTGGGTTTTTGCCTTGCAGGCTTTGTAAAAGTTGGAATGTAATGGTAGTAATTAGAAAAGCGCTGATGAATACAGTTAATGAACCTACTGGTGATTTGGCATCTTTCCAGAATACGAACTGGCGAGAATGTTTTGCGCGGCTGCCAATTATCGAGGCCAGGGGGTCCGAAATAGTCATAATCAGCATGCCGACAATTAAAATTACCGGGTTGGATTTCCAGTAGAGCAGGATGAGGACAAGAAATGAGACCGGAAAGAAGACCGTACCCAGTGAAAAGCGTGTGGTCGTGTGAATGCCTTTCATTTGACCGGCTCGCAGAGCATAGGCGTTTAAAATGATGAAAATTGCGGCTAACAGTGCCGGTTGAACCGGAGAGACAATGACGAAGGGACTTAAAATAACCAGCAGACCGACCCCGATGTGGACAAACTGGCGGGTATTTTCGCCGGAGATGTTGAAACGCTTTCTTAAGACCTCACTCAGATATACAAAACCGAGGATCAGAATCAAAAAAATAGCAAAAGTAATCCATTCGTTATCAAAAGGCTGGAATATTAACACGTTGATCTCCTCAATTGTTGGATGTAATTTTTATATTTTAGAGAATTTTTTCAAGATGTTTCGAAAAACTAATTCCTTTTTAATTGAATGAACGATTATCAGAAAGCAAAAGAGCAGCTCCAGGAATCCTATTTAGTATCAGCCTCGGCGGGAACTGGCAAGACCCGGGTGCTGGTGGAGCGCTACATTAATATTCTGCTCCAGAATCCAGCAGATCTTGAAGGCATTGTGGCGATTACTTTTACCGAAAAGGCAGCGGCCGAGATGAAGGCCCGGATTCGCCAGATGATTCGCCGAATGAACGATCCTGCTCTGGATATTTCGGCAATACTAGACAGATTGAATACGGCGCCGATTTTGACTATTCACAGCTTTTGTATGCGAATTTTGCAGGAACAAATTCAGGCTGTTGGGATGGATCCCCAGTTCAGGGTTATAGATGCAATCGAGGAGTCTCTTTTACGGAAGGAAACCCTGGAAGCCTTTCTTTATCAAAATCTGCAAGCTTCCGATTCCCCGATTCAGACGCTACTTAAACATTTCGATTTATACCAGGTGCGAGAAATGCTCGATTCAGTCTGGCAGAAACGGGCAGATTGGCTGTTCATGTTGCAAGAGGGCTCCCAGAAATCTGCAAAAGAGCTAATTCAGGATTTTCGAGCAAAACATCATGATTATACACTATCGGTGCTAAGACAGGCATTTGGCTCTCCAGAAGCACAGGGGAATCTTAAGTTACTAAGTTCATATCAAGCTCGTGATCCTGACGATTCACTCCAGCGGGCTAAAACGACGATTTTAAAAGTGATTCAGCAGATTGAAGCAGGCCAAATTCCTGAAGAACTAAGAGATAATTCGCTACACCGGGCATTCAGTCTGAATAACACAGGTCAGAAAGGCAATTGGGGTGCCGGACTGGAAGATCTACGGACTGCTTTCAGGAACTTGCATAATCTCTGGCTAGCAATCAGATCGCGGCTTTTTCCTTTTGACGAAAAGCTGGAGTATCAAAATGCAGTTTTACTGCTTGCGTTTTCTGACTTGGCGCGCCGGTGGCTGCACAATTATCGCCAGGAATTATTTGACCGAGGGCTGATTGACTTCAGTGGGTTGGAGCTGGAGACCGAGGCATTCTTCCGCTCGGGTTCGCCAGCAGCGCAGCAGTGTGCCCGCCGTTTCACACATTTGCTGGTAGATGAATTCCAGGATGTTAGTCCAATCCAGAACCGGATTTTTGAAGCAATTCAGGTGCTGAATCCTGCACTGAAAACTTTTTATGTTGGGGACGAAAAGCAATCTATTTATCGTTTTCGCGGCGCTGAGGTAGAGATTTTCAACAACTATAAAGACTCCAAACCGCTGCTTTATCTCGATACGAATTACCGGAGCACCAATCCACTTATCGAATTCCAAAACCGCTTTTTTGATTTTTTATTCAATAAACAGGGTTCCAAAGCCAAGTTCGAGGTTGGCTATGATAAACCGATTAAAGCAGCTAATGGGACCATCGTGGATTGGGTACCAGTTGAGTTGTTATTTATCAATCAAGATCAAAACGAAGTCGGAGAAAATGATCAAGAACAGACTCCTGAACATCCGACTGAGTTTTCAACAATAGAAGCTGAAGTAATTGCTATTGTCCAAAAGTTGATAAAACTTCACGGTCAACCGATTATTAAGGATAAACAGGATTCACTGCGACAGGCAAACTGGCGTGATTTTACGATTTTACTGCGTGCCCGCACTCATCAGGCTATTTTCGAAAAGATTCTCCGGAGGGCGGGGATCCCTTACTATGTCGCTTCGGGAATTGGCTTTTATCAGCGTCGGGAAGTGCTGGATGTAATCAACTTTTTGCGGGTTCTGCTCAATTGGCAGGATGAGATAGCATTAGTTGCCACGCTACGTTCGCCAATGGTTGGTTTGAGTGATCGTGCCTTAATGTCATTTGCAACCGATGAAGGTTTGATGGCGGGGATTAAGCTGATTTTGAGTAACGATCCAAAACATTTGAGTCGGATTAATGCCGATGACCTTCGGCAATTTCAGCGATTTTATGACTTATCTCGCAGATTAATTGACCAGATGGCTGAACTAACAACCGCTGAGCTGATCCAAAAAATCCTGGATGCAACTAGCTATTTAACCATCCTAAGCGCCTTTCCTGAAGGGCAACAATCGCTCGCCAATGTCTTAAAACTTGTAGATCTGGCGCTGGAATGGAGCACTTCCCAGGACATCGGACCGGTAGATTACCTACGTCGGATTCGACTTTTCCAGGCAATGCAAATTCGTGAGGGAGAGGCAAACCTCAGTTCGGAAATCGAAGATAGTGTAACTCTTATGACAATCCACTCGGCTAAAGGGCTGGCTTTCCCAATAGTAGTGGTTCCCTGGCTTAATGCCCCTTTGAGAAATGATCATGATTTGGTTCTGACCCATTACCCAAACGAGTTTGCCTGCAGTGTAAAAACTGCTTTCCAGAATGAACAATCCTTTATTTATAATTATTTAGCGCAGCTGGAAAAGGAGCGGATATTGGCGGAGGAGAAGCGCCTGCTGTATGTCGCCGCTACCCGTGCTGAATCCTATCTGATATTCTCGGCAGCCAAAGGATCGCGCCGTTCAAAGAGTTCACTCTGGCAGAATATTTCGCCTTTCTTTGAAGGTCAACCTGAAAATTTATTTCACAAAGAGGAGTTCAGCCAGGCTGAGATCGCTGAAATATATCGTTCTCTCGGCTCGATCACCGCTCCTCCGATTCAGACCTTACCCGACGAAATAAAGGATTTGATCATCAAACGAGTACGACCATTGCCCTCACCCCCAAGACTGGAAAATATTACTGCGACTGCATATTCCGAGTGGATTAGTTCGCAGACTGACGAGCAACAGGAATACGAGGAATCAGCACAATTTGCGGAAACCCACTCATTGCAAAGGAAAACTTTATCGGCGCTGGAACTGGGAACAGTGATTCACCACGCTTTCAGCTGGTGGGATTTCAAGGATTTAGAGACTCTTCTCAGTTATACTGGTCGTTTGCTCAAGCCTCATCTGCTAGAGGCGCAAGAGGAGCAGAAAATTCTGAGTTTAGTCACAGAGTGGGGTGAAAGACTGATAGATCCGGATAATCCTTTATTGAAATATATTCATAATGCAGTTGAAATGAACCGTGAAGTAGACGTTTATGGTTATTTTTTCGATACCTTATTAGAGGGTAAAATTGATCTGTTATTGAAAATGGCTGACGATCAATATATTATAGTTGATTTCAAATCGGATCAGATCGGTAAATATCCGTCAAAAGCGTTGGTTGCCAAATATAATGCCCAGCTGGATTTGTATGTTCTGATGCTCAGCCGTTGGTCGGGCTGCCAGGTCAAGCAAAGTTGCCTGTATTTTATCCGCAATGATTTACTGGTTGAGAGAAAGGTTACTAAAGATAATCTCCAGCTCACGGAAAAGCAGCTAAAACGCATGATCGGCGATTTAAAGTCTGGGTCAGGGTAGGCTAATTTCCCAGAAAAAATTGATCTAATGGTTGCCAATCATCGATTGGGTCAACCGGATTATACTTATTTGGGGAACTGATTAGAGTTTTTATGCAGATTGGGTTACTGGATAGTGAGAGAATAGTGCAAATAAAAAACTTATTCAGGATTGTCATCAAAAAGCTTTTCATGTGCGGCAACCGCATAAGTACAGACCATATCGCCGGTAACATTGTTGGTTGTTTCAAACATGTCCAGGATCGGATTGATGCCAGTTGCTAGGGCGATAATTGCAGCGGTCTGCATATTATTCAATCCCAGTGTCTGTAGGATAATAAATAGGAGCATCAGACTACCACCCGGGACGCCGCCGGCGCCGATTGAGGCGAGTACGGTGGTAAGTATCATTACAATCAAATTATTGATGGTCAATGGAATGTGAAAAATATTAGCCGCCAGGACCGCAAACATGGGCAAATGGATACAGACACCATCCATATTGATCGTGGCACCCAGCGGGAGAGAAAAACTGGCAAGTTCGCTGCGCACCCTCAGTTTCTTTTGAACGGTATGCAATGAGACTGGCAGTGTGGCAGCACTACTGCGAGTAATAAAGGCGGTAATCATTGCTTCGTCCATACTCTTGATGATCGAGTATGGATTACGCCTGGTGACTATAAAAAGTAAAAAAGGGTAAACAACAAACATCATGATTAAAATCCCACCGATTACTCCAAGGGTTATACTAATATATGGTCCAACAATATTCGGTCCATACAGACCGAAGTTCACTATGGTAAGTGCCAACACGCCAATAGGTGAATATTCCAGGATCCATTCGACAATTTTAAAAATTGTATCGCGAACCGCTTCGAAGAATTGAATTAGGCGGCTTAAAATATGGTTATCAGGATTCTCAACCGACTCAAGGATTATCCGGATTGCCAGTCCAAACAGGAGAGAGAAAGTAATTATTGCGAGAAAATTGTTATCTGCCAGTGCCTGGAAGGGATTCTGAAACATATTCATCAGGATATTGGTGAACCCACCCTGACCCGGTGGTGCGTTAATATATTCATCGGGTTGGATGCCGAGAGCCCGGACTATTTTCTGCCATTCTTCCAGATTAGTAGCTTTGCCTGGGGCTATAATTAAAGCCAAGCTGGCACCTAAGATCGCTGCCAGTAAAGAACAAAAGAGATACCAACTGATGACTTTCAGTCCGATTTTGCCGAAGCGCCGTATCGGCAGCGAGGCTGCCCCGGTAATCAGCGAAAAAAGAATTACCGGAATGACAATCATTTTTAGGAGATTTATCAGGATTGTCCCAAAGGGTGAAATATAAGGCGCAACCGTTTCGGCAATGGCTCTGCCACTTTGGATTGATAAATACCATAGTAGCCCACCAATCAGGGAACCGAGAATAAAGCTAGCGAGCAGGCGGATTAATAGAGATGTTGAAATGTACCATTTCAGAATTGATCTACCCATGTTTTTTCTCGTTTTTAACTAAAAGAAATATATCCCCGCCAGGATCGCATTTTCAAGAGAAAAGAAAGGTAATGAAAATAAGCATCGGTGACTTCCTTATGTTAAGTATTGACTACGTAGGATAATTGAGAATGGGAGATTACCCATAGTCTAAATCGGCAAATTTTTATATTGATTAAATGAATCAAGATTAAATAATTTGTCAAGACGATCCGAATTCCTGTGTTGACCTCCTGAGATTAAGATTTAACTTTTTCACATAGTACCATGTCAAACGAACGTAAAAATAAAAAGGGGCATTTGAAATCACGAACAAAAGGATATCCTGATGCGGAGTATTTCAATCGCTTGGTTCTTGAAAATCAGGAAAAGGTCTACACTCTATTTCGGCGCATGGTGGCAAACCACGAAGACGCTGATGATTTGACCCAGGAGACATTTATTAAAGTGTATAAAAATCTTGCCAAATTTCGTCGGGACTCATCTATTTACACCTGGATTTATCGGATTGCCATCAATACCGGGATCAATTATCTGCGTCGTAAGCGAGCCCGTCAATTTGTTGGATTAGATTCAATCGACCTGCATGCCGAAGATCGCGGCCCGGCTGATCTGAGAGGAACAAGTAGCCTTTTAAATCAGGCAATTCGGAACCTATCATCCAGACAGCAGCTGGTGATCATTCTTAGATCCTACCAGGGATTATCATTTAAGGAAATTGCCAGACTCATGGATTCGACCGAGAATGCTGCAAAAGTGAACTATTCCCATGCACTTAAGCGTTTGCGAACCATTTTTAATAAGATGGGGGTTAATTATGAAAGCTTGTAGGAAAATAAAAGATTTATTACCACTTTATATCAGCAATGATGTCACCGAAGATGAGCGCAGGACCGTCACTGCCCATTTGGACGAGTGTCCTGCCTGTCGGGAATATCAGCTGGCGCTTACTGCGATTAATCGGGCGATGAAGCCGGATAAAGTTGAGATTCCGGCGAGCTATGGTGCCGAACTGGTGGTGGCTTTGCAGGAGCGAATTAACCGCAGAATTGCCCGGCAAAAACGCAGGTTATGGGCAATTCCGGCGTTCACGAGCCTTGCAGTGATTTTGCTGGTTGCCTCAGTTACACTGCTGAAAACGCGATCGACTTCTAATAAATGGTTGTCAGGATTATTGCAGGAGCATGCCTATTTGAACCTTGCGGAAGTTGGGTATTTTGGTGAAATACTCGTGGATAGTGAGCCTAGTGGCAACGGTAATCTGACTCTCTCGACAAATGAGCTCTATCAGGATGCGGTCAATTGGATTTTCAATAATCCCCAAAATTCCGATATAGACAGTTATATTCTCGCTACAACTAATCTCAGCGATGAAGATTATTCGCAAGTGATCAAACAAATAAAAAATGAGATTTTATAAAATGGAGGAATCATGAAAGTAGCCATCGTTGTTTTATTATCTAATCTCCTCCTTATTCCTGCCATTCTGTTGGGTCAGGAAGACTTTATGCCGCCAATGAACCCGGAACGGCGTGAACAGATGGAAGCGCTGCGTATCTGGAAAATGACTGAATTCTTGGAACTTACCTCAGACCAGTCAATCCGCTTTTTCCCTAAATTAAAAGAGATGGAAGCCGGGATAAGAAAAAATCTGGATAAGCAGCGGGATATCATGATTGAAATCAATAAACTAACCGAAGACCCAAACTATAAAGCAGATCCGGCAGACGTCAAGAAATATGCTCACCGTCTGGCGGAATTGGAAAAGGAGATTTTGAATGACAAAGAGAACTTCGTTATAGGTTGTGCCGATGTTTTAACTACGGAACAACAACTGAAATTTATAACCTTTGAAAACCGATTTCGCAATCGTTTAATGAGGTCACTCTCGCGATCTGATGAGCATAAAACACCAATGAAAGAAAGGAACCACCCATGAAACGGTTAATTATTACTTTGTTACTGGTATCTTTACCTGTGCTGATTTTGGCCCAGCCGAAAGAGATGATGCCGCCAGGCGGAAAGGGAATGGAAAAATCCATGGAATTCTGCCAAAACCTGAACCTCAGCGATGCTCAAAAAGAACAGCTGCATCAGTTGCGCTTGGATCACCAAAAAAAGGTCATTCCCCTCCATGCCGATCTCAAACTGGCACAATTGGAGCTGGATGAATTAGTCAATACCGGCGCCGATGTGAAAAAAATTGATGCTGCGATTAAGAAGGTCAACGATGTAAAAAGTCAACTGTTTGAGCTTAAAGTTAAACACCGGCTGGCTTTTCGGAATGTGTTGACTGATGAACAGCGCAAATTACTCCAGAAGTGTGAATCCGATAATCATCCCGGAATCGGTCGTAAAGCACCTGACAAAATGAGAAGCGGTCATCGTCCGAGAATGTTTCACGCTGGCGATGAGCCTGAAGGATTTTAATGTCCCGAAAATGATTAGGAATGGTAATTAATCATGAATCCTAACCAGGTAAGAGAAGTCCTGAATTGGATGCAGAGTATTGAATCAGGAAGCGGTGATTTAACTACTGAAACCATCGCTCCCTATGCTCTCCATGCGGAAGGTTCTTTTTTAGCTAAAGATGAAGGTCTCTTTTCCGGTCGTGAAATTTTGGAAATCCTTTTTGAGTCCAGCGGTAAACAGCTCGAGGTATTCTGGAACAAACAAGAGGGAGAAAACCTTCAGAAGGATGCTCTTATCTTTAGCTTTCAGGGAAACGGTGCTGATATTTTAAACAATCGGCGACTGATTCTGTGGCTGATTGGAAGAATGTCCGCACTTGCAACAGCCTGTCACAAGGCGGTAGAATTTCTAAAGCCTTATGGCAAGGAGCTGATCCAGGGTGTTTCAGTCAATCCCATCTTTGAAGTTTTTGATGTGATTGCCTTTGAGACTGGCGGCGGTTTCTGGCAAAGAAATGGATTGAATGATTCGGTATATATTACTCAAAATCACCTTAGTTATGCTGATGGAATCGAAAAAGTACTCGAACGAGCAAACCAGGAGCTAGGCGAAATCCGTAAAAAGATCAGGATCGAAATAGAAATCAATAACGCCCATCAGTTCGAACAGGTCAAAGAAATGGATATTGATACTATTCACCTGGTTGATCTAAGCCAAATGGATATTGAGGATGTTTTTGAAAAACAGAATCCAATTAAAAAGCCAATCTTACATCTTGAGCGATTAGCCGATTTTCAAGCTTCCTACGCCAATTATTTTTTTAAATATTGTGCAATTGAGGAACTGCATAAAAACATCCAATCTTTGAACTGCGAATGGGTATTTAAGGCAGATCACAACCAAAATAAATAATCACCATTCTTTCTGGCACAAGCTAAAACCACTTAATAACGACTGATCAGTAATTTTTTTCCTCAAAATCGCTTTTAATTATTGATGCAAATTTGGAATTTTTTGCTATATTATTTATCAGTTTAGTGTGTTGTAGTGGTGCGGGGAGAATTTAATTAAAAGCCTATGAATGTCACGCAAGTGAGTGACTTTCAGATTGCAATTGATTGAGGAAGAAGATGGATAGCAAGTCGAAGACAAAGCGGATTGATGAACTAATTGAAAAGATTAAGCAGGTTGCAAGCGGCGATTATTCGGCGAGAATTGAGCTTTCAGATAAAAATGATGAGCTTGACGTACTGGCGATGAATTTAAATACAATGATTGAGGGGATCAGATGCCGCGTCGCCAAGTTTGACCAGACCGATAAAGCTTTAAAAAAATCGGAGGAGCGATATCGCAAGCAAATTGAGGGAGCAATGGATGCGATTGTTATCGCTGATGCCGAGACGGGGATAATAATTGACTGTAACCGAGTGACCGAGGAGTTGGTTGGCCGGAAGAAATCCGAACTTATTGGTCAGCATCAGCGGATTCTCCATCCCCCGCAGGAGTTAGATGAAAGATTTAGCAAGACTTTTCTCCAACACCGCAGAGAAAAGGAAGGGCAGGTTCTGGAAACCCAGGTCATTACAAAAAATGGCGAAGTTAAAGACGTGGCGATCAAAGCCAACATTTTTGAACTTAATGGAAAAAAATTGATACAGGGAATATTTCGGGATATTTCTGAGTATAGAAAGCTCGTAACAGACTTGGAGCGTGAGAAAGTGCTCATGGATGCCATGATGAACAATTTTCCCGAATATATTTACTTCAAGGATTTGAAAAGCCATTTTCTCCGGATTAGTAAAGTTTTAGCAACTGAGGTATTTAGCTTGGCTGATCCCAAAGAGGCAATCGGTAAGAGCGATTTTGATTTCTTCCCGCGTGAGCACGCCCAAAAGGATTATGATGAAGAGCAAGAAATCATCAAGTCCGGGAAGCCGGTAGTTAATAATGAAGTAAAAACCGAATGGGTTGATGGCAGCGTATCCTGGGCCTCGATAACCAGGTTGCCGCTCCGCGATGAGCAAGGTCAGATTATTGGGACTTTCGGGATTTCCAGAAATATTACTGAGCATCGCAAAGCCGAGATCGAGCTGGAGCGCGAGCAGGTGTTAATGAATGCGATGATGAACAATTTTCCTGAATATATTTACTTCAAGGATTTGAATAGCCATTTTCTCCGGATTAGTAAAGTCTTGGCGTCTGAGGTATTTGGTTTGGCTGATCCGAAAGAGGCGATTGGTAAGGGTGATTTTGATTTTTTTCCTGCTGAGCATGCCCAAAAGGATTATGATGAAGAGCAAAAAATTATCAAGTCAGGCAAGCCGGTAATTGATCACGAGGTAAAAACCGAATGGGTCGATGGCAGTGTATCCTGGGCTTCGATAACCAAGATGCCGTTACGCGATGAGAATGGTCGAATCACGGGCACTTTTGGGGTTTCCAGAAATATTACCGAGCGTAAACGAGTGGAGGAAGCGCTAGAAAAAGAACGAAATTTATTAAACACGATATTGGATAGCCTTCCTGACGCAGTCTATGTTAAGGATGCCCAGAGTCGGTTCCTACGAACAAATAAAGTTCATGCCAAGCGATGGTTCGGCCTGGACAATCCTGCCAAAGTCGTCGGGAAGACGGACTTTGATTTCTTCTCAAAGGAGCATGCCCAGCAGACTTACAAGGATGAACAAGAAATCATTAAGACGGGTGAATCACTATTGAACATAGAAGAAAAGGAGACCTGGCCTGACCGTCCCGACACGTGGGTTTTGACAAGCAAGATACCGCTACGGGACAAGGAGGGGAAAATTATCGGTACTGTCGGCATCACCAAAGACATTACTGAGCGCAAGCAAATGGAGGAGTCGCTGGAAAAGGAACGGGAATTATTGAATACCGTAATCAATAATCTCCCCGATAAGGTATATGCCAAGGATACCGAAGGGCGATTTATCATCTGCAATAAAGCCGTGGCATCGCGGATGGATGAGCCTGATCCGGCTGCGCTTATAGGCAAGTCGGATTTTGATTTAATTCCCCATGACTTGGCAGCCAGATTTTATGCTGATGAGCAAAAAATAATCAAATCCGGCAAGCCGCTGCTAAATCACGAAGAACCATTGAATTTACCCTCTGGCGAAATAGGCTGGAATTTGACGACAAAGGTGCCATTACGGAATAAACAGGGCAAAATCATTGGCATTGTGGGTATTGCTCATGATATTACCGAGCGCAAACAAGCCGAGGCAGCTTTAGAGTACGAAAAATCGCTGCTCGATGGGTTGATGAATAATATACCGGACAGTATTTATTTCAAGGACCGACAGTGCCGCTTGCTCAAAATCAATCGCAGAATGATGGAAACCCTGAATATGACCCATGACAGTGAATATTTTCATAAGACTGACGTCGAGCTTTTTGGTGAAGAATTTGGTCGCAAGACGGTTGATGAGGATCTGCACCTGATGGAAACCGGCGAACCGATAGTCGGTTTGGTAGAAAGTAGAAAATTAGCAGATGGTACTTTGAATTGGACCTCGACTACCAAAGTTCCTATCCGGGATACTGATGGTGAAATCAATGGGCTTGTGGGGATAACCCGGACAATCAATGATATCAAGCGGGCTGAGGAGGCACGCGAAAAAGTTATTCGGGAACTCCAGGCAACAATCGAGAAAGTGAATATGCTGCGCGGATTAATCCCAATTTGTGCCAATTGTAAAAAGATCCGTGACGATCAGGGTTATTGGAGTAATGTCGAGTCTTATATAGCCAATCATGCCGAGGTTGAATTTACCCATGGCATCTGTCCCGAATGCATGGAGAAGTTATATCCGGATTATGTGAAAAAGAAAAAAACCGGTAAATAGACTTCGCATTTTATATTCTAAATTTTAAAAATATTAATTATAAGACCTCATCCGTTTAGTTGGTCCTGGATTTCTTGTTTAATATCGGGATTGACAGTGAAAAATTCTTGACATATTAAAACGATTCAATTAAAATTGAACCAATATTTATTTGAAAAGGAAAGGCCCCATAAATCTTGAGATGATTATGCCATCACTATATCTCGAACCAGCGCTTGTGTTTCCAGATAAAATCAAAGAGGTGAATTGGCATAGCAAAAAGTTATTCCAAGTTGAATTTAGGAAGTAGTTTTTTATCATTTTTTTAGCTTGATTGCGAATGGTTCCAGGAAATACAATAAATAATAATTGTTTGATAAAGGTCTTTTTAGTATTTCCGATTCTTTTGCTACTGACCTGCTCATCGGCAAAAAAACGATCATCTGAGGTTATCCTGGCGCGGATCGGGGATAAGACGATTTCGGTCAATGAGTTTGTACGTCGCGCCGAGTTGACCCTCAGACCGAATAATTTTAAAGATAAAAATGTTACCCTGAGTAATTTGATATCGGAAAAAATCCTGGCGTTAGAAGCCGGATCTAACAACGAGTTACGAAAAAACACAGCTTTTCAGAGCTACCTGAAAGGTCTTAAAGAACAGATGATGCGGGATGAGCTGTTCAAAGAGGTAGCTTATGCGCAGGTGAAACTTGATAGTCAGGAAATTGCGCGAAATTACCAGCTATCCAAGCGAGAGTACGAACTCGAGTTTTATACGATTAAGGACCGTAAAATTGCCCAGACAATAGAAGCTGCTCTCGATTCAGCTCCGGAGCTTATGGACCAGGTTTTTGAAGAATTACAGAATCGAGTAGGCAAGCAGCCAATCCATAAAGTTAAGTATCTCGATCCCGACGATGAGGTAATTCACAGGGCATTATACACCAATCTTCTTGATGTTGGTACGACTGTTGGTCCTCTAAAGCTCAGCGACGGCGACTATCTCATGATGAAGGTAATTAATTGGGCTGATGTGGCGGTGATCGGCATGGAGGAGCAGCAGATCCGCTGGAATCAAGTAGCTGAAAAAATCCATCTTGCCAAAGCTGACGAACTATGGCGCTCCTATCAAATCGATCTGATGAAGGGTAAAAAACTGCAATTTAATAAGACATCTTTTGATGTTCTATCCAATGCTGCCCTGCAATACTATGTCCAAAATTCACCCCCTGACACGGTCCAGCTGAAACTTCCCGAGATTCCTTTCATAGAGTCGGACATTGATGAAGATGCGCCATTTTTTACGGTTGGCAAGCAGGTTTGGACGGTAGCGGATTTCAAGCAGGCGGTCATGTCACATCCATTGGTTTTCGGCACCAAATATTTAACGCGGGAAAATTTCAGCCGGTATTTTAAACAGGCAGTTGTTGATTTAGCCCGGGATCACTATCTAACTGAAGCGGCTTATCGAAAATCTCTGGACGACTCCGAAGATATCGAGCGCACCATGGGCATGTGGAGTGATGCTTTTATTGCCTTTGATCAGAAAAAGGTCATTATCGCCGATGCCTTGGAAAAAGGTTTAATTAAAAAGGGTGACGACTTAGGAATCCACAACTACTGGGAAAAATATATTCAGGATTTACAGCAAAAATATAGTAATTCAATCCAGTTGAATTATGATGAGTTCAATCGAATCAAGTTAACCCAAGTTGATTTTTACGCCATTCGTCCAGGGGTTCCGTATCCGGTTGCTTTTCCAAGTTTTCCACTTTTAAGTGCTTCGGCTGATATAGATTATATTAAACAGAAGCTTTAAATAGATGGCGAGAGTCCAGCAATTTCAATTGAAATGAGAATTAAGATTGGAGAAATACTTGTAGCATGAGTAAAAATAATATAGTGAATGTATCTTTTTTATCTGGATTTTTTGTACTTTTATTGTTAACATCTCCAAGTGAAGCGGTAGAACTCGAACAGATCAAATAATGTCAACTTTAACAAAATCAGAGGTGATAGGTATGAGAGGGAAAATCACACACATTGTTTTGGCACTGCTGATTTTATCTATTGGGCTGAGTACTCTGTATTCTGGTACTACGGGAAAAATCGCAGGCGTAATTACTGAT
>CAZJIU010000015.1:34547-35622 GCA_964546145.1 uncultured bacterium
ACTGATGTATATGATGGTAAGATGGCGACTACGGTTGAAAATTCCGCTGTCCAGGAAATGCAAGTCATCAGTGGTACGTTTAATGCCGAATATGGCCAGGCGATGTCCGGGATTGTGAATATTATCACTAAGGAGGGCGGTCAGGAGTATAACGGGCAGGTCAAAGCGTATGTTGGTGATTACATCAGCAGTCATTCCGTTTACAGTATATATAAAAATCTGGAAACCGAGATGGATCCAACAACCCGATTGACCAATATTGTCAGCAAGGAAAAAGTCAATCCACTGGAGGATTTTAATCCAATTTATAATGGCGAATTCAGTCTCAGTGGTCCGGTACCAGTATTAGGCAAAAGCATGACCTTTTTTGCCAATGCGCGCTATCTTTATAATGAGGGTTATTTTTATGGCTCTGAATGGTACAAACCCAACGGCTCTTCTGGTAATCATAAAATTGTCGCAATGAATCCTTCCCAAAGGTTGTCAGGACAGGGTAAATTAACCTGGCGGTTAGGCAACGCCATCAAGCTCAACTATAACGTGTTCTGGGATAAAACTGATCGGGATCGGAATTATTTTCGTGAAGCCGGGGGAGATTACTCGTATAACACCTCGGCAACGGCAAATTTCATTCAATTCAACACTCACGATTATAAATATGTCCCCAATGCCTTACCCCAGTACCACTCTCAGGGATTGACCCAGACAGTAGCTCTGAATCATATATTATCGTCCTCGACATTTTATGAACTGCGGGTAAGCCGCTACTATTCGGAGTCGAAGCAGTATGTCTGGGAAAATACCGCAAAGGCAGTCAACAACTACTTAATCAGTATAACGGAAGATACAACGTTGGGTATTATCGCTGAGACATTTGATATAGACAACCAGGCTAAATTGGATTCAATCATTAAATTGGGTGGTAGTTATACTTATGTAGTTGATCCTGACGGACCACAGGGTTATCTTGATCCGGACGATATTTCCGCGCCGACTTCAAATAGTTTTATGAATCGGGGTATGGATGTCACCAATACGGAAAGAAGTACCGCATACTGGGTGGCTAAGTTAGATT
>CAZJIU010000016.1:0-35282 GCA_964546145.1 uncultured bacterium
AGCGATTGCCCGCTACGGGCTGGATGGCTGGTTATTCTACGATTTTCATCATCGCGATGCGATTGCGTACCGAATTCTGGGGCTTGATTTTCATAAATTTACTACCCGCCGCTGGTTTTATTATATTCCTATTAAAGGCGAACCAGTACGGATTGTTTCAGCGGTCGAATCTACCAAATTAGATTCGCTCCCCGGGAAAAAACTGGTTTATCGCTCGTGGGAAGAGTTACATGAATGTTTGAAAACTACTCTGCGCAGCAGTGGACCGGTGGCGATGCAATACTCACCGATGAATAATATCCCCTATGTTTCCGTCGTGGATGGTGGTACCCTTGAATTACTGCGCTCTTTTGGGGCTAAGATTGTTTCCTCGGCTAATTTAGTTCAGTTATTCGAGGCGGTAATTGATGAGACTGGCTATCAAGCCCATTTAGCCGCGGGTAAACTCGTCCAGCAAATCAAAGATGAAGCCTTCGACCTGATCCGCACGAAAATTCATACTGGTGAAATATTAACCGAGTATGAGGTTCAGCAGTATATTGTGCGGCGTTTTGCCGAAGAAAATCTTACTGATGACGGCGATCATCCGATTGTCGGGGTCAATGAGCACCCAGCCGATCCGCACTTCGAACCGACTCCGGAGAATACCTATAAGATTAAATCTGGTGATACGCTGCTGATTGACCTCTGGGCGCGGAAGAACGATGAGAGTGGAATTTATTATGACATTACCTGGTGCGGTTTCGTCGGTCAGAATCCGCCAACTAAGTATGTGGAGATTTTTAACATTGTCAGAGATGCCCGCAATGCCGCCCGGGATTTCATTTGGGATAAATTTCGCCAAGGCGAATCCTGCTTTGGCTGGGAGGTGGACGATGTATGCCGGAAAGTGGTAATTGCTGCCGGTTATAGCGATTATTTCGTGCATCGGACGGGTCATTCAATCGGGCGGGAAGTGCATGGCAATGGGGTAAATATTGACAATCTCGAAACGAAAGATGAGCGTGAACTAATTCCGGGAATTTGCTTCTCGATAGAGCCGGGGATCTATTTGCCGGGTGAGATGGCGGCACGCTCGGAAATCAATGTATTTATTACCACCGCAGGTGAAGTCGTCGTCGCCGGCGCGGAACAGGAAGAGTTAATTCTAATTTAAAGCGAGGTTTTAATGTCACTCTATTTGTATGTCATTTTATTATATCTGCTAATTTTGACCGTATTTAATTTTTATCGGAGCCGGAAAGTTCGCAATCAGGAAGATTTCATGGTAGCAGGCAGAAGTCTGAGTATCAGAATAATGGTTTTCACTTTGATTTGTACCTGGATCGGGTCGGGGACTTTCATTGCCGGGGCGGAATATGCAGTACGGGCGGGCTGGTCGAGTCTCTGGATGCCGGCGGGTGCCTGGTTTGGGATCATGGTAATCTATTTTCTGGCCGCCAAGATTCGCACTTTCGGGCAATATACGGTTGGTGACATCCTCGAAGTGCGCTATGGCAAGACAGCCCGACTGATTGGCGCCATCATGATTATCATTGCCTTTACAACGATTGTATCATACCAGTTTCGTGCCGGGGGCTTGATTCTCAATATTGTGACCAAAGGTGCAATCTCCGTTGCAATGGGGCAAACTATTGCCGCACTATTTGTAATCCTGTTCACCGCTTTAGGCGGGATGATGGCCGTGGCCCATACCGATCTGCCCAATGGGATTATCATCTTGTTAGCCTGCTGCATTGCGTTGCCACTGGTGGTGCTGTTTTCCGGTGGAACCGATTCGATTGTCCAGAATCTGCCAGCGACTCATCGGGCCGTGTTCGCGGAAGATTTTGGTCAATACCCGACGCTGAAAGCCGGAGGTTATTTTCTGGCGACACTGCTGCTGCTAATGGGTGTTCAGTCAATGTATCAAAAATTCTACAGTGCCAAGTCCCCGAAGGAAGCCAAACAGGCAGTAGCACTCTGGATTGTAGGCACGATTGTGGTCGAAACTGTCGTTGTAGCAATTGCGATTTATTCGGCTGCCTCGCATTGGGTGGATATTCGGGAATTTGAAATAGTCGAAACCCTGAAGCGAGAAGTTATCTCAAAATCAGTTTCCATGGAAAAGATTGAACCAAGAGCTCAGCAGCTGATCCAGGAGCTATCTATTGCAGGGAAAGTAAATCCCGAGCAGTTGACCGAATTAAGCGATCGAATTCAGAATGATTTTAGGCTGATCCAAACCGAAGAAGATTTACTATCTCTTAGTGTTGGTCTTGATCCGGCTGCGATTGTCCTGAAAGCGGCAGAGGATATTTCGAAACATTCAGTCATAGGTCTTTTGGCAGGCGTGCTACTGCTTGGGGCTGCCTGTGCGGTCGTGATTTCGACGGGTATGAATTATCTGCTTTCGCCAACGACTAATATTATGCGGGATATTTATGGTCGCTTTATTAAAGGAGATGCCAGTGAGGCAAAGAAACTCGCACTCCAGAAGGTTTTTATTGTAATCCTCGGAGTCTGCGCCTTTCTGATGGTTTTTATTCCAACTGTCCGACGCTCGAATATTTCCGTTTTGCGTTATGCTTACACGGCTTACACAATGTACGGTGTAGCAATCACACCTGCATTATTGGCGGCGCTGGTGTGGAAGCGTACCACGAAAGCCGGTGGTCTTGCTTCGATTATCGGTGGCGGGTTGTCGGCCTTGATTCTCGAACTGGTTATCCCGACGTTTTTTCCACAAATAATGAAAGGCGGCGACCCCTGGGGCATTCCCGGGATTTATTTCTCTTTTACAATTTCTATAGTCTGCCTGTTAGGTGTTAGTCTGTTGACGAAGGCTCCTACTGTAGAAGAGTTGCAGGAATTATTTCCAGCAAAAACCGAGAATTAGCGGAATAATATTACACGGAGTTACACTGAGTAGATACAGAGACACACTGAGATTTAATTAGTATTTTCCGTGAGCCTCTGTGTGACCTCTGTGACACTCCGTGTCATTAATCTGTTCTCCAAAGCGATAAATTGACTTCAGGATAGCGATTGTATCTGCTAGCGTATTGCTGCGAACCAGACGGTGGCGGATTTCCGAGGCGTTGGGGAAATCCCGCACATAGGCGCGGTAAAATTTGCGCATGATCTGGTTGACCTTTTCGTCGGGATAATATTGTTGCTCGAGTCGAATATGCCGCAGACACATGGCAATTTGCTCGGGTAACGAGGGTGTTGTGACTATTTCTGAACCAGTGAGCAGTTCCTGAGTCTGCCGGAAAATCCAGGGATTGCCGATAGCTGCCCGCCCAATCATCACGGCATCACAGCCGGTCATCTGGAACATGCGGATAGCATCGGCGGCGGTTTCAATATCGCCGTTGCCAATAACCGGTATTGCCAGCGATTGTTTAATTTTAGCAATCAACTCCCATTTTGCCGGGTGGCAGTAGTCGTCCGCGGCAGTGCGTGGATGTATTGTCAATGCCTGAATTCCGGTATTTTCGAGAATCCTGGCGGCTTCCAATGCCACGATTGATTGACGATTCCAACCCGCCCGGATTTTTGCCGTTACCGGGATTTGAACTGCTTGCACAACGCTAACAGTAATTTGCTCCAACAGGTCAAGGTCCTTTAGAACCGCGGCTCCGGCGTTTTTCAGCACGACTTTGCGCACCGAACAACCAAAATTTAAGTCAATAATGTCGGGTTTAAAGTGCTCCTCCACATATCTCGCAGCCTCTGCCATGGATACAGGATTATACCCAAATAATTGAATTCCGATTGGATGCTCCTGTCGTTCAAAGCGCAGGTAATTATGGGTCTTTTGTGAGCCCCGAATAATGCCTTCGGAGCTAACAAATTCGGTATAGACAATCCCGGCCCCAAATTCTTTGCATAATTGACGAAAGGCTGAATCCGTATAGCCAGACATCGGAGCCAGGAGAACTGGATTTGAAACATCGAGATTGCCAATTTTCATATTGAAATATAACCAGGATTCCGGAGATGCGCTAATATTGACCTGTATACCTCCGAGGTTTCTGAAACCTCGGAGGTATAATGCAGGAAAAGCATTGACATTCTCACGGAAAATCTGCAAATTCAGCCGGTTTTTTTAAGGAGTTGAAAAGAATGTCAAAAATATGTGAAATATGCGGTAAACGACCAGTTTACGGAAATAATATCAGTCACGCCCACAACAAAACCAGGCGCCGCTGGGAGCCAAATTTGCAGAAAACCAAGATTATTGTTGACGGCACCGTACGAACGGTTAAGGTTTGTATGAAATGCTTGAAAAAAGGCAATCTGCAGAAGGCGATCTAAAAGAGTATTTAATATAAAAATCGAGCCCCTGCCTGACAGGGGCTCTTTTTTATCGGATGTGGGGAGGGAGTAATTATTTCAAACTTCTCATGCGGCGAATAATGGCTGGTACATTGATATCATTTTGATCGGTTACTTTCTCCATCTCATTCATCTCATCAGCTTCGAGTGAAAACATTGAATTTGATTCTGGATGCGATTCATTGTGGTTGTCGTCCCACTCATCATTGACATGAGCAATCTCTTCGGCAAATATCTCTTCTCTCGCCGGAATGATTACAGATTCACGGGTGTGATGAGACGGCCGGTTTTCCTTGCCGATTCCGGTAGCAATTACGGTTATCATAATTTCATCGGTTAAATTTTCATCAATGACAGCGCCGATAATGATGTCGGCATCACTGCCAGCCTCTTCGGTAATAATTTTGCAGGCTTCATCAACCTCAAACAGGTTCAGGTCTTCGCCGCCGGTGACGTTAATTAGCAGACCATTCGCGCCCCGAATATTCATATCATTCAGGAGTGGGCTCGAAATCGCCTGCTGTGCCGCCAGCACCGCACGTTCTTCACCAGTCGCCAGGCCGGTGCCCATAATAGCGTCGCCCATGTTTTTCATAATGGTTTTCACGTCAGCAAAATCGAGATTGATAATGCCGTGGCGATTGATCAGATCGGAGATTCCCTTGGTTGCCTGATAGAGGACGCTGTCAGCCGTTTGAAATGCCTGACGAATTGAAGTCTTGCGGTCTACAATACTCAATAATCGTTGATTTGGAATGACAATCTGGGTATCGACATTTTCACGTAGTTCCCGGATGCCCTCATCAGCCCGTTGCATCCGTTTTGGGCCTTCAAAATGAAAGGGCTTAGTAACAATCCCGACAGTCAGACTGCCCTGCTCTTTGGCAATTTTAGCGATTACTGGGGAGGCTCCGGTTCCGGTACCGCCGCCCATTCCGCAAGTGATAAAAACCATATCAGCGCCCTTGAGGGCGTTGATCGTTGGCTGGCGATCGGCTTCAATAGCCATTCGACCGATCTCTTTAATTGCCCCAGCTCCCAATCCACGCGTTAAATCTTTCCCAATCTGAATTTTAATCGGTGCCAGGTTAGCATCAAGGTCCTGGGCGTCGGTATTGATTGCAATGAAATCCACACCGGTCAATTTGGATTCGATCATGCGGTTAATGGCATTCCCGCCACCGCCGCCAACTCCAACCACTTTCAATTTTGCGCTTTGATTGGCTAAGTCGTCAAATTCGAAAAACATATTACCTCCCACAGTTATTATTTTTGTTAATTTTTATTCTAAATGTCATGATAGTTATGTTGCCAAGTCTACATATAGTTTTCGGTTAACTTTCTGATCTTCTCCCAAGTTCGCGACAGCCACCCCGGAGTTGCTGTTTTCATCAACCGGGAGGTTTTACTATCTTGGATGGCATACTTGAGTACACCAATTGCTGCGGAGAAGGCAGGTTTATTTAAAACATCCTCGTATCCTTTGAAGTCTGCCGGACTACCAACCCGGGCGGGAATCTTAAAGATTGATTCTGCCAGTTCTTCACTGCCTTTGATCATTGCACCACCGCCAGTCAGTACGACTGCCGGAATATTGATCAATGGAATATCGGCTTTGCGTGCTTCCATATAGGCTTCGCGGAAGATTTCTTCCATCCGTGGCTCGATATATTCAGCCAGTTTGACGATCGGTACCTCGCGTGGTGGTCGTCCGTTTTTACTTTCGATTTTGAAAAAAGCTTCCTTGTCTGCCGATTGAGTAAATGCAATTCCATGCGCCTTTTTGATCTTTTCGGCAGTTTCGAGGGGTATCCGCAGCAGGTAGGCAACATCGTTGGTGATCAGTTGAGTACCAAAATTCACAACTCCAGTATGATGGATACCGCCTTCGTGAAAGACGATAATGTCCGCAGTACCGCTGCCGATGTCAATTAACACCACTCCCATCTCTTTCTCACTCTCGGTTAAAACCGCATGGGAAGATGCCAGCGAATGCAAAACGAAGCCGTCAATGGATAATTCGGCATTTTTGAAACAGCGCGATAGATTTGAAGCGGCAGTGGTGCTGTAAGTAGTGAGGTGCACTTTAATTTCAAGCCGTCTGCCCAGCAGGTTGAGTGGATTCCGAATCCCGCTCTGTTCATCTACAATGAACTGCTGGGGCATAACATGCAAAATCTGGCGATCTACCGGCAGCGGAACAGTTTTGGTATGTTCGATAACCCGCTCGATATCTTCCTTTTCGATCTCCCGCGCTTCGCCTAGACCGGTGCGGGCGTCCCGGGAGATGGCGATTGTTCCTTGGGCGTTCATACTGCGAATGTGATCACCACTGATGCTGGCGTAACAGCTGGTGACAGTCACATCGGCCATCTTTTCGGCAGCGCTAATTGCCTGATTGATTGTCTCAGAAGCCTCTTCAATACTGACAATAATCCCTTTTTTTATTCCTCTGGATTCGCAAATGCCATAGCCCTTGATTACCGGCACTTCAAGTTCCGGATCAATCTCAGCAATCAAGGCACAGGATTTACTCGTTCCCAGATCAACAGCAGTGATTATTTTACCTCTGTTCTTCATTATTTTTTCCTATGAGCGTCGTTCCTTAACCACAATTTGCTTTTCCCATCTTAAATCCAGGTATTGATAGTCGCTCAATTCGCGTTTACCCTTCAACCGATTTTGGAAGTTGGCCAGGATATCGAACTGGCCTGACAAATTGCGATTACCGAGAAAAATCGGTGTACCGTTTTTTATAGTGTAAAGAATGTAATTTTCACCATTCCAGGAATGGATTTCGGATATTGCAGAAAAAAGATCCGGAGAATTCAGTAGAGTGGAATGGATTGTTTTGACAATTGTCAAGATTTCTGGATTGGTAATTTTTAAGCCCGGTTGATAGAGAAGAGAATCGTTATCGAATCCGGAGATAACCGGTAAATTTGTAGCTACAGTTGTCTGAGTCGGCGGGAGTAGAATACCCTCTGCATCGATGAGGAATAATTCTTTATGGCTGAGGTAGCAAATGGGGATGCGTTCATTGATCCGGATTTCCAATTTATTCGGAAAATCGCGGCTGACGGCAGCAGCCCTGACATACGGATTTTGTTCCAATCTTGCCTGGATTGCCGATAAGTCAAGGTTATTGATTGAGGTATCGGTTTGGATCGCTGCAATCTTAATTATTGTCTCATCCGCGAGGATAGAATTGCCGGTTATTTCAATATCTGCCAGGTTAAACAGTTCAATATAATTGCACCACGTAGCCGAACTATAAATCAGCAGCATCAGGATTGCCAATCCACCTGCCAGTTCTGTCATGTGCAGGATCCGCTTTAATAAAATTTTTGGCTTATGTTCCACTGATTTTTTCATAATATGATTTGCGGAAAAGATCTATTTGGTAGAGCAGATACTTCAGGGTCCCCCGAATTGACCATATCTTGATCTGTTTCAGGCAATCTGCCATCCGAAACAGCTGAGCCAGCGAAGCTGATGGTTGCCCCCCGCGAGCAGGAGAACCCTGAAGTCTGTTTTTTGTTTATGTACACTAGTTTATATTTTTTCATTGATCAGATTTTTTAATGTTTGATGGAGTTTAAAAACATCACCGGCGCCCAGAGTGATGATCAAATCGCCCTTTTGATAAAGAGATTTGATCAATTCTGGTATGGTAGATTTTTCTTCGATTAAATGGATATTCGGATGCCCGGCGGCTTGCAGAACATCGTAAATCAGTTTCGTTGAGACACCTTCGATTGGTTTCTCCCGGGCGGGGTAGATATTCATCAGCACGACGACATCCGCCAATTGAAGTGCTTGAGCAAATTCCCGATAGAATGCCTGGGTACGACTATAAAGATGTGGCTGAAAAATGGCAATTATTCGCCGCCGCCAGCCGGATTTCGCCGCTTTCAGAGTAGCTTCGATTTCCCGGTAATGATGAGCGTAATCATCAATGAGCATCAATTCCGCAGATTGATGAATGATATCGAATCGCCGTTTAACTCCGTCAAAGGTTTTCAAGGCAGAGGCGCAAGTCTGGAAATCTATCCCATACTCCAAGCCGATGGCAATTGCTGCGAGTGCATTTTTAACATTGTGAGCTCCGGGTAAAGGCAAGTAAATCAAACCCAGTTGTTTTCCTGTAAGAGTAACGTCGAATTCGCTGGTTAATTTGTTCAACCGGATATTGGTAGCCTGAATATCACAGTTATGATCGATGCTGTACTTCACAAAATCAACAGACACTTGAGGTAAGATGGACTGAATGTTCTGATCATCATCGGATAAAATTAACTTCCCATAAAATGGCAATCGGTTGACAAATTTGACGAAACTGTCTCGAACACTCTCCAGATTCCCGTAGGTATCCAGATGCTCGGAATCGATGCTTGTCAGAACGATATGCGTTGGGTATAATTGATGGAAAGAGTAGTCGAATTCATCTGCTTCGACAATTATGGTATCACCATTACCGTTGTGGATTGTGGAGTTTAACTCTTTAAGAACGCCGCCGGCAATGATTATCGGATCACGACCGGCTGATAGGAATAAGTGACCAATTAATGAAGTCGTTGTGGTTTTGCCATGAGTGCCGGCAATCGCGATGCTGTTCGGGCGGGCACGTAAAATTTCTCCCAGGATTTTTGCCCGTTTAATCACGGGGATTCCCCTTTTGCGGGCTGCTTGCAGTTCAGGATTATTGAATTCGACGGCGGCAGTATAAATTACTGCATCGCAGCTTGTCACATTCTCGGCGCGATGGCCGATATGCACTTTAATGCCTCGTTTTTCCAGTCGGGTGATATTATCAGAGTAATTAATGTCGGATCCGGAAATTGTATATCCCCAGTCGCTGAGTAGTTCGGCAATTCCGCTCATGCCGATGCCACCGATTCCAATCAGGTGGAAATGTTTAATCTTCCCCAACATTATCTTCAACATACTTTAAAATATCATCTACAATTAAAGTGGCAGATTCAGGACGGGCTAAACTTTTAGCACGATTGGCCATTTCGGTCAGCTTCGCTTGATCTGCGAGTAAAGTATTCACATATCCTTCGAGTAATTCCAAATCGAGGTCTCTTTGCAGAACCACCAGGGCAGCCCCCTCTTTTTCCATGATCCGGGCATTGATTTCCTGATGATTCCCCGCAGCTGTCGGCAGCGGTACCAGGATTGAAGGCTTGCCATAGAGGCACAATTCAGCCAGCGATAGGGCTCCGGAGCGACTGATAATAATATCGGCTGCCGAATAAGCAATGCCCATTTCATGAATAAACGGGGTTACCTTAACGTAAGGATTATCCATAAACCGGTTTTTTATTTCCTCGTAATCTTTTTGACCGGTCTGCCACAGAAATTGACATTGCGGTTTTTCAGTATAGTTTTCAAGATTGGTAATCCAGTAACGATTTAGTGCCTGTGAGCCTTGACTGCCTCCAAAAATGAAAATCGTTTTCAAATTGGAGTGCAATTCAAAAAAGCGAATAGCCTGCTCCCGGCTGACCCATTCCAGCGACCGTCTGAGAGGCGTTCCAAACCAGTTTGAGTTTGGAATATACTGGCTGGTGTCTTCGAATGAGGTATAAATGCGTTTGGCATGTTTAGCCAGCATGCGCGTTGTAACCCCAGGGAATACATTTTGTTCATGCAGAAAAATCGGAATTTTACGCATGGCAGCAATACGGAGTGGGGGACCTGCGGTATAACCTCCGGTTCCAATTGCAATATCTGGTTTGAACTGTCTGATAATCAACCAGGACTGAATCAGACTTACCAAAAGCCTGACCGGGAACATCAGATTTACCAGAATATCCTTTGTCCTAAATCCACGCTGGAACCCGCGCACCCAGATTTTTCTAAATGGCCAGGTCTGATTTTGCAGGACGGTTGATTCCAAACCGCGACTGGTTCCAACAAATAGAAATTCAATATTGCCAACTTGATTACTCCGGGAGTGTAGCTCTTCCATTAGTGCTATTGCAGGGAAGAGGTGGCCGCCAGTACCACCACCGGTAACCAGCACTCGCAAGGTTTTCATGGTTTCTTCTTTAGACATGAACAGTCACTAATCTTATGGGTTTTTGGGTGTTGATCATATGCCTGGAAATATTCAGGATAATTCCAAGACAGGCGAAATTGTAGAGCATAGTCGAACCACCGTAGCTAATAAAAGGCAGAGGAAGACCGGTTACCGGCAGAATGCCACAAACAACCCCGACATTGACCAGCTGATAAACAAACATACTGAGCGAAAGACCAAGTCCGAGCAGATTGCCAAATACATTAGGGGCTCGGAAAGCAATGCGCAGCCCTCTGATAAATAGCAAAAGGAAGAGAATCAGTAGCAGCGTTGTACCAATAAAACCAAATTCTTCGCCGGTAACCGAGAACACGAAATCGGTATGTGGTTCGGGGAGAAACAGATTCTTTTCAATGCTGCCGCCCAGACCACGCCCCCATAAACCGCCGTTACCGAGTGTGATTAGCGATTGGTGAATCTGGTAACCGGTACCCTGAGTATCCTCGACGTTACCGATTGCAGTTAAAATTCGTTTTAGTTTATAAGGCGACAATAAAACGCTAATCACAGCGATAATTCCGAGTAGACCGGAAAATGGAGCAAGATGTAAAATTTTTGCCCCACCAATGAACATTAGAGTTACTGACAGAACAATGATTACTGCTGCAGTGCTGAAATCCGGTTCGGCAATTATCAATAAAACAACTAGCAGTAACATTGATGCTGGCGGAATAAAACCTCTGTTGAAATCGCCGATATTGTCTGCATGACGGTCGTAAAATGAAGCCAGGTAGAGAATAAATGCAAATTTTGCCAATTCCGAAGGTTGAAATCGCAACGGACCTGTATGGAGCCAGCGGGCGGTTGGTGAAGTGTCATGGATAAGGTGAACAATCAGGGTAGTAGCCAATAACAAGATCGCTGCAATAGTAACCCAGATGGCGGCAGATTTAAGATGATTATAATTTAATTTCAGGAAAAATAGACCGACAATCAATCCGGCGATTATCCTGATAAAATGACCCCGCATATAATGACCTGGATCATTGAATCGGGCAGCAGCCAGAGAAGAGCTGGCGCTGTATTGAATAACAAATCCAATCCCAATCAAGATGACAATCAGGTAGAAGTAAAACTGATCAATGGATTGGGAATATTTAACCTTCATCTACCTTATTCCTGTGTAAAGAATGAACAATTTCTTTGAACACCTTACCGCGATGTTCGAAGTTCTCGAACATATCGAAACTGGCACAGGCGGGCGATAATAAAACCACATCACCCGGTTGGGCTAAGCGATGAGCTTTTGATACTGCATCCGGCATTGATTTGGTAAAAATATTGGGTATATCGTTTTTAATCGCCTGCTGAATTTTGGTTGCTGCTTCACCTATTAGAATTGCTTTTTTGGTATTTTTCCGTAGAAAGGGTAATAACTGGCTAAAGTCCGCATCTTTATCGCGACCGCCGAGAATAATAATTACCGGCTGACTGAAACTCTTGAGTGCATACTTCACCGAATCAACATTGGTAGCCTTGGAGTCGTTATAGTAAGCAACATCATCAATGGTTGCCACAAATTCGAGACGATGTTCGATGCCAGCGAATTGACGCAGGACCTGACGCACATGGTCAGTTGAAATATCAAAATCGGAAATCGCATTTAAGGACGCCAGGATATTTAACAAATTATGTTCTCCAAGTAAGGCAATTTCCGATCTGTGTATCAGTATTTTCCCATTATAGGTGTAGATGTTTTGATCATCAGCAGTGAAAAGCATTTCGGGATTGGGTGTTAAACCAAAGGGCATCTTCCGTGGACGAGGTGGCAGATTCTGCTTTAGCAGGGCATCATCAGCGAAATATACGTAGCTATCAGCCTCTTGTTGGTTGCGGGTGATATTGAGTTTGGCTTTTAAATATTGATGAATGTCATGTTCATAGCGATCCATATGATCGTCTGTGACATTTAGTACCACGGCGACATCGGGACGAAAATGAATAATCCGTTCTAATTGAAAACTGCTAACTTCAAGTACGAATATTCTTGGTTTATGACGGACCTGGTATGCATTCGGAATAAGTGAACTAAAAGAAACTCCGATATTACCGCCGCAGAAAACTGCGTATTGGGTATCTTTGAATAATTCATAGATAAGCGTGGTAGTGCTGGTTTTGCCATTCGAACCGGTTACGGCGATCACTTTTGCTTCGGGCATTGACCAATATGCTATCTCGATCTCACTGACAATCGGAATACCTTTCGTTTCGATTTCGCGTACAATTGGAGCGGTGTTGGGAATTCCGGGACTTAGCACGACAAGATCGGATTGGGTGACTTTTTCACTATGTCGCCCAAGTTCGATTGTAACCTCGTACTTACACAGCTCTTGCGTGACTGTCTCGGGGATTTCGATTTTTGCCAGATCTGATAATAATACCTGAGCTCCCTGCTGAGCGAGCAATTGAGCCGCAGTGAGTCCGCTGCGCCTGGCACCGAGAACAGTCACCTTGTGGTTTTTAACATTTATTGGTAATGTTTTTAAATCGATCATAGAATTTTAAAACTACTTAGACTTAAAATTGCCAGCAGGATACCGATTATCCAGAACCTGATGACGACCTTGCTTTCGTCCCAGCCCTTCATTTCGAAATGATGATGAAGCGGTGCCATCAGGAAAACTCGTTTGCCAGTGCCGGTTTTTATTCGAGTATATCGGAAGTAACAGACCTGAATGACAACTGACAGAGTCTCGGCAAAAAAGATTCCACCCAGTACCAGGAATAAAATTTCTTTTTTTAACAGAATTGCGATTGTCCCGAGAGCACTACCCATACCCAACGAACCAGTGTCACCCATAAACACCTGAGCAGGCTTGCTATTATACCATAGAAAGCCTAAAATACCGCCGGCGAATGCCATACAGTACACCGTTAATTCACCACTCCCTTGGATATAAATTGTATTCAGGTAATGGCTAAAATCAACCCGTCCAGTAACATAGGCAATTACCGCGAATGCGAGAGCCGCGATGCCCATCAATCCTGCAGCTAAACCATCCAGCCCATCGGTGAGATTAACTGAATTTGAGGCAAAGGTGACAAATAGAATAACAAATGGGATATATAAAAATCCGAGGTTTAACTCGAGATTTTTAAAAAAAGGAATGGAAATAAGACCGCGCAGCGAAGTTAATTCCGGAGTAAAAAAGAGATAGCAGCCGATAATTATCCCCAGACTAATTTGTCCGATTAACTTATAGCGGGCAATCAGTCCTTTTTTTATTTTTTTGACGACTTTGAGGTAATCGTCAACAAAACCAATTATCCCCATCCAAATTGTAGCAATCAGGATTAATATCGTATAGATATTTTTCAAATTTGCCCAGAGCAGTACCGGAATAATAACCGAGAACAGGATGATGATTCCTCCCATTGTAGGAGTACCCTTTTTGGCCAAATGTGAGGTCGGACCGTTTTCGCGGATGATTTCGCCGACCTGATGTTTTTTGAGTAAACGGAGGATAATCGGACCGATAATGAAGCTAATCACGAGTGCGGTAATGGCCGCCATCGCCGCCCGAAAAGTGATATATTGGAACAAATTAAATCCACTGATATACTTTTTTAGCGGAAATAGTAGATGATAAAACATTAACTAATAATTCCTTCGATTATATCTTCAAGATGATTAGCCCGGGAACCTTTGAATAGAATTGTATCTGTCTCCAAAGTGTCCTTTTTTAATACTGCTAATAACTCCTTTTTATCCCAGAAGGAACGAACCTGCTGGCTACCACCTTTGAGCGCCTCTTCAGCAGCCAGCTCAGACAAAGGTCCGTAGGTATAGAAACAATCAATTGCTGCTGTAGTTACTTTTTTCCCGATCTTGCTGTGACTGGCTTCGGAAATTGTGCCCAATTCCAGCATATCGCCGAAGATGAAGATGCGCCGCCCGGGGACGTTCATTTGCGAAAAGGTCTCGATTGCCGCTGCTGTACTGGTGGGATTTGCGTTATAGGCGTCATTGATTATCCGGCAATTCCGGTATTGTTTTATCACAAATCGTTGATTGACTGCCTCGAAGTTTTCCAGGGCAGATTTAATGTCAGACCAGGTAACGTCGTAGGTACGAGCGACAGCAACTGCCGCCAAGGCATTTTGAACCATCGGCTTTCCTGGAACTTTAAGGTGAATTATGATATCTTCATTTACTTGAAGAGTCCCACAGGCATTTTGGTCATAAGTGATTATTTTACCGCGGTAATCGACATTCTGCCGGTCTAATCCGTATGTCACGATTTTAGTAGCTGGCTTGAGCGTGGCAAGCATTTCGTCGTTCTTATTAATAAAACTGATACCGTTGACCGGGAGTGAATCAAACAGCTCCTTTTTGGCTTTTAGCACCCCGGCTAAGTCCTTAAAATACTCTATATGACCATACCCAATATTGGTAATTAATCCGGCAGTAGGTTGACATATCTGACACAGGAAATTAATCTCGCCAAAGTGATTGCTACCCAATTCCAGCAGACTGATAGTGTGTTCAGCCGTCAGACTCAAAAGAGTTAGAGGAAGACCAAGCTGATTATTGAAGTTTCCGCTTGTGCAATGCAGTGAATAGCGTTTTTGTAGAATTGCCTGACACATTGCCCGGGTCGTCGTTTTGCCGTTTGTACCGGTAATGGCAAGAACCGGGATTTTAAACTCACGTCGCCAGCAGAGAGCCAATTGCTGCAGGGCTGTTTCGGGAGAATCCACAATCCAGAGGGGTAAGCTGGAATCGGTATTTTGATCAGCCCACTCCTGCGAGACAACACATAAAGCAGCACCCTGCGCAATTGCTGAGTTTAGGTAATGGTGACCATCAACTTTTTCACCTTTAAGCGCGAAGAACATTGAACCAATCGTCACTTTGCGGCTGTCAATTGTTACACTACTAATCGCTGAGTTGAAATTTCTCAGTGTACCTAAACCGATCTGGTTAATAAAACCGGCGGTAATCATCTCTTTTTCCCGAAATAATTTTCGGCTATATCTACGTCATAAAATGGATACCTAACCCCTTTAATTTCCTGGTAATTTTCATGACCTTTACCAAGTATTGCGATCACGTCCTTTAGAGTACCTTGTTTTAATCCAAATTCGATTGCAGTTTTGCGGTCGGTGATCTTGTAATAACCATAATTTTCAGGAAAACCTTCCACGATTTCCTGGATGATTGCTTCAGGCTCTTCAAAACGGGGATTATCGGTTGTGACAATGACCATATCAGACAAAGATGCTGCAGCACTTGCCATTAGAGGTCTTTTGGTTCGGTCTCGATTGCCACCACAGCCAAAAATTGTGATCAGTTTCCCGTCGCTGGGAACGATGTCGCGCAGGGTATTCAGTACATTAATTATCGCATCAGGAGTATGAGCATAATCAACGAATGTCCGTGGGAATCCATTCTGACGGATTTCCTGAAGGCGTCCGGGAATCCAGGCGACATTGGCAATTGCTTTGGTAATAATTGCAGGTTGAATTCCCAGTTGCAGCGCTCCAGCGGTCGCAGCTAAAATATTACTTAAGTTATGTTTTCCCGAGAGTGAACTTTTAATTGGGATGATTTGGGAACCAGCTACAATATTGCCGGATGTTCCATTAATGTATTTGACATCTGGCTGCCAGCTGAAATCGGCTGGTATGCCGATTGAATAGGTTAGTAATCTTGCCTCACCACTGTTTTTAAACTGTTTGCTGTAGGAATCATCTAGGTTGACCAGACGGAAACCAGTTGGGATTATCAGAGGGAAGAATCGTAACTTAGCCGCAACGTAATTTTCCATCGTAAGGTGGAAATCCAGATGATCCTGGGAAATATTGGTAAAAATACCACCCTTAAATGAAATTCCATCAATCCGATCGAGAGCTAGGGCATGAGAGGAGACTTCCATTACTACTGTAGCTATAGTTTCATTCACCATCTGAGAAAAAATTTGTTGTAATTGCAATGAATCGGGAGTGGTGAGGGTCAGAGGATAAAATGAATCCTCGATATAATATCCCAGAGTTCCGATGGAACCGCTGGCGATTTCGGCTTGTTTTAAAATTGATTTCAGGAGATAGACCGTAGTCGTTTTACCGTTGGTACCGGTAACCCCAATAACGGTTAATTTATCGGTGGGATTGTCGTAGTAGTTGGCGGCGATTCGGGCTAATGCCTTACGGCTGTTAGTAACCAGAATTTGGGGGATACGGCACTGGTTTTGTCGTTCCTCACAGACAATTACTGCAGCGCCGTTTTCAATCGCTTGAGGGATAAATTGATGCCCGTCAGCCTGTTGCCCCCGAATGGCGATAAACATATCGCCGGGTTTTATCTGCTGCGAGTTGTTAGAAATGTTATTTATTTTGGATGGTAAATCTGCGCAAGATTGATAAGTAATTCCCCGCAAAATATTTCCGATTGATTTAGTCAAGGATTGTACTCCGTGGTTGGAGATTCAAAACACAGCGAGTATCGGCTGTAATTACTGAATTTTTCTCAGGAAATTGAGAAATTACTATGCCAGTTCCATTAACTGTCACTTCAACACCCAAATTTTGGAGAATTGCAACTGCCTGTCGCAGTGTTCGACCTCGCAGGTCAGGCATCAATCTTGAATATTGATAAGTCGTAAGACTAATTCGATTTCGGTTAGATGAAATAATTGCTTTTCTGATGTCCTGATCTGAGTTTGAATTACTGGCGTATTTCAATGGTGGTGTTGGGATTTGATCATTGGGGAAAAACAGCTCATCTGACAGGTTCACAATCCGGGTAAATATGTTTCTTACGACGGGCGCTGCGACACTGCCGCCGGTGTGATTATAGCCTTTGGGATTATCCAAGACAATCACGCAAAGTAATTTTGGGTCATTAACCGGGAAAAAACCGACAAAGGTTGCGTTGTATTCACTCTTGCTGTAACCTTCGGGGGTTACTTTTTGAGCGGTCCCGGTCTTACCGGCAATTGTCATCCCGTTAATATCGGCTTTGATGCCGGTTCCACTTTGAACAGTCAACCGCAGAAGATCTTTCATTAATGCCATTATTTGGGGTGAGGCGACCCGTCGGATATATTGCGGATTGGCTTCGAAAAGACAAATTCCTTCCTTGGTCTCAATTCTTTTTACTATTTGAGGTTTCAATAAATAACCGCCGTTGGCAATTGCGGCATAGGCATAGGTCAGTTGTAGGGCAGTGCAACAGACTCCCTGACCAATGGCAACCTGAGCAAGAGTTAATTCGGTCCACTTTTTGAGAGGGTGAATAACACCCGCTACCTCACCCGGAAATTGGATGTCAGTCTTAGCCCCAAAGCCGTATCGCCGGGCGTAATCAAAGACTTGGTCGGCACCGATTTTTTGGGCTATTTTGATTGTACCGATATTGCTGCTTTTTTCAATGACTTCGGCAAAGGTGAGATATTCGTATTTTTTATAATCATGGATGATCCGTTTACCAACTTCAATTTCCCCTTTATTACAATAAATAATATCTTCGGGATGCACTTTATTATTATCGAGAGCTGCAGTAGCGGTGACAATTTTAAACGTGGAACCTGGCTCGAAAATATCAGTTACCACACTATTTTTTTGTGCTGATACCGGGTAGTTATCGGGAGAGTTGGGATTAAAAGCCGGGAGCGAAGCCATGGCTAAAATTTCACCATTAAGTGGATTGATGATTATGCCCATTGCCTTGTCAGTATGATGTCTTTCAAAGGCGTTGCGGAGTTCTTCAAATAAAATTATTTGATATTCATTGTCTATCGTCAGTACGACATCATTACCATTAATCGTTTCCTGAAATGGCAGGTCGGGACGATTATTGAGGCGACCCCAACCGTCTTTTAAAGCAATTTGCCAACCAGGTGTGCCGCAGACGTAAGGTTCCAGTTCCAGCTCCAAACCAACAATTCCCCGGTTATCAACGTTAGTTACTCCAATCAGTGGTCCGGCAGTTTCGCCAAACGGATAATTGCGCCGGATTTTTCGTTCAATCGCAAAACCCGGAAAATATTGATATTTATCTAGAAAATTTTCCATTTCTTGGTGGGGAATGTTCCGCTCTAAGTAAAGGAAAGACTTATCGGATTTCAACAGGTTTAAATATTGAGTGTAATTAGGTTTTAGGAGTTTACTCAAGGCTTGGGCATATCGCTCTTTATCCTTTATTAAATAGGGATGAACACCAAGGTCATAGGTGACAAGGTCAACGGTCAAAGCCTTTAGATTGCGATCATAGATAGTTCCCCGAATTGGCGGTATAATTTTCTGGAAGTCAGCCTGATCTTTGCATAATTGCTGATATTTGGAGGTATGAATCACCTGAATTGTGAAGAGTTTCGCTAACACTATTAGCCAAAAAATGAAAAAGGCTGACAATAGCAATATGGTTCTTTTTTTGATTTTGACAATCGGGTCAGCCATGATCTCAATCCTTACTCGTAGTAATAATGACTGCCAGTGATTCAGGTGTTGGGGTCCACATGTCCATTTCTGAAGAAGCAATTTGTTTAATTCGATCGGCCCGAGCTAATCGGTCTATTTCAATCGCAACCAGCCGATTTTGGGTTAAAAGGTTCGCCTCTTCCCGTTTTAATTTTTCTAAATCCTTAAATAGGAGGTTGGTGTAATTAAAAATCCAAATGTAGAACAGCATGAAGCAAACTAGGACCAGAAAGAGCGAAAACATAATCAGTTTTCTTTTTTTATTTTTACTAATTTTTCTTCTGGTCATAAGTACTCTATAATTTTTCGACTGCCCGCAGCTTGGCACTTCGCGCTCTTGGATTTAGTTCAATTTCGTCCTGTCTTGGTCTGATTGGTTTAGCGGTTAATATCCGGACTGAAGCCTGATGGTTACATTGGCAGATCGGGAAATCTGGGGGACAAATACAATCTGAAGCGAAAAGCTTAAATTTTTGCTTGACAATCCGATCTTCGAGACTATGATAGCTGATGATTACCAATCGCCCCCCAGTAACTAACATATCAATTGCATCGCAAATTGCTTTCTGGAGTACTTCTAACTCCCGGTTGACTGCAATTCGCAACGCCTGAAAAATGCGACTTAAAGTCTTGATGAGCTGAGAAGAAGGAACTATCTGACGAATGATTTCGGCTAGCTGAGTAGTAGTGTTTATTTTTTTAGTTTGGCGTGCGGCGATGATTGCTTTTGCTAGTGAACGGGCCCGCCTCTCTTCACCGAAATCTCGGAAGATAGTTTCTAAGGTAGCTTGCTCAGCAGAATTTACTATCGTAAATGCCAACTGAGGTTGGTCCGCTGAGAATCGCATATCCAGAGGACCCTCAAGTATATAGGAGAAACCGCGCTGGGGATTATCCAGAGCGAAGGAAGAAAGGCCAAGGTCGAGCAGAACCCCGTGGACTTTAGGGAATCCGGCACGAAAACAGACCGACTTGATAAATTCGAAGTTGCTATGAATAAACCGATGGGATTGGGAAATCTTTAAATTTTGCTGACAATATTCGAGGGCAGTGAGATCCGCGTCAATTCCGATGAGAATTGCATTTTTACTTAATCGTGTTGATAATTCTGTAAAATGACCACCACATCCAACTGTTGCATCAACATAAATGCCATCAGGTTGATTAACCAGGTATTCTAAGGTTTTTTGTAGGAGTACTGGCACATGAATTGTGGTCATTAAACCAATCCATTGGATATGGATTAGAAAACGTCTGTTAAATCCTCAAAATAATCGTCATCCAGGGGAATTTGTGACTCGGAATGATTATTCAAAACTTCTGGATCCCATAATTCTAAATAGTTTAAAGCACCAATAATAATGACCTCTTTTTTAATTGCGGCAAATCCAAGCAGTTGCTGGGGGATGATTATCCGTCCCTGCTTGTCACATTTCAACCAGACTGAGTTCCGTAACCAGGTACGAATAAAGGCGCGGTTCTTTTTCTTGAATTGTGGCAAATTACGCAGTTTTTCAGTCAGGATTTCCCACTCCGGTGCGGGATAAGCCACCAGACAAGGATCAAGACCTTTGGTAATAACGAAGGTGTAATCGGTACTTTCTTCCGGTAGCCAGCGGCGAAATTTGGCGGGGATACTCAAACGATTTTTTTCGTCTAGAAGGTGTTTGGATTCGCCGGCAAAAGAGTTAATCATAATGAAATAAATTTTTGGGTTTTTATGGGAATTATCCCCACATCTACCCACTATAATAGAATAAAAATGTTGGATTGTCAAGCATTTTTTTTAAAAAATGCTTCGATTTTTAGCGGTATTTATTTAGGAGATGAAATCAGCGATGGATCAGTGTTGAGCGCACGATTCCGTCTTTGGTAATGATTAAGCGGGTGGGAATTCCTGCTGTGCCAAATGGACCAAGTTCTCTATTATTCAAATATAGTCGGACTTTTGAGGGGCGTCCGATCCGGATGTCGAACTTTTCGCGGGCTTTCCATTCCCGGCTGATATTGGGAAGGTAATTAGCTTCCGAAGCGTCTACTTCGTCGGTAATCACCCGCACCCAACAGGTATCATAAGTTGTCATTGATAGTGTTAATAAGGGTTGCGGAATTTCGGGAGTAATTATTGGAGCAGTTTGATCCACATTTTCCTCTTCGACGGTTTTTGCCGTATCGGTAGTTTGATCCGGAAGAGGTATTTGTTGAATTGCTGGTGCTACGGTGGGCTGATTCTGTTTTTCTTCCTCGATAAGTACCTGTTTTAAGATTGAAATCAGGAAGATTAGAATTACCAGAACAGTCGTAATTGCCGCAATGTTACGCTTTTTGGTAACCGGAGCAATGTAGTTTTTATTTGTTGCAAGAATATTATCTTCCGGCGTCGGAGTCGGAGAAATTGGCGTTTCTGGAGATTCTCCGGTATACTCTTCATATTGTTTAATTACTTTTTTGGGGTCAAGGTTGATTTCCTGGGCATAGGCTTTTAAAAATAAGCGTACATAGGTCTGGGGCAGTTTGGAAAAATTGCCGCTTTCGAAGGCTTTTAAGGTATTCTTATTGATTTTAGTTTTGTCGGCTATTTGATCGAGAGTTATCTCCTGCGATTCCCGGTGTTTTTTTAATTCCTCATAAAACATAATTGATGTCCTGTTCAACTATTTAATTACGAACTAAATATTGGAAATATTGAGATAAATTACAATATAAAGTTTATCGGATTGAAGATAATCTTTCAGTTACTGTATGGTAGAATTGGGCAGCTGGAAATCCGACTACATTATAAAAACAACCTTCAATTTTGTCGATAAAAATAGCGCTAAAGTCCTGAATTCCATAGGAACCGGCTTTGTCAAAAGGTTGATATTGATCAATATAATGTTGAATCAGTTCATCGGTTAATTTTCGAAAAGTGACATCTGTCCGGACAACTTCCGCGACGTACTTGTGGTTAAATGAGTTCAAGACACAATAGCCGGTAAAAACCTGGTGAGTAATTCCGCTCAGAAGTTTCAGCATTCGGATTGCCTCATCTCTGTCCGTTGGCTTGCCCAACCGCTGCCCGGCTTTTATGACTACTGTATCAGCGCCAATAATCCAAGCATTTTCAAACAATCGCGCAACATCTTCCGCTTTATAATAGGCATGGGATTGAACCAACTGATCTGGCGGTAGTTTATCATTGACAGGTTCCTTGTAATTGGACGGTTTGATAATAAAGTCAATATCGAGCATTTTTAGAATTTGAGCCCGCCGCGGTGATCTTGAAGCAAGCACGACTGGTTTTCCGTACCAATTTAGGAATTGACTATTCATCCGGTCTTTACCATTTTGCCAATAAACTGATTTTTTTCGTTTGTTTCTAATGATATTGCCTTGATTTTATAGAGGTAGATGCCTTTTGCAACCCTGTCGCCGAAGTCGTCATTGCCATCCCAGTGGATATAGTTAAAGCCAGGTAGCAAAACCTCATCATTCGAGATGGTCTTAATTTTCAATCCCCGAACAGTGTAAATAGTGCATTCGATTCGAGCACTGTGGGTTATGTAGAAAGTGATATCAGTGGTACCCTTGAAGGGATTAGGGAAATTGACAACCTGTCGAAGTTGAAAATCGGCGGATGACAGGAGATTAAATTTACTCGATTCAGTCGCTGGATTGTTGGCATTATCCCAGGCAGTAATACTGATTTTGTGTATTCCGGGAGTTAAGTCCGGTAATGCGTAGATAACTTTCCCTGATGTATCGCTGTCAGTATCATATGAAAAATATTCAGTTATTTTATATGAATTTGACTGCTCATCATCGATGACCATGACAATATCGTGGCCCATTTTCCCGGCAATATTGATTCCCAAAGGATCTTTGAGGCTAATAGCTAACTGAGATTGCGGAGAAATAAGATCACCTGACCGAAAATCTAGGTTATTCAGGCCGATCACAATTTGCGGTCCGGTAGTGTCCGAAACTGATTCGGAACCGGCATAATATAGGGGCTGATGATAGCCACCGACTTCACTGCCAGTGGATGAATCCCAGCCATGAATGGTAATTTTCCCTTTATTATTGGCATAATTGATATCCTTTGGAATAAAGAACCGACTGGTAAATTGTCCGCTGGATATGTTCACCTTTCCCTTATAAAGTAGTTCGCCGGGAAGTTGGTACGATAATGATTGCTGAAGATCATTAGAATCAATATAGTAACGGGTCACATATCGTTCGCTATCATAAAGCTTGAGGATTCCTTCTCCCGAAAAATGAGAATTAGTTTCGTTACTGACATAACCTTCAACAGTGATATTGGAAAGAGTTTTTAAGGTGTCGCTGGTTAAAGGGTCAATTACGACATCTTCATATGGTAGAGCCAGATAGAGTGCCGGATCCGCAAATAATGTATATTTTTCATTATTCTCAGTATCTCCACCTCCGGTTGAGGATACAATTTGCATCACTGAACCGATCCTGATGTGCGAGTAACTGGTATCTGGAAACAAACACTGAATCCAGTCATTAATAAAATAGGCGTTCCATCGGCCGTAAGTTGCTCTTGTTGGAGCAAGAGCACCAATTCCGCCATCACCCGGTTCCAGAATCAGGGCTTCCGGCATACAAATAATGGTAATGTCGTCGAACTGGCCCCAACTACAGGTAGCGGCAATCCAGAAAGGCAATTTCATGCCGGTTTTGATATTTCCCATGTCGCGGGTCATTTCGAGGATGTATTCCTGAGTCCAGACAGTTGGACTGCCGTGACCGAAGTAGTTGATTAAAGTCGTTCCTTTTTGGATTTGAGCGAAAAGTGCTGCCGAAGCATCCGGTTTCTTGACACCATAAGTCGTAGCGTCCTGAATTTCAGGATATTCCAGCAGGTAGATTTTTTTAACATCAAAGGTGGGGGGAAGATATTTAAAGACGTAATTTTCAGTATCTTCGGTATGATATTTTTCATTGGTATTAGGTCTTTCAGGGTCATCGGCGACAAGAGTAATTCTACTGCGCCATTCACCATAAATCGGTTCCAGAACATAACTCCGGATTTTATCAATGACTGCCTGAGCTTCTTCGGCAGTTCGCGCTGGAATTCGCCCGATGGCTAAGTCCATTTTCTGATCAGATCCGTTGATATAGGTAAATCGGGAATCGGCGGTATAGGAATAGAAGCCATTGTCCGAACCACTGGCAGACTCGACTTGATATGTCAAGACAACATCACCTACATTGGATTCAATATGTCGGTAATCAAAGGTTCCGTCTCCAAGCAGTAACACATATTCGGGGGGAGTACTCCAGTTTTCTAAGGCATATTTAAGGAACAGGCGAATTGCATGGGGATCAACGATGTCAGCGTTAAATTCCCTTAAGATCTGATCCTGAAAAACTACGAGTGTGCTGAGACGATCTTTTTCACGAACTTCTTCACGATGCATTTTTGCCAGTGAATTGGCTTGATTCTGGAATTCTTCAGTAGTTATAATGATGTACTGTGCCGCATTATTTTCATTGCGCAGTGTATTCCAGCTGGGATTATCAACTGCTTCGATTTGCTCGGATGTCTTAAAATGAGGTGCAGCTGCTATCAGGAAGTGAGAGCGTTTGTTCTTATCATTTAGCCGACGGAATGTTAGTGAATTATCTGGACTGGTTGACGCTTTTTGGATTTTTACCTCATTCCATTGGGTAATATCCAGCAGGATGGATTCGGTCAAGTCTAGATCACTTAACTGGTATTCTACGACTCCAGAAACTGGTGGTCCCCAGAAGTCAATACTTTGACCGAGCAGTCGCAGGGGAGCCTTGAATTTTATCTCGATATAGTCGAGGTAAGCTATTGCCGAACTTACATTGGAGGTGTATCCGATCTTGATCAAGTTGGTAATATTTGGTTCAAGCGATACATTTGTCGAGTTTGGGGTCACCGTAAAATTTCTGCCAGACCAGCTGAGCAGTGAAGTTGGCGAACTACCAATAGACAATTTATAATTATGCATAACTTCATTGGTAGCGCCGCGGGTTACAACTACTAAGTCGGCGGAGTATTTGGTTCCAGATGGATCATCCCGGCTAAGCGGTGGTAATTGAAAAATTTCTGAGACGGATGAACCTGAGCCATTGAATTTTTTGCCGTACCATTCTTTGCCCGAACGCAGGAAATTCACTAATTCGGCTTCATGACGAATTAAAGTTTCAGTTTTTCTAAGAACCGTATCAGGCGAAGCTGCTGAGCTTTCGCTAATCTCCATGTTTTTGGGTGAACCTGGATTATCAGCGATTAATAACCAATAATAATTGTCAAAGGAGTAAACATTACGGCGGAAGATCAGTTCGCCTGTACTGGTGGCATCAACGCCACTGGTTGCACGGCTGTAAAAAAGAATTGTATCCGGTGAATTGAAGAGTCCATCCTGTTCATTATCTATTAAGCGGGAGTTTTCGATTAAGTTTTCCGGTACCTCCAAACCGGGAGTATTGTCAATTTCCCGACCGCCGGTTGAATTGGAATAGAGGAAAATACGGTTAACATCGATTTCACTTTCAGCCAATCCTAAGTCTTTTAATTGCTGAAAAGTGATTGTGTAAATTCCATCATTTCTAACGGTAATTTTATACCATTTACCCTGAGGAGGAAGTATTGATTTCCTGAAACGGTAGTCGGATTTTATGCGCCATTTGGAAGCGTATTTTGAGTTAATAAAGACATGATCAAATTGTTTATCCTGCTTTGGAATAAGATAAGATTTGTTATTGTCAACAGTTGATTTTTTTGCATAGCGGATCACCACAACCGCTGAGCGGAGAATCTGAACTCGGTTGTTACTTAGGCATTTGATCGGGAAGATTACCAGATCTCCCGCCGGATTAAACCGAAAATATCCAATATCCACAAAATCCGGGGATATCTTTTGATTAATCGTTTGGACATCTTCAGGTTGGAGGACGGCAGGCAGTTGAACCTCCTCATATCTTGCTCTTGTCAGCTGAATCGTCGGTCTGAGGGGTGCGGGAAGAGCCACAGTGAAACCCCAAAAAGGAATTGCGAAATTATCGGAAAGCGAGACTGAATTAGTGATGCCCAGTGAAAAATAGCTTTGGGAACCGGGATAATTTTCCGCCTGTTCCCAGCTAAATTCTGAGTTATCCTCAAGCTGGATTTGTACTTCGGATTCGTCTTCATAAATAATCGAATATTCCACTGCCCGAAGCGGGAAGTTGATAATACACAGGACTATAAGATAGAAGGAAAATAGTAAACGATTCATTTTATTTTGAATTTAACTTTATAGCGATTGATTAGCAATGATTGTCAAAGTCGTTCTTAAATTTGTCAATATTTCAAATATTAAGATGTAATTAAGTTCCTGATATCTTGGGGCTTCACGTCTGATTTGGCTTGCATAAGGAGGTAATGAAAATTAAATTTACCTGCTTTTTTGAGGATAATATATTAAATGTTAGAACAACTCCAGAATAATCTGGCAAAAATAATTCGCAATCTTAAAAGCGAAGGAAAAATCACTGAAGATAATATTCGTGATACTTTGCGTTTGGTACGCCGCTCACTCCTTGAGGCTGATGTTAATTATAAAGTAGTAAAGGAGTTTATTGACAGAGTTCAGGAAAAAGCAGTTGGTGTTGTTGTTACTAAAAGTCTGACTCCCGGGCAGCAGATGGTTAAAATATTTCGCGATGAATTAACTCAGCTGCTGGGTGCCAAACAGTATCATTTGCGGACCGCCGCAATTCCACCGACTATCATAATGCTGGTTGGACTGCATGGCTGTGGTAAGACTACTTTTGCGGCAAAACTGGCGTTGCAGCTTAAGAAGCAGGATCACAAACCCTTATTGGTTTCAGTGGATGTTTACCGACCGGCCGCTCAGCAACAGTTAGAAGTACTTGCTAAACAGATTGATATATCTATTTACCAGCCCCCGGTGAACGGGTTAAAATTTTCAAAAGAGTCAAAGGTAATTAGTTGGATTTCCAAAGCTGTTGACTATGCCCGGCAGCAGCATCTTGACACACTGATTCTTGATACTGCCGGACGTCTCCAAATCGACGCTGAGATGATGGGTGAGTTGGTAGCTTTAAAGAAAGTCCTCAAACCGCAAAATATCCTCTTTGTTGCGGATGGAATGACCGGTCAGGATGCGGTGAATGTTGTAAAAACTTTCAATGAGCGACTGGAAATTGACGGAATCATATTGACGAAAATGGATAGTGATGCTCGTGGCGGAGCGGCTTTGTCTATCGTAAGTGTGACGGGAAAGCCGATTTTTTACCTCAGCATTGGTGAGAAACTCGAAAACCTTGAAGTTTTTCATCCGGATCGGATTGCGAATCGGATTTTGGGGCTGGGTGATATCGTTACTCTGGTCGAAAAGGTGCAGGCTGCGGTTGATGCCGAAGAGACGGCTAAACTGGAGCAAAAATTATTAAAACGACAGTTTACTCTGGATGATTATTTACATCAAGTTCGTCAGATTAAAAAGATGGGACCACTGGAAAACATCCTAATGATGATCCCGGGATTTGGCAAAGTGAAAAATATCAATATTGATGATCGGGAACTGCTTCGTAGTGAAGTAATTATCCAATCTATGACCCGGGAAGAACGTCGCGATCCCGCGATAATTAATGGCAGTCGACGCAAACGCATCGCCCGGGGAAGCGGCACCAATCCCGCTGATGTTAACCGCTTACTAAATCAATATTGGCAATTAATCAAAATAACCAAGCAGATGGGCAGGATGAAATTGCCTGGAAATCTTGCTCATTTGCATTTGGGAAATTAAACAATAGAGGAGGAATCTTGGCTGTAAGAATTAGATTACTGCGCATGGGACGGAAGAAGAAGCCCTTTTACCGCATTGTGGTCATGGACTCTCATACTCGCCGGGATGGACGTTATCTCGATAAGGTTGGATTTTATAATCCAATTGCCAGACCTGCCGAAGTCAGGATTGACAAAGATAAAGTCCTTGAGTGGCTAAAAAAAGGTGCAACGCCCTCTAAAACAGTATTCAACCTGCTTCAAAAAGAGGGAATTGCACTTGATTGGCATTTGATCCGCAATGTGGCGGATGAGCAAGTTAGGAAAGTGGAATTTGGGAAATGGGAACTTGCAAAAAAGATGCAGACTGCCCATCCGGTAGAAGAGCAGGAAGAGAAAAAAGTAGCGTCGAAGAGTAAAAAGACCAAAACCAAGAGTGTTGAGGAGTCGGCTATAACTGCTGCTGAGGAGAAGGAAGAAGCCGATGAAGCAGCAACCAAGAGTGTGGAGGAGCCGGACACAGCTACCGCCGAGGAAAAGAGCGAAGCCGATAAGGCAACTACTGAAGAAGCCAGTGAAGTTAAGGTAGAAGAGCAAACCGATTCCCAAGCAGATAATCCTGAGGAAAATACGGAATCGTAAATTATTGAACGATAATTCGGAATTTTTAAAAGTGTACTTTCTGTGGATTTTTGTTTATATTTCAACGATTGCCTTTGAATTGAATGGTGTAATCAGAAACCAGTAACAAGGAGTGACCGCTATGAAAGACTTCATCGAGTACATCGTAAAAAAATTAGTCGATCATCCGGAAGAAGTAAAAGTTTCTCAAATTGACAGTGAAAAGACTATCATTATGGAGTTACAGGTCAAAGAGGGTGATCTGGGTAAGGTAATTGGGAAAAAAGGTCGTACGGCAAAAGCTTTAAGGACTATTTTAACTGCAGCTGCCGCAAAGCAGGGGCAAAAACGGGCGATCTTAGAAATTATTGAATGATTGTGGATGTCGTTAAAGGCAAATTTTCCTTTAGGATTCATCAAGAAAAGTCGGGGATTAAAAGGAGAATTGCTTTTAACCCTGGTGTTTCCCACAATCGAGTTTGATAAACGAATTGGGAATGTCTGGTTGGGAGAGACCCCCAATGAGGTATATCCCTGGAAGGTGGAAAAACTGCATTTACAGGGATCCAATGCTTTTTTAAAATTGAGAGATGTAAATACACGGGAAGAGGCCGATTTTCTCAAGGGGCTTAACGTGTTTATTCCCTCGTCTTGGATTCACCACGATCATCCATTACGGCTCTACGGCTATCAAGTTAGAGAGCAGTCGCGTCGAATTTCTTCGGCAGTTGTGACCGATATTGATTTGAGCAGTAATCAGCCCAATCTGATCATAACCGCAGCTCAGGGTGAGTTTATTCTTCCCTTAGTTGACGATTTCATTATTAGAATAGACAAGCGGCGGAAGATTATCTATGTGAAATTAATCGAGGGAATGGGACCGCAGTGAAAATCTATTTTATTACCGCTTTTCCGGCCACGATCCGGGCGGTTTTGGCCGAAAGTATGTTTCGTAAAGCTACTGAGCAGAATTTGGTTGAATACCAGGTCTGGGATTTGCGGGATTTCAGTACTGATAAACATCGTCAAATTGACGATACACCTTTCGGCGGTAGTCCGGGTATGGTGCTGAAACCCGAACCCTTTTTTCGGGCCTATGACAGGTTGGTAAAACTCATTACTCCCGGCGCTTACGAAATAATCTATCCAACACCCCAAGGGAAAATTTTAAATCATCAGCTGACGGTCGAACTAATCCATTTTCAAGACCTGATTTTTTTCTGTGGGCATTATAAAGGGATAGATGAACGGGTTGTTGAGAATATCGTCACCTCCGAAATCAGTATTGGTGATTATGTCCTGACTGGTGGTGAACTCCCGGCGTTAGTTATAGCTGATGCGGTGATTCGTCACATTCCGGGAGTGTTGAATTGTTACGAATCGGCAGAATCGGACTCCTTTGCCGATAATTTACTGGAAGGTCCCATCTACACTAAACCCCGTGTATTTCGAAACTTGGCAGTGCCCGAGATATTAATTTCGGGTAATCATGCCAAGATCAATCAATGGCGATATGAGCAACGGCTAAAGCGCACCAGGGAGAGACGCAAGGAATTACTAGATCCACGTCCGGGAAAGGATGATATTGGAGGAAAAAATGGATAAGATAGCTTCAGCAACCGCAGATCAGATTAGGACCGATATTCCTGGCTTCAAAGCAGGAGATGTTGTATCAGTCGAGTACAAAATTATCGAGGGAAGCCGCGAGCGCATTCAGCGTTTCCAAGGAACTGTAATTGCCCGTAAGGGTAGTGGTATAAACGCGACCTTTACCGTACGCAAGATATCGGATGGAATTGGTGTTGAACGTATTTTCCCCTTACACTCACCAAAGATTAACAGCATTACCGTTGTAACTGTGGGAAAAGTCCGTCGCGCAAAATTATATTACCTGCGCAATCTCAAAGGTAAAGCCGCAAAGGTTAAAGAATCCTGATAATCAACTCTTTGCTTCTATATCCAATTACTGCATCCTAATCAAATTAAAATTTTATGGACAGTCATGTCTTGTGAAAAAGTTGTATAACAAAAGTAATTGTCACTAAATCGTAAATCCAATTTTCCACCGCTCCAGAATTTTACGGCTCAATTGCCTAACAAGGCGTTGGATTATGAAATGGAATTTATTAGATTCACCAACGGTGAGTAGAATCAACGACAAGGAGTAAAAATGGATTTGAAGGCACTGGTTAAAAATTATTTTAAGGAAAATTCTGCTGAAATTCGGCAGAAAATTGTGGCGCTGACGACTGAGATGTGTCGGGAGAAAACAGTTAACGTTGTTTCCGAAAAACTTGCCGAACACCCTTACTTAAAGATCCGTGGCGAAGAATATCGGGTGGCAGCCATCGTTAAACGCGAACTAACCAGAGTCGGAATTTCTTTTAAGGAATATGCCCGGATGGAGGGTCGGCCAAATGTAATCGGCAAAATTGGAATGGATATTAATGGCAAACGTTTATTAATGCCAGCGCATATGGATATTGTGCCGGCTGGTGAAGGTTGGGATACAGATCCTTTTAGCGTGATCGAAAAAGAGGGCAAGTTATTTGGGCGGGGTACTCTGGATAACAAAGGTCCGTTGGCTGCAATTCTCGCCGCCGCTGAAGTGTTGAAGCACTTAAAAATTGACGATAAGTTAAATGGTCAGCTGCTGATTGCTGCTCTGGCTGATGAAGAAGCCGCAGATCCCGACGGGATTGATTATGGGATCGGTTATCTGATGGAAGAGCAACTAATTGACCCGACCTATGCTATCATTCCCGATATTGGTGAAAATATGAGGTCAATTGATATCGCGGAAAAGGGACGGATCGTCATCAAAATAATGGCTATTGGCAAGCAGGCACATGGTTCGACCCCGGAACGTGGTATCAATGCCGTATATATGATGGCTAGATTAGTGAACGAGATCGAAAAGCTGACTTTCGACTATCAAGTTCATCCGGTTCTCGGTCATCCGACATTGAATTTAGGTGAGATTCACGGAGGTGCTGCGCCTAATATTGTTCCGGGAACATGTACAATCTATCTTGATATTCGTTCGATTCCGGGAATGACCCAAAAGGGTGTGATCGGCCAGCTGGAAGATTGTATTAAAGTGGTCAAAGATGGCAAATTTGAAATCAATATTATATCGTGGAACGAGCCGCATGCTATAAGTCCTAAAAATGAGCTAGTGGATGCAATTCAGGTTAATGCCCGGGAGGTACTGGGTTTTGTGCCGGAACCGATCGGGCAGGGTGGTGGAACATATGCCAAGACTTTGAATCTGAATGGCGTAATGGCTGTTGGCTGGGGGCCCGGCGATGATAATGCCTTTCATGTGGCCAATGAATATGTCGAAATCCAGCAGCTGCTAGATTTTGCACTGCTGGCCTGTCTCTGCGCAGTGGATTTACTGCAGTAAACAAAATTCAAGATATTGATATTTTTTAGCCTTGTAAAACTCATCCATTAGGATGCCAATCATAAGAATAGCTACAAAATTTTTCAGGTATTAAGCGGTCTTGGTTCAGAAAGTAGCTAAGGAATTTTAAATGTAAGTTAAATGCCCTAAAACAGGTTTATTGCCAGTAACAAACCTTGAAATTTTGCTTTATCATATCTATATTAAAAACAAATGCTTTGGCTAACTTCAAGAAACACTCTGGATTTTAAATATGAAATCCCCTGATAGACGTATTTTTATTATCTCGAATCGTTTACCGGTTACCGTAAAAAAGAGAAAAGACGAACTGGTGTTTTCGCCCAGTATCGGCGGATTAGCTACGGGCTTGAAATCTATTTTTGAACGGAAAGATTGTGTCTGGATGGGATGGCCTGGTATAGCCGTAAAAAATGATGCTGAAAAGAAACAAATTACCAATAAGCTAAAAAAATTGCGGATGATACCGGTTTTTCTAACCAGTCAGGAAATCAGAAAAAGTTATGAGGGATTCTGTAATATCACCGTCTGGCCTTTATTCCATTATTTTTTACAATATACCGAATATCATAACGATCTCTGGGAAGTTTATAAGCAGGTGAACCAAAGATTTTTCAAACAGGTGGAGCACTTTATTACCGAAAAGGATATTCTCTGGATTCACGACTACCATCTGATGTTGTTACCCGAAATTATCCGGCAAAATATTGCCAATGTTAGTATTGGATATTTCCTGCATATCCCCTTTCCCTCCTATGAACTATATCGCACACTACCCTGGCGGGAAGAGATTCTGCACGGTCTATTGGGAGCTGACCTGATTGGTTTTCATACCTTTGATTATGCCCGACACTTCCTCAGCGCCGTCAGTCATTTATTGGATATTGAAGGTACTTCAAACCAGTTGCTATATGAGCAGCGGGTACTGAAAGTTGACTCTTTTCCAATGGGAATTGATTATGACATGTACGCTAGTGAAGGGCAAAATGTCAAGGTGACTCGGTTATTAATAAAGCATCAGAGCAAATTGAATAAATGTAAAATTATTCTCTCGGTTGACCGCTTGGACTACTCCAAAGGCATACTCAATCGTTTGAGAGCATTTGACAGTTTGCTGGATAATTATCCCCAATACAGAGAACAAGTAACCCTTTTTCTGATTGTTGTTCCGTCCCGGATTAAAGTACCGCAATATCAGAAAATCAAACAGGAGATTGACCGTGAAGTTGGTTATATCAATGGTAGATACAATACGATCAGCTGGACAGCGGTTCATTATTTCTATCGTAATTTTAATTTCAACAATCTTGCCGCTTTTTATCAGCTGGCGGAGATTGCATTGGTGACTCCGCTGCGTGACGGAATGAATCTAATTGCCAAGGAGTATGTTGCGAGTCGCCAGAATAAAGGCGGAGTGTTGATCCTGAGTGAGCTGGCGGGGGCAGCTATCGAGCTGGATGATGCTTTGGTAATTAATCCAAATAATGTGGCTGACATCGTCCGCCATATCAAGTTAGCTCTGGATATGACTCCTGAAGAACAGCGGCGCCGGATGGTTAGCATGCAGGGTAAATTAAAACGCTACACTAACAAGGACTGGTCTAAAGATTTCTTCGAGAGTTTATTTGAAGTCAAGAAACTCCAGCAGGCGATGGAAGCCAGCATATTAGATCAGGCAATTATTGAAAAGATTCTCGACCACTATCAGTCAGCCCAAAACCGGCTGATTTTTCTGGATTACGATGGCACTTTAGTAGATTTTTCAGAAGACCCACAGAAAGTTGCACCGGATAAAAAATTACTTAAATTGATTAAAGATCTTTCTTCTGAAAATACCGTGGTTGTAATTAGCGGTCGGGACAAGGGCACTTTAGATAATTGGCTGGGTAGAATTAATACCCTCAATCTTATTGCTGAGCATGGAGCCTGGTTTAAGGAGCCAAATACTGATTGGCAGATGATTGAATCCATGTCGGATGAATGGAAAACGGAAATTCGACCGATCCTGGATTATTATGTCAGCCGGACCCCGGGTTCATTTGTCGAAGAAAAGGACTTCTCGCTGGTCTGGCATTATCGGAAAATAGTGACAGAATTAGGAAAGATCCGGGCCCGGGAATTATCTCAGACGCTGCGAAATCGGGCATCAACTCTTAAACTGCAGGTATTGGCAGGAAATAAGGTCATTGAAATAAAGAATTATGGGATCAATAAAGGACGAGCAGTATCTATCTGGGTAGGACGAGTCAATCCTGATTTTATTATGGCAATTGGTGATGATAAAACTGACGAATATATATTCAGGAAGTTGCTCGATCATTATACTATCAAGGTTGGTATTAGTCTGACTGCAGCAAAATATAGAGTAAAAACCACCACAGAAGTTAGAAATTTCCTCAGAACTTTGATTAAAGGAGTCAGCAAATGATTAAACTGATTGACTATCGTGGTATCGTTGGCGATAAAGTCATTACCGAAATATTTCAACAGGCGCGAGCACTGTACGGGAAGAGAATTGTGCACCTGAATTCCACTTATTTGGGAGGTGGCGTGGCAGAAATTTTAAACAGCCTGGTTCCCCTGATGAATGATGTCGGTCTCAACACCGGTTGGCGGATTATTCGCGGAAATCCCGATCTGTTTTCAATCACCAAAAAGTTCCATAATGCTCTGCAAGGTGATTCAATTCGTCTAACCGATATGAAGAAAGAGATTTACATTCGCGCCAGTGAGGAATTCTCAATTTATACCCATCTGAACCACGATTGTGTCATCATTCACGATCCGCAGCCGCTGCCGATGATTAGGTATTACATCAAGCAGCAACCCTGGATCTGGCGCTGCCATATTGATATTTCCCATCCTGATCCGGAATTATGGGATTTTCTTAAGAAATTTATTCTGAAATATGACCTGGCGATAGTGTCGCATGAAAATTATAAAAAAGATGATATCTATATCGAACAGAGGATAATTCCACCAGTGATTGATCCACTCAGTCCCAAAAATAAGGAACTATCCACTAATGACATCCAGCGGTTTCTGAAAAAATTCGGAATCCCAACCGATAAACCAATCATTACCCAGATTTCCCGTTTCGATAAATGGAAAGACCCGGAGGGAGTCATCAGGGTTTTTAAGAAGGTTAAAAAGCAGATTGATTGTCGTCTGGTTTTATGCGGCAGTATGGCAACTGATGATCCTGAAGGCATGAAAATATATCAGAAAGTTGCCCAATCGGCTAACAATCTAATCGAGTCATATGATGTAATTCTCATTACCTCAGAAAATAATATTCTGGTCAATTCGCTGCAGCGTTTCTCGGATGTCATTATCCAAAAATCCATCAGGGAAGGCTTTGGACTTGTGGTGGCTGAAGCTTTATGGAAACAAGCCGCAGTCGTCGCTTCGAATGTCGGCGGCATTCCGCTTCAGGTGATTGACGGTGAAACCGGCTTTCTCTGTGAGCCGGGTGATGAAAATGCCTTTGCCGAGAGAATTGTCCAACTCATGAAAGATAAGAAACTGGCAAAGAAGCTGGGACAAAATGGCAAAGAACACATCAGAGCTAAATTTCTGATTACTCGGCTTTTGAGTAATTATCTGGATTTAATTCGGTCGGTCTTACTTTA
>CAZJIU010000017.1:0-35244 GCA_964546145.1 uncultured bacterium
TTTTTAAAGCTGTTCGACAAAATATTTCGAATTCAACTTTTCTCCGGTAGCCCGAATAATCAGCTCATCCCAACGAAAACGATTACCCGGATTAAACACATTCTTAATAAAATATCTTCCAATCTCGGGATTATTCACAAAACGGATCTCTGTAGTGGATTCGAGCCCCTGACTCTTAGCAATAACATTGAGAAATTGAGCACCTAATAAACCTCCCAGTTGATAATTATGGTAATAAACAGGATAAAGGCAGATGTGGATTTTGGCAGCATAGTCCGGCAGGTTTCGACTTTCCGGGCATTTAATTCCCTGATACTTTTTAACTAAATTCCACCATAATTGATTCAAATTCTGATCCGGATTCGAATATAATTCCCGCTCGAAATTCAACATACCCAGTGACCAACGGGCAAAAATCAGCTTCTCCAAGCGCAACATTTTCGTGGTAGTATTACTGACTTCCTCCTTCTGCTCTTCAGTCAGATTGAGCATCTTCTGCATCCAGTTTGGATTCTTGGATAGTCGCTCGAAGAAGATTGCTACTGCCTCGGTCGTGAAAGAATGAGCCGGTTCTCTCAATAAAAATGGCAACGAGGGATTATAATTCATCTCATAAACTGCATGTCCGAGCTCATGCAATGCAGTTGACATCCAGGACTCTGTAGGCTGAATATTCATCATCACCCGAATATCCTCTTTACGGTCAATATTGGTGCAATAGGCATGGGGATATTTTCCTGCTCGTTCATACAAATCACTATGGGCAAGAATCTGATCTACGTTGATGCCAATGCCATCGTAAAATTCCTGTGCCAGTTTAACTACATCTTGATCAGCATAATATTTATCCAGATTAATCGGGGTAGTCACCGGCGCTTCCTGGAAAAATGGATCGGCATAATGCCATGGTTTTAAATCCTCGATATTAATGCCAAAACGCTTAGCTAAAACCTGGTCAATTTCATGCTTTGCCTCAAGGAAGGGCTGACGTGTATTAATATCCAACTCTTCGAAAATCCGCTGAATTTCCACCGGATCCTGTTCTCCCAGGAAGAGTTGCATTTCATAAAAATTGCTAAATCCCACTGATTTGGCTGATTCATTTCGCAATCTTACCAGCTCAAGAAAATCCTGTTCCACCACACCGGCAACCTGCTTAGATGCGTTCCAGGCTTTTTCTCTCAAGTCGGAATCATTACTTTCAACCAGGATCTTCTTAATATCATTAGAGCCGACCTTTTGTCCATCAATTGTGCCCCGAAAAGTATTAAAACGCTGCTCGACTTTAGTAGCTAATTGGGTAATTTTATTTAATAGTTGCGGATCGGTCCGATTTGCTAAAAATTTGTTGTACAAAATTTCCACTTCACGGGCAAGAATTGGATCTTTCACCCGACCTTCTTTGAATTCTTTCAATTTCTGAAAATCATTCCGATTGGAATAAATATTGATTAAGAGCACCTCCGCTTCGGCATACTTCTGATAATATTGATCCTCTCCGGTGGCAGTCGCATTCCAGTAAGCCAATGCGCTTTCTTTCAATAATGGCTCGATAATAACTACCAGACTGTCTACATACTTTTGGGCTGCCATTTCAAACCTCGAGGGTTGGGTTGCACAACTGCAGATTAACATCAGTAAAAAACCGGCATAAAAGTTAATTTTCATTGTTTAACCTTTCTCTATCAACTCTTCAAATTGCCATGCTGAAATATAGATAGATACTACCTGTAAAACAAGATGCTTCAGGACTTATCAAAGCACAGAATTGATTTTTATTCCGCAATTAATTTTTATTAGTTGTTGTGAATAATACCACAATTGGAATAAATATCAACTAATTTTCTTCTTTATCCAAATCAGATTTTTTTATTGCAATATGTAACTATATCGAATAAATTTTTCAGAAGAAGTGTAATGATAACAAAACAAACTCAATAAAAATATAATCATCTGACCATTTGTGGTTATTTACGGGAGTAATCAATGAAAATAAAATTTTGGGGAGTAAGAGGTTCAATCCCAACTCCTCCTACCAGCGATCAAATCAGGAAGAAGATTAGTAAATTTATCCATTATTGCTTTGCGCAAAAGATTAAAGACATGGCTGAAGTCAATCGTTTATTAGAGACTTCTTCAGCAACAGATGTTGGATTGATCGGGGGAAATACTTCATGTATCGAGTTAAGAGCAGATAATAAAATAATCATTTTTGATATGGGTAGCGGAATCAAGAATCTGGGTAATTACATCGTTAAGCATGATCAAAATGCTAATGGTCTCGAGCTCCATATTTTTATTAGTCATACTCATTGGGATCACATTCACGGATTCCCTTTCTTTGTTCCGGCATTTTTCCCCAATACCAAAATCTATTTTTATAGTGGGCATCCAAATCTTAAAGAGCGCCTGGAAATTCAGCAGGATCCTCGTTTTTTCCCCGTTGCCCTGGACCATATGGCCGCCAAAAAAGAATTTGTGCAGCTGAAACACAAATCAAGTATCCAAATTGGGAATATTACCATCCAAAATTATCCCTTATATCACCCTGGTGGTTCCTTCTCTTACCGCGTAGAGCATCAAGGTAAAGTCTTTGTTTACGCGACCGATTCCGAGTACAAAGACTTATCCCGTGAAAATACCGAGAAATATATCAAATTTTTCAAAGATGCCGATCTTCTGGCTTTTGATGCTCAGTACACCTTTGAAGAATCAATCCATAAGGAAGACTGGGGTCATAGCTCCGCCCTGATCGGTATTGACTTTGCAATTCAAGCCAAAATCAAACGACTGGCTCTCTTTCATCATGAGCCTGAACGCGATGATTTCGAAATCGAAGAAATTGTTGATAAATCAATTGAGTATCGGAAAATCAATTATCCCGACAAGGATCTTGAAATTTTCCCGGCAATTGAAGGTATGGAAATTCAATTATAGGCTTTTTATGTCATCCTCAACTGGCACCAAAATCGAGCTCCAAATTTTAAATAAAATCCCTGAGATTGAGAGGGTATGTAATTCAATTACCACTTTTAGCCGCCAACATTCGATTGATGAAAAGATAATCTCTAATTTATATCTGGCAATTGACGAGCTGCTGACCAATATTATTCGTTATGGTTATCGAGATGAAAAAGACCACACAATTTATGTTCGTTGCACCATAGAAAAAGAATTACTCACCCTTCAAATTGAAGATGACAGTTATCCTTTTGACCCAAATAAAGCACCTATACCGGACTTGACTAATGATCTTGAAAATCGTAAAATTGGAGGATTAGGAATATATCTGGTAAAAAATATGATGGATGATGTTAAATATGTTACAAAAAATGGGAAAAATACCCTAACTTTGACCAAGAAATGCACTATCAATTAACTTTAATAAAAGAGGATCAGAATGGAAGTTAAGATCGAAAAAATCGAAGATATCAATATCTTCTCGCTTGAAGGTAATCTGGACTCAAACACTTCAGGTGATTTAGAGAAGAGATTAATCCCAACAATTGATGCAAATAATACGAAATTCATCCTGGATTTTTCACAACTACATTATATCAGTAGTGCTGGGCTAAGAGTACTACTTAGTGCTGCCAAAAAATTAAATCAATTTAAGGGGAAACTAATCCTATGCTCGGTTAAAAAGGACATCAAGGAAGTATTTGATGTTGCCGGACTGATGCCCATTTTCCCAATTTATGATAATCCCGAAGAAGCCGCCCGAAAAATATTACAGTAACCCACTGTTGAAAAAATTCAATATTTGGGCCAGCGTTGCTTCCAGCGAATCAGAATCAGTGTGTCGCCAATAGTTGATTGAACCGAGTTTAATCTGAGAGAATGAGAATTACATTCAAGCACCAAATCATTACACCCTAAATATTTATTTCCATCCTTGTAATTTTCAGTGCCAGTTGATGCAAAATCCTGGTAAAAAACCGCTATTCGACCTTTATTTAAAAGAATATCCCCCTGGCTAAAAAGGAAATCATTCAGCGCTATTTTTTGACCATTTTGGGTAACATAATAATCACCATTCAAATATACTTCTTTCTTATAATAATCTGTAATCTGATAATAATTCAATTCTGGGATCGGGATCTGCTCGATATAATTCCAGAGTGGCACCTGCGATAACTCCGCTGCAAGTACTATAAAACTTGCCAGGTTGCCGCCAATTCTCAAATTTGTTTGATGATCCGCCCAGGTTCCATACCAACTGACGGGATTCAGGAAATAAGGAATATTTCGTAAAGTAATCAAATTATCAGTAAAAACATTTCCGCTCCGACCTCTCTTCTGAATTCTAAATACTCTATCGCTCAATCCCCCATAATCAACTGTTTGAAGGACCTTTGTTCGGCTTTCCCTCCCCGGTGACGCTAAATATTGGTTATAAGTGGATATTTCTACTTTGAACCAAGCTGTACCAGGAAAAATCTGATCCTGACTTTTTAAATCTGATAGATTTACGATCCATTTATCGGACCATTCAGGAATCAATATTTCCTGATAGGGAATGATCGGATAGGGTGTAACAGATTGAAGTGTGTTGCAAAAAAAAGTATCCAGGTTAACCGGCTCAATCCGATACCATTGAATTCTGATTTTATCTTTGGCAACAGAAGGATAAGAAGTAATTTTTTGAGTTGGAATGGTTTCATTATTAATAATCAATGAATCCACGGCGCATAAATAGGTAACTGAAAACATCCCGCTAACCCGACTGGTGACAATGGCAGCCATTTTTACGACATCACCATTATCCACAACCAGATTACTATCAGACCAAACTTCAGAATTATTTCGATTGCCAACAATAAAAGCTTCCAATAATTGAACCTGTCCATAAATGATGCTCTGGAAAGATAAAACCAATATCACCCGGCTAATTATTTTTAAAGGTTTTGTTATAACCATAAAGAAATATAACTAAAATTTTCTAATAGGTGAACCACTTTGTAACTGATAGATTCGTGACAATCATCAACCTAACAACTAATATCCACTTCTCATACTTTATCCTTCCACCCTATCACTTAATTTATTATCTTTAAAAAGTGAAAATTTATGCCTACATAAAACCAATAAAATAAAGAATTAGATTTAATGTTCTACTTTTAATTTTTTATTAATGAGGTGCTGAATGTCGAATGCAAAATTTACTCTCCCAAACCCGGTAAATGAGCCAACTCTTGAGTATCGCCCCGAAAGTTCCGAACGCAAAAAACTCAGAGCAATGCTTGAAAAAATATCCAGTCAACAGATCGAAATTCCCCTGATTATCGGTGGCGAAGAGATCAAATCCGGGAATACAGCTGCCTGTGTCATGCCGCATAATCATAAACATATCCTGGCAATTTACCATAAAGCCGGTCCCAAAGAAGTGCAATTAGCCATTGACGCTTCTCAAACCGCGTGGAAAACCTGGTCTTTAATGCCCTGGTGGGAGCGTGCTAGTATTTTTCAAAAAGCTGTAGTTATGCTATCGGGTTCATGGCGCCAAATCCTGAATGCTGCCACAATGTTGAATCAAAGTAAAAATGTATTTCAAGCCGAAATAGATTCAGCCTGCGAATTGATTGATTTCTGGAATTTTAATACCAAGTATATGGAGATGATATACGAGCAGCAGCCTTTTTCGCCATCGGGACAATGGAATCGCTTGGAGCAGCGTGCTCTGGAAGGCTTTATTTTCGCCGTAACACCTTTTAATTTTACTTCCATCGCCGGGAATTTACCGACAGCACCAGCGATGATGGGTAATACGGTACTCTGGAAACCAGCCTCATCAGCAGTATTTTCCGCCTATCATATAATAAAGCTGCTCGAAGAAGCGGGATTACCTCCAGGAGTTATCAATTTTATTCCAGGCAATGGACAAGAAATCGGACCTCAGGTTTTATCCAATTCACTTTTGGCAGGAATTCATTTTACCGGCAGTACAAAAGTATTTCAGAGCATGTGGAAAACAATTGGCGAGCAGATTGCGTCCTATCGGTCTTATCCCAGAATAGTCGGCGAAACCGGCGGAAAGGATTTTATTTTCGCTCATAATAGCGCTGATCTGGACGAGCTGAATACTGCATTAATTCGCGGCGCTTTTGAATATCAGGGGCAAAAATGCTCCGCCGTATCCCGCGCCTATATCCCAAAATCAATCTGGTCTGCTTTGAAGGATAAAATGCTTAACTCGATTAAGAGCATTAAAATGGGCGATGTCGCCGATTTTGAAAATTTTTGCAATGCAGTAATTGATCGTCCCGCCTTTAATAACATAATTTCCTATTTTGAATTTGTCCGCAATTCCAAAGAAGCAGAGATTATTGTTGGTGGTAAACACGACGACTTTGTTGGTTATTTTATCGAACCGACTGTAATCCTGACAAACGATCCTCATTTCAAAACAATGGAGGTAGAAATTTTTGGTCCGGTATTGACTATTTACGTGTACGATGATTCAAAATATGAGGAGACTTTGGAACTTTGCGATCAAACTTCACCCTATGCTTTAACTGGTTCCATCTTTGCCATTAATCGGCAGGCAATTATGCTAGCATCCCAGAAGTTACTCCACGCCGCCGGTAATTTTTATATCAATGATAAACCAACTGGCGCAGTTGTTGGTCAGCAGCCATTTGGAGGCAATCGAGCTTCCGGAACAAACGATAAGGCTGGCAGCATGATCAATCTTTTACGCTGGGTTTCGCCCCGAGCAATCAAAGAAAACTTTATTCCGCCAAAAGATTTCCGATATCCCTTTATGGAAAAAGAGAGGTAATTCACGTTCGTTTTAAGTGGATATATTTATCTAATACTGCTTTATCTGAATTCGATTTATAAGCAATTTTGAAGCAAGAATTTCTTTAAATCTGATAAGTCATCTACAATCAGGTCGGGAGGATTTGGATAATCCGCCAAATCCTCTCGCTTCGTCTCGCCAGTTAAAACTAAAATTCCCATAATCCCCGCCTGGCGAGCCATCTCCATATCAGTGTACAATCTATCGCCTATCATTGCTAATTCTGACTTATCAATCCTATTACGCTTGATAATCCCCTCGATTATTACCTGATTTGGTTTACCCAAAATTATATCTGGAGAACGACCGGTAGCTTCTCTTAATGCCGCGCAGATTGCCCCGCAATCCAGCAACAACGTAGGTTGATTTGTTGGACAAACCCGATCGGGATGAGTCGCAATATATAAAATATTTTTCTGTATCCAGTAACCAGCACGACATAGCTTTTCAAATGTTAAGGTCGTATCGAATCCGACAATAACTGCATCAGGATTTTGGGCTATATCTTCACCCATTATTTCATATCCTGCCACCTGGAATTCCATTTTTAGTACATCGGTTCCTAAGATATATAGCTTCTCTACTTCGGGATGTTCGGATTTTAAATAATCAATGGTTGCCAGGCTGGAAGTATAGATCTGGTCTTCCTTAACCGCTAATCCCATTCCCCGTAATTTGTCCAGATATTCAGCCGTACTACATGAGGAATTGTTAGTTAAGAAAGTATATCCAATCCCGAGACCTTTTAATGTATAGACGAATTCTATAGTATGTTTGAATATTTCTGATCCTCGATAGGTAGTACCATCCATATCGAGGATAAAATGTTTGATATTTCTAAGAATATTCACAGATTTTTGTCCAATTGATACTAAGCGTTCCCCGAACAGTAGCATCCTGAATCAATTTGACTGCATTCCCGACGGATTTATTGATTGCCAGCGCCACGTGTCGGTGCACATTTCCTCTATTCCGCGTTGGGCTTTCCAACTTAATTCTTGCTGAGCTTTTGTAGCATCTGCATAACATATCGCAATATCACCTGGTCGGCGAGCGGTAATTCTGTATTTTATTTTTCTACCACTCGCCTTTTCGAAAGCAGCAATCATTTCCAAAACGCTATATCCTTGTCCGGTCCCAAGATTATAAATGTGCACACTGCTTTTCCCGATCAGTTTTTGGAGTGCATTAACATGTCCCGCTGCCAAATCCATGACATGAATATAATCGCGGATTCCGGTTCCATCCGGTGTAGGATAGTCATTACCGAAAACGGGAAGTTCATCCAGTTGCCCTACTGCCACCCGGCTAATGTAAGGCATCAGATTATTGGGGATGCCTTTGGGATCTTCACCGATTCGTCCACTTACATGAGCCCCGACGGGATTAAAATAACGTAAAAGAATTATGTTCCACCGGTTGTCGGAGGCATATAAATCCTTCAGAATTTCCTCGATAAACAACTTGGTCCGGCCATAAGGATTGACTGCCGTAGTTGGAAAATCTTCAGTAATCGGGACTTTATGCGGTTCGCCATAAACGGTCGCTGAAGAACTAAATATTATCGTTCGGACATTATATTTTGACATTACTTCACAGAGATTAACTGTTCCAGTAAGATTGTTATGATAATATTTCAGAGGAATTTTGACCGACTCTCCCACTGCTTTTAAACCGGCAAAGTGGATTACAGCATCAAACTGATAAGTATCGAATATCTCATAGAGTCTGATCCGATCTAATGTGTCAATCCGATGAAATATTAGCGACTTGTTGGTAATCTCCTGAACTCTTCTGAGTGATTCCTGACAACTATTTGAGAAATTATCTATACCAACAACTTCAATATTATTTTCCAGCAGTTCAACACAAGTATGGCTACCAATATAACCTGCCGCACCCGTCACTAAAATTTTCATTTCGAATTTCCTTTAATAATCACGACTGAAATATACTACGAAGATCGGAAACACTCAATCAGTGTTTATTCCAAATTTTTAAACATGAATTGCCCAACCTTCGACGCCGCGGGCTGCTTCCATTACGGCTTCTGCCAAAGTCGGGTGAGCATGAATCATAGATGCAATATCCTTTGGCAATAATTTCGATTTCCGGGCAAGCAGCAGCTCATGGATCAGTTCAGTAGCATCCCAACCAACGAGATGAGCACCGAGAATCTCTTTATTATCGGAATCATAAAGTAACTTAACAAATCCCTCGGGCTCATCTATTGCTATAGATTTTCCCGCACCCCGATAAGGAAAAACATATTTTTTAAAGCTAATTTTCTGCTCTATTAATTTGTCCTCGGTCCAACCAAAACTGGCAACCTGTGGTTCACAGTAAACTGCATTGGGAATCAGCAGCGGATCAACTCCCGGTTCTGGCTGACTACCGGCGAGATATTCTGCTACAATCTCACCTTCCTTAGAAGCCACATGAGCCAGGAGCGGTGTATTGACAACATCACCTATCGCAAAGATTGATGGAACACTGGCTTGATAATGATCTCCGACCTTAATGAATCCTCTATCGGTCTTTATCCCCAGTTGCTCCAATCCAAGGTCTTCTGAATTAGGGATTCGCCCAACAGCGACCAAAATTTTCTCGACTATCAAAGATTTCTCGCTATTTCCCTCACGAAGAAATACGGTATAGCCACTATCAGATTTTTGGCAGTGAGTAGCAATTGTACCTGTATATATATTAATCTTCCGACGTTTGAAAATCCTATCTAACAATTCAGTCGATTCGGTATCTTCCAGTGGTAAAATCCGTTTCATCATCTCAACCAAATGAACTTCAACTCCAAAGGTGTTAAAAATGTAGGCAAATTCCACCCCGATTGCCCCAGCACCGAGAATCAGTAAACTTTTGGGTAATTTCTCCAGACTCAATGCTCCGGTTGATGATAAAATCGTCTCCTCATCAAATTTGAAACCTTCAATCTCACGCGGTCGCGAGCCAGTCGCAATCAGGATATTTGCCGCAGAAAATTCTCTTCCATCATCAACAATCACTGTATCTGGACCTGCAATTTTCGCCGTTCCTTTGACTAATTCAACATTGTTCTTTTTAAATAGAAATTCTACTCCTTTGGACAATCTCGTCGCTGCCAAGCGGGATTTCTTCTGAACTTGGGCATAATCAAAATTAGTCTCATCGATTTGCAAACCTATCTTCTTTAAATCTTCTCGGTAAGAAAATTTCTGGGCCTGATTAATCAGCGATTTCGAAGGGATACAACCCCAATTAAGACAAACACCACCGGGACTATCTTTTTCAATGACAAGTACCCTTAAACCCAGTTGGGCAGCCCTAATCGCTGCAACATAGCCGCCCGGTCCCGCTCCGATTACTATAAGATCGTATTGGTTGTTGGACATCAATGACTCCTTAACATTCACTTTTATCGCGCTGATAAGTTCAACACCTGAATCATTGGATTCAAGGATTTATTTTGGATTTATCAATAGTATATAGCCTGCAATATTCAAATAAGCAAACATCTTGAGGTATCCAAATAATCGAATTTTCACATCCTAAATATAATATAAATAGCGCCCAGATTGTTGGAGTTTTTCTCACTTTTACGTTTGTCTGAACCTTCAATTATCTGTATATTTAGCGTCCGCTAAATAGCGGGCAAATTGGAAATTTGGAGGTTTATAACAGCTATGCCAGTCATGCAACGAATGCGCGACAATACTCATATCATCCTGTGGGCTCTATTAATCCTGTTTGTACTGAGTTTAACCATCGGTGGATTAGTTGGTGGGGCTAATGTACTTGATATTTTTTCATCCAAGAATAAACTCCAGGGTAAAGCCGGTGCAGTCGATGGCGAACAATTTGACGCTTTGCATTACTCTCGGTTAGTTCAATCGGAACTTGACCGGTTAAGAGAAGAAGGTCAGGAGATTACCGATGATGTCGTCCAACGCATCTCCGATCAAATCTGGGAATCCTATATTAATGAAATTTTAGTTGGTAAAGAAATCAAGCGTCTTGGTCTGGAAGCTACAAATTGGGAGATTTACGAATACCTAATGGAATATCCCCCCGATATATTAACCAATCAAGAGGCTTTTCAAACTGATGGGCAATTTGATCGTAATAAATATCTGCAAGCTCTCACCAGACCGCAGGGCGACGAATGGATTGGCGTTGAACAATATTTAAAAGGATACCTTCCATTTCAGAAAATTCACAACTTAATTAATAACCTGCCAATCATTACCGATGGCGAAGTCTACAATGAATACCTAAAGACAAAAGTGCCTTACATTTTGGAAACCCTCTTTTTCCCCTTTTCGATCGTCGCTTCGGATTCAGTTGAAATTCCCTTCGAAGATATCACCGATTACTACAACGAACATAAAAAGGAGTACTTCGTTCCGGAAACCCGCGAGATGGAATATATTTACTTTGACTTAAAACCTTCTGTCAGTGATACCTTAGCCCAATACGATTTAGCACTTAGCTTAAAGCAGCGGATCGAAGATGGTGAATCCTTCGAAACAGTCGCAACCGAATACACTGAGGATCCCAGTGGTAAAAATAATGGCGGAGACCTGGGTTGGTTTGATCGGCATGCAATGGTTGAACCGTTTAGTAAGGCTGCCTTCGCTTTGCGCAAGGGTCAAATTTCTGACCCTGTCTTGACTCAATTTGGGTATCATTTAATTTTAGTCGAGGATAAACGCACCCAGGATAATCAGGCACAGATCAAAGCCCGACATATTTTATTAAAAATTAAAACCGGACCTGAGACCATAGAGGCGATCCGTTCAAAATCCAGCCTCTTTGCCTTTGATGCCAATGATTTCGGATTCGAAGCGGCAGCTGACAGCCATCAGCTGCAAATTAAAAATACCGGTCGCTTAAACCAAAATAGTCAGTACATTCCAGGATTGGGTGCTTTCCCCCGTGCAATTAAATTTGCCTTTGGTAATCAGCCTGTCGGCAGTATTTCCGAATTACTAAATAGCGAAAATGGTTATGCTATCTTTAAACTTACCAAAATCAATCCCGAATCCTACATCTCGTTAGAAGAAGTCAAGGAGTCAATCCGGGCTATCCTTCTCAACGAAAAACGAACTGAAAATTTGAGTATGATCGCCAAGAAAATGCGCAATGAACTAGACGAATCCCAATCACTTAAAGTCATGGCAGAAAAAAATCCCAAGATTCTCTATGAACTACACGAAAAAGTTTTTTTAAATACCCCTTTAAAAGGATTGAGCCGTTCCGACGCTATTGTCGGTACTATTCTGGCTTTAAAGAAAGATCAGATTTCACCACCGGTCAGAATCGGTAACCAATATCTTATTATTAAGCTTATTGACGTAGGTGAAATTGACCAGAGTGATTACCGCGTCGAGAAAGAATTGATTCGTGACCGGTTAATGCGGCGGGCAAAATCCAGCTTTTACAATACCTGGGTCACAGAGTTAAAAGAAGACGCTACAATCATTGATAATCGCAGCAATCTCTATTAACTAACGTTGACTATTATAATTATTTGGTCTTCCTTTTTTTTTGTTGAGTTTAACATTTTTCGCTTTGGTGAAAAAGAGTGCAATGATTAAACCAACAATGATCAAGGCGATCGAAGTATATTGAGCACTGCTGAGTCCCAACGCTACTTTTGGATTTACCCGAATAAATTCAAGTAAAAATCTTTCCGTGCCCGCTAGCATTAAGTAGATCGCAAAGGTCATCCCTACTCTGGTCATTTTCGGACGAATTACCTTCACCAGTAAAAAAAATAACGAAAAATTGATAATTGTTTCATACAGCTGAGTTGGATGAACAGGATAATTTGCCGGCGGTGAGGCATACGGAAATACAATTCCCCAGGGAAGATCACATTTCACGCCATGGCAACAGCCGGCAAAAAAACAACCGATCCGACCAATACCCTGTCCGATTAGTAAAACTGGTCCGATGAAATCGGCATATTCGCCAACCGACTTCTTCGCTTTTCGGATTACCAGAACAACAGCTAAAGTTCCTCCAATTAATCCCCCATGGAAGACCAGTCCTGCACCGGAAAAAATCATGCCTACGGGATCCTCAATAACATCCCGGATATATTCAATTAAATAGAGGATCTTTGCCCCGAGAATCCCTCCTATCGCTGCCCAAAATACAATATTGCTGGCAATATCCGGATTGTCACCCCTTTTGGTAATTTCCAGCTTCAAAATTAAATAACAGACCAGAAAAGCCGTCGCCATCATCAGACCATAGGTATATATTGTCAGCGGACCGATGTGCAGTAATTCAGGGTACATGAGATTACCTTTATAACTTAAAATTTATTCAGATGCAGAATTTTCTCCAGGGAACGTTTGGGAACATGTAATTGTTCCTGATTATCTTTCCAATATTTAATATCATGTTCGATTTGCTCGATGACTGGCTTTTCAGCTGGATAACCCAGAGCCACTATCGAATCAATTAAATAATTCTCAGGAATTTGATATATTTTTCTGATCGCATCCCGTTCGATTGATGCCAGCCAGCAACTGCCGATCCTTTTAGACCAGGCAGCTAATATAAAATTTTCGACCGCAGCCCCAATATCGTAAGCCGACCATTGTTTGCCAATCTGCTGATTGATCAATACAATCAGGTAAGCCATAGGATGATGATTTGCTTTAGGATTTCCATGTGGTCGAATATAGCCTGCCCATTTCAGTAGTGGGAAGATCGCCGCCATCTGAGATTTATCCGTTACGAGTAAATATTCCAATGATTGCAGATTCATGGCTGAGGGAGCCAAACGAGCAACGTCAATACAATCAATTAAATTTTCTTCAGGGATATAATCCTGCTGAAATTGGCGGATGGAACGCCGGGTTTTAATTAATTCAAGAAAATTCATTTTGAGATATTAAAGTGGGTCCCGTTGCGAATTTCAAGATTTGTTTTACGCAGTTTTGCAGTCAAAATTTTCGCTAGGTTGCGCATTACGACAAAACCGGTATGTTCATTTTTTTCCAGAAAGCGATGAAAGTCGAGATATTCAGTATAGATGAAATCGGAATCTTCTTCCGCAACAATTGATGCAGATCTGGCAAATCCATCCATCAGGGCAAATTCACCATAAATATCATAATCGTGGAGAGTGGCAATTTTTTCCCGTTCACCAGGCGAAATACTTGAATAAACCAGAACCGCTACCCTGCCCCGACTGACAATATATAACTGGTTGGATTTATCCCCCTCTTTAAGCAGTACCTCATTCTGTCTGGCATGCTTGGTATGAAAGAGAGCGGCTAGACTCTCGACTTCTGGATCGGTCAACCCACTACAAAGCTCACAACGACGTAAAACTTCCACTACCTTCATAATTTCTCCTTATTAGGTATTAAACTGAATTCTCAGCGAGATAGAGCGTGTTGGCAACTAACATTGCCCTGGTCATCGGACCGACTCCACCCGGAACCGGGGTAATTGCCGAAACCAAATCCCTGACATCATCAAAATTGACGTCGCCAACAAGCCGATAACCTTTTGGGGTAGTCGAATCCTCCACCCGACTGATGCCGACATCAATAACAACGGCACCCTCTTTGACAAAGGTATGATCAATAAATTCAGGCTTTCCCAGGGCCGCAATTAAAATATCAGCCTGTCGGGCTATTGCTGCTAAATTCTGAGTTCGCGAATGACAAACCGTTACCGTAGCATCACCCAACTCACACTTTTGCATTAGCAGATTTGCAATCGGTTTCCCGACAATATTACTTCGACCAATGACCACTACATGTTTGCCTTTGGGATTAATATTTGAATATTTCAACAGCATTAGAATGCCATGCGGGGTACATGGGAGCGGACCTTTGACTCCCAGAACCATTTTTCCCAGATTTAAAGGATGAATCCCATCGGCATCTTTATCTGGATCAATGGCGAGAATGACCTGCATTTCATCCAGATGCGTCGGCAGGGGCAATTGCACAAGAATACCGTTAAATTCCGGTCTGGAATTTAAGTCCTTAACAATTTTTAGCACGCTATCCAAGTCGCTGTTCTCTGGCAGATAAAAAGTCTCCGAAAAAAGTTCATATTTCGCGAAAGTTTTGGTTTTCATCCTCACATAAGATTGCGAGGAGGGATCATCTCCAACTAATACTACAGCCAATCCAGGTAATATACCTCTGCTTTTTAATTTTTGAATTCTCGGCTGCAAAGATTCCAGCACTTGCTGCGAAATAGCAACGCCATCAATGATAATCGGTTCACTCATTTGGCATAACTTACACTACGATGTTCACGCACAACAACTACCTTAATCTGACCGGGATAATTCAAGTCACTCTGGATTTTGGCCGCAATTTCTTCAGCCAAATTATCGGCGTCCATATCGCCAACGATTTCATTTTCGACGATGACACGCACTTCCCGCCCGGCTTGAATTGCATAGGTTTTGGACACGCCGTCAAAGGAGTTGGCGATTTCTTCCAACTTCGCCAGGCGCTGGATATAACTTTCCAAAGTATCACCCCGGGCACCACGCCGAGAACCACTGATCTGATCGGCGGCCTGAACAATCACTGAAATCGGATGAGTCATCTCGATCTCTTCGTGATGCGATCCGATAGCATTGATGACAATTTCATTTTCCTTGAATTTCTTGGCAATATCAACTCCGATCAGGGCGTGGGTTCCGGTTACATTCCGGTCAACTGCTTTACCAATATCGTGCAGTAATCCGGCTCTTTTAGCAATTTCACCATTTATCCCCAGTTCGGCCGCCATCAATCCGGAAAGCCAGGCAACTTCGATCGAATGCTTTAGAACATTCTGACCATAGGAAGTACGGTACTTGAGTTTACCTAAAATTTTCATTAATTCTGGTGGAAATTGAGGCAAGTTAACCTCATCAATCGCCTCTTCGGCTGCCCGGATAATTGATTCTTCAACCTCCTGGGTTGCCTTCTTGATTATTTCCTCGATACGAGCCGGATGAATCCGTCCGTCTTGTACCAGTTTCTCTAAGGCAATCCGGGCGATTTCCCGCCGGATTGGATCAAAGCCAGAAAGTACTACCGCTTCCGGGGTATCATCTACAATAATTTCAACTCCCGTCAATGACTCAAAATGACGGATATTGCGTCCTTCTCGTCCGATAATTCGACCTTTCATATTATCGTTGGGCAAATTGACTACTGATACCGTTGTCTCGGCAGTATGGTCAGCAGCCGAGCGCTGAATTGCCGAAACGATGATATTTTTCGATTCCCGATTTGCCTCAGCAATTGCCGTATCGCGGATTTCCTTGACCTTTTTCGCAATCCCAACCTTAGCCTTTTCCACCAAACTGTTCATTAAATTATCTAAAGCTTCTTTACGGGTCATACCAGCTATTCGTTCCAGCCGTTCGGTCTGCTTTTCAATTATGCCCTGAATTTCCAACTCCTTTTTATTGAGCTGACCTTGATATGATTTTAATTCGTTTTCTCTTTTATCCAGTTCTTCAGTTTTCTTATCGGCAAACTCCATTTTACGTTCGAGGTAGAATTCACGTTTGACCAACTTTTTCTCGATCTCACGAATCTCGCGCAGTTTGTTGTGGGATTCATCCTCAGCCCGATGTTTGATCTGGATTGCCTCATCTTTTGCTTCCAGCCGGCTTTCCCGCAGAATTTCTTCAGCCTCTTTTTTAGCATTCAGAACTATCTGAGAAATGGTCGATTGAGTTCTTTTTAATCTCTGAATGTAAAAAAGCAGACTTACAGCAGCGCCAATTGCTACGGCAACAAGAGCAACAATCACGTGTATTACTGACATATCAACTCCTAATTTTAAAAAGCTTCGCTTTCCAACTGTTTTCAGTGGTCTAGATTTAACCGGGAAAATAGGAGGATATTTTATGCTTTATAAAAGATGGTTTACTTTTCTTCGCTCAGCTTGTCGTCAATGAGATCAACTAAAAACATCGTCTTCTCATCAACTTGATTAATCAATTCATCTTTTTCTTTACGGCTGGTGAAAAGTTCATCAGTGATATTCATGGCAGCCAATATGGCAACTCGTAAAGGTGATTGAACAGTTGTCAATGAATTTTCAACCTCTTCCATTTTTTCATTGACATAATTTGCGACACTGACAATATAAGATGGCTCCGCTTTGGCTTTTACGGTATATTCCTGGCCATATATTGTGACGCGCACTAAACTGTCGTTTTGTTCTTCCATCTTTTCTTAGCTATTTAATAACATTACTCCCGGTTAAATTGACCGAAAGGTTAAAAATCCTTTAAAAGTTCCAGCAGCCCTTCGATTTTTGTCCTGAGCTGCTGTCTTTTTTTTTGATCTAACATTTTTTCCAGAGATGTTCCTTCGATTAGCTCTGTTTTTATTTTTCTATTCTCCTCTTGAAGTGTGGTTACGAACGCCAGCAAATTTCTTAATCTCTCTTCAAGCAAATTCAAATTTGCCAGGTCCATAAAATTCCTTATTATCTTAGTTTAGCATCCAGTTGACTCTGCAGGGTCTGGTAGATGATTTTCATTCTTTGATCAATTTCCATATCTTGTAGAGTCCTGTCTTCAGCCTGAAATACTAAATTAAATGTAACACTTTTTTGACCTTTGTCAATATTTTTTCCTTGATAGAGGTCGTAGAAAATAACTTCCCGGAGGTATTCACCCCCATTTTCCCGGATCAATTGCTCTATTTCTCCGACCTTTACCTGACTGCTTACCAAGAGCGAAATATCACGCTGAATGCTGGGGTAAATCGGTATTTCATGATACGGAGGATGAGGTGTCATAAATTCTTTGAGAGTGGTAATGTCACCTTCCAAAACAAAGACCGGGATTTCTATATCTCCCACCCTTTGTAAATAATTACGACTCAGTTTACCGAGATATGCCAGCTGGCGGTCGTGGACCTGCACAATTATTAGATTTTCAAAATGCTCATGCTCCGCGACTTTAAACTCGACTTCTTTTATTCCAAAAGCATTACAAATTTCTTGAATGATTCCTTTGAGAATATAAATATCTGCCTGCCGTCGCTCATAACCCCAGTACCGGTCTTCGATAAAACCGGTTAATAGCACTGCAAATTTTTGATATTCATCCGCATGCGTTTCAGAAGATTGATTATAATGCTGGACAAAACCCAATTCAAAAAGCGGTAAATCAAAGTTTTGCCTGGAAATATTGCGTTTAGTAGTCTGCAGAAGACCGGGAATTAAGGAAGTCCGCAGATAAGCTAATTCCTGATTCAAGGGATTCTTGATTTTAACCGCTCGATAATTTTGAATGCCAAACCGGGTCTGTTCTTCATTGACAAGTGAATTATTCATCACCTCAAATAAACCATAGGTAGCCAGCATCAGGCGTAATTTTTCAACCAGATCAAAATCGTCGGTACTTTCGACTCCTGGCTGAATTCGTATCACTCCGGCATTCGGAATCAGGTGCATGCCGTAAATCCGCACTACCTCCTCGATTAGGTCCACTTCCCGTTCCAGGTCAGGACGCCAGCTCGGAACCTTCAAAGTAACTGACTGATCCGAACGGGTAATTATCTGACACCCCAACTGACTAAATTTTTCGACGATCCAGTCAGGGTCAACAACAATTCCTGATAATGCATCGACTCGCTGAAACCTGACACTGATTTCCGGTTGATGGATTGGGCGAGGATAACAATCCCTAATCCCCTTGCAAACCGATCCACCAGCTAATTGGGCAATCAAATCAGCGATACGATTCAAAGCATAGATTGCTCCCTCCGGATCAGCTCCCCGTTCAAAGCGGTAGGAGGCTTCAGTTTGCAGACCGAGTTTTTTTGAACCTTTGCGGATAGTTACAGGATCAAAATAAGCACTCTCAATTAGAATGTCAGTTGTATTATCGGTAATCTCCGAATTTTCCAATCCCATGATTCCGGCGATTGCCACCGGTTTGCTTGCATCGCAGATCAACAAAACATCCGAGGATAACTCCCGCTTGATCCCATCCAAAGTTACAACCTCTTCACCGTCTCGAGCACTGCGAACAATAATTTTCTTGCCCTCAATTCGATGATAATCAAAAGTGTGCAATGGATGGCCGGTTTCTAGTAAAACAAAGTTTGCCGCATCTACCACATTATTAATCGAACGCAAACCCACACTAGTCAGATAATCCACTAACCAGCCAGGTGACGGTCCAATTTTTACCCCTTGAACAACTCGTGCGGCATAGCGGGGACAACCGACTTTATTGACGATCTCTATTTCAATATAATCCTGGACAGCTGCATCGGATTCCATAATCTTTACTTCTGGAATACCTAATTTTCCACCGGTCAACAAGGTAATTTCGCGAGCAACGCCAATATGCGAGGCACAATCCGGTCGGTTAGGAGTTAGATCAATATCAATGCTGGCACACTTGTCATTTAAATACTCTTTCAGTTCGATTCCAAGGGGAGCATCTGCTCCTAAAATCATGATTCCAGAATGATCAGCAGATAATCCCAGTTCATCCTCAGCACACAACATTCCGGCAGAGGCTACGCCCCGGATTTTAACCGGTTTTAAAGTCATTCCGTTCGGTAAAGTAGTACCAATTCTGGCTAACGGCACTTTCTGACCGACATCAATATTGGGTGCTCCGCAAACAACTTCCAATCTCTCAGAGCCAGTAAAAATTCGACAAATATTGAGACGATCGGCGTGGGGATGAGGAAAAATCTCTTCAATTTGGGCAATAATGACACCACTAACGCCATTAACTGGATTATTGATAAGCGTACTTTCCAGACCAAGATAGGTTAATTTTTCAACTAACTCCTTCGCATTAAAAGGAATTTCCGTATATTGGGCTAACCATTTAGTATTGACAATCATTTGTTATTTATCAATCTGTTTCTTTAGAATAGATTATTAAAATTGTTTCAGAAAGCGGATATCTCCCTCGAAAAGCAAGCGAATATCATGAATTCCATATTTCAACATGGCAATTCGATCCGGTCCCATCCCAAAGGCATAACCGGTATATTTTTCGGGATCAATCCCGCATGCAATAAATACATTGGGATCAACCATTCCACAACCCATAATCTCCAACCAGCCGGTTTGTTTGCAGAGGCGGCATCCCCGGCCACCGCAGATAATACAGGAAATGTCAACTTCGGCGCTGGGCTCGGTAAACGGGAAAAAACTAGGGCGAAATCGCGAATTGACATTCTCCCCATAGAACTTTTTAACAAAGATTTCGATCGTCGCTTTCATTTCGGCAAAGGTCACTCCCTCGTCTACATAAAGACCTTCCACTTGATGAAACACACAGTAGCTGCGGGGATTGATAGCCTCATTCCGATAGACTCTTCCAGGAGCCAGGATACGGATTGGTGGCTTACGTTTCATCATGGTGCGGATCTGAACCGGCGAAGTATGGGTTCTCAATAAAATTTCATCTTCAATAAAAAAGGTATCTTGCATATCCCTGGCGGGATGATTATCGGGAAAATTCAAAGCCCGAAAGTTATTGAAATCGGTTTCTACTTCAGGTCCAAACTCAATCCCAAAACCCATACCACGAAAGATTTCACAAATCCGGTTCATCGTCTGAGTAACCGGATGTAGATGTCCGCGATTAAAAAGCATTCCCGGAAGAGTGGGATCAAATTCTTCACTCTGCTTTTGCGATTCAAGCAGGCGAGCTTCGAGTTGCTGAACTGCCTCTTCAGCTTCCCTCTTCAATTCGTTAAGTTGCTTGCCGACATCCCGCTTAAGTTCAGGAGCAAGCGAGCCGAACTCCTGGAAGAGTGCCGGAATAATTCCTTTCTTTCCCGAATATTTTAATCGGAGATCTTCGACAGATTGTAAATCCAGGCGAACTTTCGCTAGGTCTGCTTGTAGACTATTGCGAACCTCTTGGATGCGTTCTAAGAGGTTCATGGCCTAAGCCTTTGCCATTTCAACCAATTTGGAAAATCCCTGGGGATCTTTGATGGCAATTTCGGCTAAGGATTTGCGATCAAGCATCACTCCCTTAACCTTGAGTCCGTGAATAAATTCATTATATGAAAGGTTGTACGGTCGGACGGCAGCATTAATGCGAGCTATCCACAGACCGCGAAAACTGCGTTTCTTGGCGCGCCGGTCACGATAAGCATACTGGAGAGCTTTTTCAACTGCATCTTTGGCGTTAACGTAAAGTTTACTACGCGATGCACGATAGCCCTTAGCCATTTTGACAATTTTACGATGCTTTCTATGATGAGGTACTGGACTATTTGCTCTAGGCATAATTCAACTCCTAATTAAGAATCATCCTTTTAATTCGGCCTTTATCCGCAGAGGATATGATTCCCGGCTGACCTAAATTCCGTTTGCGTTTAGACGACTTTTTCGTCAAGATATGCGAAAAATAGGCTTTATTGCGTTTAATTTTACCGGTGCCTGTCAGTTTAAATCGTTTTGCTGCGGATTTTCTCGTTTTCATTTTTGGCATAGTGTTCTCTAATCTCCTATTTTGAAGTCAGATAAGTGACAATTGTTCGCCCTTCAGCAGCAAGGGCTTTATCAACCGTAGCAATATCTGATACTTTCTCGATAATTTTATTAACCAGTTCAACTCCGGCCTCCTGATGAGCAAGTTCTCTACCCCGAAACATCAGGGTTACTTTGACCTTAAAACCATCTGCTAAAAATTTTCGAATATGGTCAATTTTCATATTCAAGTCATGCTCACCAATCCGTGGTCGAAAGCGAACCTCTTTGATTTTTACCACATGTTGCTTTTTTTTACTCTCACGGTCCTTCATTTGTTGTTTGTATCTGAATTTACCATAATCCATGATCTTGCAGACTGGCGGATTGGCAGTTGGCGAAATTTCCACAAGATCCAAATTATATTCTTCGGCATTTCGAAAAGCTTCTTTTAGCGGTACGATCCCAATTTGTTTTCCATCAGGGCTAATCAGCCGAACTGATGTGGCTCTGATTTGCTCATTGATACGTAGCTTTTTGTCTATGATTTACTCTCCTCTGTTGTTATTAATTGACTCCAGTAATTGATTAAGCGCTTCCTCCCATGATACTGTACCTTTCTGCCCACTGATTCGTTGCCTAATTGAAACGGTCTTATTCTGGGCTTCTCTTTCACCAATAATGAACATATAAGGGATTTTCATTAACTCGGCTTCCCGAATTTTAGCACCCATCGTATCACTTTTATTATTTAATTCAACTCGTAGTTTTTGGCTTTTAAGTAGATTGAAAAAATCCTGAGCGATTTCGTTCTGTTTTTCTGAGATTGGAATAACAATTGCCTGAATGGGTGCTAACCAGAGCGGAAAATCACCCACGGTATTTTCAATTAAAACTCCCACAAACCGTTCCAGCGATCCCATTATAGCCCGGTGAATCATGTAAGGACGCTTCTTCTCATTAGCACTGGAAATATACTCCATATCAAAACGTTCCGAAAGATTAAAATCGAATTGGATAGTGGTACACTGCCAGCTGCGGCCCAGAGCATCCCTGATTTTTATGTCAATTTTAGGACCATAAAAAGCACCGCCACCCACATCCAGTTCATAGTGCACATTTAATTTTTCAAGTGCCTTTTTCAATGCAACAGTAGCCTCTTCCCACATTGCCACGCTGCCAACATACTTTTCTTTTGGTATAGTGGCAACGTATACGTCAAATTCCCGAAAACCGAAGGATTGAATAAAATCAAAGGAAAACTGAACTAATTTTTCTATCTCATCATCCAATTGTTCCGGAGTGCAGATAATGTGGGCATCATCCTGAGTAAAACCCCGTACCCGCATTAAGCCATGCAGAACTCCGGATAATTCATAGCGATAGACCGTTCCCAGTTCGGCATAACGGATAGGTAAATCCCGATAGCTGCGGGTCTTGGATTTATAAATCTGAATGTGAAAGGGACAATTCATCGGCTTGATATAATATTCATCCCCCTCAACCTTCATCGAATCAAACATGAATTCACGATAGAATCCCAAGTGTCCGCTGGTTTGCCACAGATTGGCGCGCCCGATATGGGGAGTTTGAACTAATTGATAGTCACGCTTTAGATGCTCCTCAATCCAATAATCGGTAATGGTCTTTAAAAGGGTAGCACCTTTGGGATACCAGATAACTAAACCAGGTCCTACCTGCTCGTTAATATCAAACAACTCCAGAGCTTTGCCAATCTTACGGTGATCCCGACGTTTAGCTTCAACCAAATAGTCCAAATATTTTTTTAATTCTTTGGCAGAGGAAAACGAAGTGCCATAGATCCGGGTAAGCATCTTATTGCGCGAGTCACCCCGCCAATAAGCACCAGCCGTATTGAGCAACTTAAACGCCTTGATCTTGCCGGTTGATGGCACATGCGGTCCCCGGCAGAGATCGCTAAAATCACCCTGAGTATAGACCGAAAGAATCTCATCGGGAGGAATTGATTCGATAATTTCAACCTTATAGTTCTCTCCCATTTCAGAAAACCGGCGAGTGAGCTCTGCCCGTTTAAACTCCTGACGTCGGATAGGTATATCCTGTTCCACCAGCTGCCGCATCTGTTCTTCGATCTTTTCAAGATCCTCATCAGTAAAAGGTGGATCGGCATCAAAATCATAATAGAACCGATTCTCGATTGCTGGTCCAATTGTGACCTTTACCTTTGGGTAAAGTTGCTTTACTGCCTGAGCCATCAAATGAGATGTACTATGGAGCAGAATTTCATGGGCTTCTGGAGACTTATAGGTAATTAGCTCTAATTCAGCATCCTGATTTAAGGGAATATACAAATCAATCAGCTGACCGTTCACTTTGGCGGCAAGAGAATTCTGAAAAAGCCCATCGCTAAGGGATTTAGCTATGTCACCGGGAGTTGTGCCGGCGGCTACAGTCAACTGCGTACCATCGAGTAGTGTCACTGTGATCTGCGGTTCTGGGCTCAAAATTACTTTCCTTTTCTCTCTTGTTCGTCAAAATGACCTCTAATCTTAATGAGGTATTTAATCGTGGGCGATACTGGACTTGAACCAGTGACCCCCTGCATGTCAAGCAGGTACTCTAACCACCTGAGCTAATCGCCCAAAATCAGATTTTTAAAAATACACAAAAATCAAATTAATCTAATTTAAACTATCAATCTCAATTTCAGAATGTTGAATCTCGATTATAAATACTTCAAAAAACGGGAATTAATTTAAATAATGTTTCCTAGACAGGCAACGGAAAAACAACGGATACATTTACCAAGAATTAAGATTCATTAAGGTTATTTTGACAATAATTTTAATAACTTGATTCTGAAAAAAGTCTTAGCAATTATTAAAAAACTCCGATACAATATTTATCAAATCATCGAGGTTAGTCACAGAAAGAGCCGTAACCGGCAGCGATTGTTTAAAAAATTTCCCATAGGATTTGCGATCAATGCGTTCATCCAGATTAATTACCACACCCCGATCCACTTTTGAACGGATTAAACGACCTATACCTTGCCGGAATTTGATTATCGTTTCGGGCACATAGTAATCATTAAACGGATTGGCACCGGATTGACCAACCTTTTCTACATTAGCCTCGATAATTGGTTCAGAGGGAACCGGAAAAGGTAATTTGGATATGACTAAAACCTCAAGTGAATCTCCAACAACATCAATACCTTCCCAAAAACTATCGGTTCCGAGAAGAATAGAACCCTTCATTTTACGAAATTGCTCTAAAATCGAAGAACGCGACCCTCCCATTCCCTGAGCCAACAGAGTCACTCCGATATTTCTAAGCTCGGGTTGAAGAAGCCGATAAACTTTGCCCAACGTATTATAAGAGGTAAAAAGTGCCAGGATACCTTTATGAAAAGTTTGCGCCAGCGCTAATAAAACTGCCGCAATTTTATTAGCATCCTCCGTCTCTCCGGGTGAATCGTGGAAGGTAATAAATTTCATCTGCTTATTGTAATTGAAAGGCGAACCAACAGATTCAGCAATGACCTTGTTTTGATCAATTTTACCAACACCTGTTCGTTGAATCAGATAGTCGAAGGAGTTGGCAATTTGTAAAGTTGCCGAGGTCAGGATAACCGCATTTTTGCCCAGCAGCACTTTCTCGTAAATTGTTTCAGACATATCCAGCGGAGTAAAGGCAAATTCGACTCCGTTTTCATTATTACGTGGATTGATTTCGTACCAGAAGATCAATTCCTCCCTATTCCCGGTTGTGACCTCTTTCAACGTTGCCAGGTACTCCTCGAAACTGTTGATAATATTAGTCAGCCTGAGCCTAAGATCATCAAAGCCCTTAGGATAATCACTGACCAGTTCGTCAACTTTTAAAACGATCTCTTTTAAACCATTAATAAACGAGGACAATTCATAAATGAAAGTATTAGTTTCGGTCGTCATATCCGGAAATATTTCTTGGAAAAATTTATAGCGTTTTTTTAAAGTAAAACCATTCTTTCTTTGGAGGATTTTTAAAGAATGATTGTAAATGGTTTTAAAAAAAAGATTCCCACCAATTTTCAAGTCGTTGATATGATCAATAATTTTCTGGATATTTGGAGCAATGTCGGCACTTTTTTGATACTGACTAATCAACTGGCTGAGATCGACAATCAGACCTCTTTCCGGAGTTGACAGAGTAAGAACACTATTCAGCATTGCGGTTAAAATCGGCAAATTGATTTTAGCTGAAAAATAGTTATAGGAATTCTTTTCCAGATTATGAGCCTCATCAATGACCAGTACCGAATATTCCGGCAAGACCGTATTTTCTGAAGCGGCATCGGATAAAAGCAGGGAATGATTCACGACTAAAACATTAGCCGAACTGGCATGGTAGCGAACTTGACCCAGATAGCAACCATTATACTTTTGACAGATGTTGCTGGTGCAGTAACCCGGAGCAGAACAGATTTCATTCCAGATAGCATAGTTACTATTTAGTTTAAATCCATTGTTCTCAGAAATGTCGCCGGTTTTGGTATGTTTAAGCCAGATGATAATTGGAATTATGGACGAACGGTTGGCGATTGGAATTTGATTGCCAAAATCCGTTAAAAAGTTATTCCAGCGAGTCAAGCAGATATAATTGGACCGCCCTTTTAATAATACAGATTTAAACTTTAGGCTAAGGTTTTTGATAACGAAAGGTATCTCTTTATAAAAAAGCTGCTCTTGGAGAGTCTTGGTATTACAGGCAATCACTACTTTCTGTTTTTGAGCCGCATTCATTTGAAGCCAGAGAATTGCCGGAATTAAATAGGCTAGGGATTTCCCAACCCCGGTTCCTGCTTCAATAACCGCTGTTCTACCCTCGATGAGAGAGTCCATTACTAAATTCGCCATCTGCTTCTGTTGAGGTCGCAGTTCAAACTTTGGCAGTTTTTGCGACAGGATACTATTGCGCCCAAAATATTGCTGAATCCTTTCCGCACCATACTTAACATCCTTATCGGCAGGATTATGTTCACCGATTATATTAATCGGTGCTTGCCAGTCAATTTGTGATCCTCGCACTGATTTGATGCTTTTCTGCAGCAATAACCGTTTAGCAGCATTCTGATAAAGCATTTTATTGGGATCATGGGTATCTTTCAAAATCATATTGATAGTCTGAAGAGTCTCCAGATCATATTTTAAAACCTCTTCAATCAGACAGAGAAAAATTTTACCGGTATTGAGAGCATCTAATTCAGCCCGATGAGCACCTTCAGTGTCCAGACCACAATATTCAGCGACTGTCGAGAGACGATGATTATGGAGGTAAAAATAAAAGGCTTGAGCTAAAAGTGAGGTGTCATAAGGAACATTCTTAATTCGTACCCGCTGGTAATTAGTATTTCGCTTTAAATAGGATTTTAAAAATGCCAAATCAAAGCCAATATTATGACCGACTAACGGCAAATCACCGATGAAATCAAGAACAGCAGGAATTTGAGATTCAAATTGAGCAGCTCCCTTGACCATCTGGGTGTTAATTCCGGTCAAAGTTTCAATTTCACTGCTAATCTCAAATCCCGGATCACAGAGGAATGTTAACCGATCCGTTACATTGCCTTTAACAAAAAGAACGGCAGAAAATTCAATAACCGAATCTATATTAGGATTTAACCCGGTTGTCTCCAAATCCAGGACAATAAATTTAACCAGGTCTAAATCTTCAAATATTTCCCTCATTGAATCTTCAATAACCAGCAAAAACTCTCATTACATCGAAAAGAAGTGAAGGTTTATTCTTGACTGCTAATTTAAAAATTTTTGACAGGGTTATCTCATCCGGTTTTAACTTCGTTAGCAAATTAGCCATTTCATCAAAATATTCATCGGGCAAAGTCTGGATCCACTCTTTGATTCGATAGAATCGGCGATACTCTTTGCCAACTGTTTTATCCCAAGCTAACTGATATTCCTTTAAAGTCGAAATGGTTGGGTCATTTTTGTGAATAGCTTTACCCGCAACTTCACCAGCCAACTTGCCTGAATGTAATGCCGCAAGTATGCCTCCCCCGGAAACCGGATTCGTTTGCCGGGCTGCATCACCAACAATCAATAGTCCATCCCGGGCAATGGTTTTCAGCGAGCAAGCGACCGGCACGCCACCGGCAACTGTGGCAATCGAAGCAACATCCGGATAAATTTCTCTCAAAAATTTATTTAATAACTGCATTGGTGACTCAGTTTTTATTTTGTTCCCAATAACCCCCAATCCAATATTCGCACTACAGGAACTCTTGGGAAATACCCATACATAACCACCAGGAGCCCATCTTTCTGATATATATATATCAATTCTATTAGGTGGTAATTGAATATTGCCTGCCAGAATCTGAACGCAGGATTCAACATCTTTTAAAGCATACTGAGTCCGAATTCCGGCAAAACGAGCAATGCGGGATTCAACCCCATCGGCTGCAATGACAATTCTTGCTTTTACAATCCTTTCTTCTCCAATATGTTTTACCTTAACTTTTGCATAATCCCCCGGATTAAATTCGACACTATGGACATAAGCTTTAGTAAAAACCTCTGCACCTTCACTGGCTGCCTGAATTGCCAAATCGTTATCCAAAATTCTCCTTTTTAAAACAACACCCTCTATCGGAAGATTCACCTCAACCGGAATACCAGCGGGCGAAATGAATCGAACACGATCAATGATAGTCGCAAACCAGCTTTCATCTACTTCGACATATTTTTTTAAATCATCCATTGCAGTAGCTTCGGCACAGCGCACCGGAATACCAATCTCACGATCTTTTTCAAATAGTGCCACCGCAGCTCCCGACATCGCTGCCCATTTTGCAGCTGTAGATCCAGCCGGACCACCACCAACCACGATAATGTCGTATTTATCCTGCATCGTTTTATCCCTGACTTTCAGCAAGCGTAAGTGCTGCCATTGGACAAATAATCACGCACTTGCCACACGCGGTACAAGTACCCTGATTAACCGTTAAAACCTGTTCGGATAATTCCAGACAATCTACCGGACAAACTCCAACGCAGGTTCCACATAAATCACAACGATCTATGTCAATCTTAATCATATTTATTCCTCTTCAACATGAAAAGTCGGATAATTTAAATTGAATCTGTACACGTAATAAACTTTACAGAGGTAAAAATTAATCAGAATCACGATAAAAAATAGCGGAAATTCACAGCAGAGCATCAGCGCTAAGAATAGGATTGGATAGCGAATGGTTCGCAGTATCCAGGCAATAGTCGGCTTATAAATTGTGACGAGAAATAATGGAATTGTCAGTAATATTGGCAGTGATATAATCGGATCTTGAAAATACAGGCTCAAGCCAAAACTGATAATTAAAAATCCAAAAGATATCAGTGTCGTCGTGCGGTTTTTTAGTCTAACTGAAATGGTTACTTTATCACTATTTTGATCCCCTGTCCGGTCAGGAATAGTAGTCAGAATAGCGATAGAAGTCCAAGCCAACAAATAAGGAATCGAATATTTTAGAGCTAACCATTGGAAATTATTCGCCATCACCCAGCCACATAAAAAAAGGCATAAGCCACCGATATAATTGACTACTATTCCGAGGATTGGTTTATTCTTCCATTGAAACGGTTGATAATTATACAGGTATCCGCAAAAAATTAATAATATAACTATCAAGGGTAGTAGATTAATAATAATAATCAATATACCAATCAATGATACTCCAATTGAGACTAGTGCAATCTTCTTAGCAACTTCTTCCCTAACATATTGCTCCGAGATTAAAAATAACTTTTTATTAATCTTATCACTTTCAACGTCCTGAAGTTGATTTAAGATAAACGTTGCTCCGGTAGTCAGGGTAATAAAGAAAAATGCCAGGAGATTACGCCAATCTACATGAAATGACCACCAGACCGGATCACCATTAAAAAACCGGCCAGCCACGAGACCGGATAAAGTAATGATCCAGATTGGGAAGAAAAGCGTTGGACGAAAAATAAAAAAGTAATCCAGCGGCTTTAGATATTTCACGGGGATTTTGATCATACTTACTCCATTTTCTTTTCGTTATCTTCAAAATCCACATATTCTCCAGTGAAACAGGCTGTGCAAAAATGATTAGCCGGTAGCGAAGTTGATTGAATCAGACCTTCAACGCTAATATAGCCAAGGCTGTCCACTTCAAGATGAGTGCGGATCTCTTCAACATTCTTATTATTAGCAATTAATTCCTGCTCGGAAGGAAAATCCATTCCATAAAAGCAGGGATGCTTCACTGGAGGTGAACCGATTCGGATATGAATCTCCGCCGGTTGGGTGGTTTCACGGATCATCCGGACCAATTTTTTCAGAGTAGTTCCGCGAACAATCGAATCGTCCACAATTACGACTTTCCTTTGATTTAATACCCCACCGATCGGATTAAATTTAATTCTTACCCCAAAATCGCGCATTTCCTGTGTTGGATGAATAAAGGTTCTGCCAATATAATGATTACGAATTAAGCCAATTTCATATTTAGCAGCAGAGCGCTGAGCATAACCTAAGGCAATGGTATTACTGGAATCGGGTACCGAAATGATGATATCGGCATCTTTGACTGGTTTCTCCAGGGCCAGATTCTTGCCTATTTTCCGGCGAGTCTTATCTACATATTCACCAAAAATCCGGCTGTCGGGACGCGAAAAATAAACATACTCAAAAATGCAATGACGCGGCTGCGGACCACCAATTTTATAACTTCGTTCTTCATTTCCATCCAAGTAAATCATCTCACCCGGATTGACATCGCGGATATAATTGGCGCCAATCAGGTCCAGGGCACAAGTTTCCGAAGCGAATATCAGTGTATCACCCAATTTACCAATACATAAAGGCCGAATTCCATATTTATCCCGTGCAGCAATCATTTTATCATTGATTAAAATTATCAGGGAATAGGCACCATGTAAATTGCGCAGGGCATCAAGCATTTTGCCTTCTACTGTTTTCTCATGAGAATGGGCAAATAGATGAATAATACATTCTGTATCTGAGGTCGTTTGAAAAATGGCACCCTTTTCTTCTAAATCTTTAGTAATGGAACCAACATTTATCAGGTTACCATTATGGGCAATGGCAATTTGATAACCTTTATAATTAAAAACCAGCGGCTGGATATTTGTGTAATTTTTTTCCCCGCAGGTTGAGTAACGATTATGACCTATGGCTACTCTACCTTTTAGCCGATTCAATTTATTTTTGCTGGAAAAGACCTCTGAAACAAGTCCAACTCCTTTTTCGGCAGTCATTTTAGAATCATTATAAGACACAATTCCAACTCCCTCCTGCCCGCGGTGCTGTAAGGCATACAAACCCAGATAAGCTAGAGTTGAAGCTTCTTCATTATTATAAATTCCAACAATGCCACACATTCGATACTTACTCCAAAATTTTTATGTGATTAGAATAGATCCAGCCGCGTTTACCAATCATCACTTCCAAGCGGTAGCTGCCCGGAGAAACAGCCATCTTCAGTTCGCTGGCTAAACCTTTTTGATATACTTCGCCATTCCGAATCAGGCGACAATGAGCTTTTTGAGGAATTAGTGCCCGAATCACCGGTTTCTTCATCACCCCTGACTCACCCATCTGTAAAGTCCGTTCATCATCTTCGGCCCAGAAACGGAATCCGCGGGCATCACCCCGGCGATAATTGGAGATAAAGGTACGCCCCTGGCGAATTAGATTGAAAATGACTGCCTCCGTTTCAGCATCATTATTTTTGATTAAATCGTCCTGACACAGCAAATGTGTACGAATTGATTTGAACATAATTTTATAATCAAAGACTGCTTTAGTATATAATCCTAAAATTTTTATTTTCGTGGCATGGACATCTACAGAACCGATACCGGTAACTTTGCGTTCCAGATTAGCCTTATCCCACCAAGCAAGCAATCGTCGCGAAGGAAATGTCGAAAAACTGCGGGGATGAATAACATTCCAGTATTTGTTGCGAACTGTGGTCAATTCAAGCCAATGCGACATCATATTCCAGATTTCGATTATCTCGATTTCAGGATAGTCCAAGTTTCCCCAAGGAATCGGTGGAAACTCGGCTAGCGAATGCTGAAGATCACGCTGCTCGAATGGATGGGCAGCAATTCCAACAGCACCCTTCGCTTTAACTTCCCTGATATAATGCTGGTGATCGAGATCGGCGGGCAGAGTCTCATCCAACCCAAAAACCAGATAATGATGCTGATCGTTTTTATCGTTCATTTCATAGCCAACACTAACGAAGAGCTTATCATGCCAACCGGTATATCCCGCACGCTTCCCTTCCAGAGTCATATGATCTGAAAATAGCAAATAATCAAGTCCGGTGGCTTGGGCATCACGGATAATTTCGGGATAGGTACCACTACCATCCGAGTAGTTCGAATGGACATGGATACAACCTACATATTCTTTGAAATTCTGGCTCACGCAGCAATCCTTATAAAAATAATCGCCAATGCTATTCCCGCACTGTCTGCCAGTAAATCGCGCAAGCTGAAAAAACCTTTCGGTTTATAAGCATCGCTGATTTCCTTTCCCAAGCCCAGGGAGATTGTAATCAATCCAGAATTTACTACTGATTGATTTTCATCAAGTTGGACAATTTTATGCTGGATATAATAACCTGTGGTCGTAAACATAAAGGCACTACTCAGATGTTTTAACTTATCCATTCCAAACCAGGGATCTTTCTGTTGTGTTTTTAAAGGTTGGATAATCTCCTTACCCAAACATGAACAGGTTATAATCATTATCATAATAAATATTATTTTTTTCATCAAACAATCCCAAGCCCTCTCAGAAATACCAATAGAATTAACATCGGAGTTACAAACCGAATAATAAAAGACCAGATGTAGATTAAATATTTAGGAATAGTCTCAGCTCCTTCTAACAAGTTAGGAATGGACTTTTTTACTCCCCAGAACCATCCGACAAAAAGCGCGATACAAATACCACCAAAAGGTAAGAAGATATTAGAAGAAATAAAATCAACAAAATTAAAGCAGGATAAATTCAATACGGTTAAATTTTCCCAACCACAGAACGACATCGCACTGGGAATTCCTATGATAAATACTACCACCCCAAAAACCAGTGCCGACTTCTGCCGGGTTAAATGAAATTCATCAACGACAAATGTCACGATAACTTCCAACAAGGAAATAGTTGAAGTTAAGGCTGCCAGAGACAGCAAAATGAAAAAAATTATTCGAAACAGATAACCCCCGGGAATAGAATTGAAAACCACTGGTAGAACATTAAAAATTAATGATGAACCTTGCTCAGGTTGCATTCCCATTGCAAAGACTGCCGGGAATATCATGAAACCCGCCAGAATTGCTACCAGTGTATCCAGAATAACAATACTCAAAGCACTGGTTGGAATATTGTCCTGCTTCGACATATAGCTCCCATAAGTCAACAGCACTCCCATTCCCAAACTCAATGAAAAAAATGCCTGACCCAGCGTAATCAGAAAAGTCTTACGCGAAATTATCGAAAAATCGGCTTTTATCAAATAATCAATCCCCGCCTTGGCACCCCGGAGTGTGATTCCGCGAATTACCAGCACAATAATCAGGAGAAATAAAGCTGGCATTAGGAACTTGTTCGCCCTTTCAATTCCTTTCACCACTCCGGCATGAATGATAAAAACGGTAAGCATCATAAATACAGCATAGTAAGAAATTGTCCAGCCAGGTTGTGATGACAATGCCTTAAATAGTTCACCCGCTGCTCCCGGCTCACTTAAATTGTGAAAAGTTCCTTTAATTGACTCAATCACGTACCCGAGGCACCAACCGGCGATGACATTATAATAGGACAGAATTAAAAAACCAGTAAAAACACCCAATCCACCAACTATTATCCAGAAAGGATTATTATGCGATAAATCCCGATAACTGCCAACCGGATTTTTTTGAGCACTTCGACCGATCAATATTTCGGCAATCACCACCGGTAAGCCAACAATCAAGACACATATCAGATATAATAAAATAAAAGCCGCTCCCCCATTTTCACCAACTAAATACGGAAACTTCCAGATATTTCCCAAACCAATTGCTGATCCGGCTGCAGCGAGGATAAATCCTATTCGAGTACCCCAATGTTCACGCTGATTGTCCATATTATTTTCTGCAATTAAAGAGAAAGTTTAATTCAATACCGTTGGGTTTGAGAGCTGCAGTTAATTCAACTTTTTCATTGGGAAAATAATACAAATGAGCGTCGACATAGGCGTCCAGCATACAAATCAGATAAAAGCCCATGCTCCACCAGGCATACTTGTTGCGTTTCTCACGCGGACGCCAGGTGTTCATTCGCAGCTTGTAATGGGTTATTGCATAAATTGAATCCCTTTTCTGCGACTGCGATAGAGTACTCCAGGTTTGCAAACCAACCGCTGCTTTGGTATCTTTAATGTGCTGATAAATGGAATTGTATTCAAGCATCTGGTAAATGTGATAAGCTTCCAAAGATACATATACTACTGCTTTCACTGGTTTATGTACATAGAGCTGTCCCCAACCCGGAATGATAGCCGAGCGAATCAGAGCAGCCCTGGGACTGATTAACTTTCGAGTACTATCCAGAGAAGACATTTCCTGGGCGAAGCACCCAAAAGATTCACAAGCTATTATCAGCAACGAAACAATTAATCCTCTATTTTTTTTAAAATGTCCACTTATCATCGGTATCAGGATTGGTTATTATTTTAATTCCAATTGACTATGTATTCCACCCGCCAATTACATAAGCCGATTGGGGTACAATGGAAACGGTAACTTCCTTGACATTAGGTTCAAACAATTCACCATCAAAATGCACTGGTAGAGGGAAATCGCTGCTGACTTTGATTTTTTTGCCCTTATGCATGGTCACCTCCTTGACGACCTCCAAAGTACCATTTTTTAGACGACCAAAGTTCAATAGAATCTTCCAGATTGGAATGTCAGCGACTTGACAAATATCAAAGATACTATCATGGATAGATGCGTGGGGAGTCAGTTTGAAGCCACCCCCAATAGAAAATCCATTGCCTATCGCAATCAGGTAAATTTTACTATCTTTAATAACAAGATCGTCAATTTCCAGATTAACCTGAATAGCCTTCCATAATGTCAGACTCGTCAGAATTGCCCACAAATAGGCTGTAGTACCTTTAAATAATTTAACCTGACGACTGCGATAATTGGCAAAACCGTCAAAACCAATCCCCACTCCATTGAGAAAAACCCGCTCACCAATGGTACCAAGGTCTATCAGACGCAAATTATAATTCACGATTGCTTCAACCGCTTTTTGAAATCCATTAGTAATATTAAGACTTCGGGCAAAATCGTTACCGCTGCCTTTGGGAATAATGCCGAAAGGGGTTGGTGTTCCGGCTAAACCGTTCATTACCTCGTTGGCGGTACCATCTCCACCATATGCTATCACGGCATCATAATCACGATAAATTTTATCGGCGATCTGGGTGGCATGGTAGGGTCCGCTGGTGATATAGTAATCGAACTTATGACCCGTCTGATCGGTGATTGATTTCAGCCTGGAAAAGTGTTTAATGGTCTTACCTCTTCCGGCGATCGGATTGACAATTACAGCATAATATCTTTTCAAATTCACTCCAACGTCGCAACAGCTTCTATCTCAACTAGCGCATTTAGCGGAAGCCGGGATATCTGGACTGCCGAACGGGCTGGCTGTTTCTCCGGAAAGAATTCCAAAAACACTTCATTCAGCCTGGTAAAATCAGATAAATCAACCATAAATACGGTCAATTTTACAATATTCGCTAGCTGCGTTCCGGCAGCCTCTAAAACAACTTGAATATTTTGTAAAACTTGCCGCACCTGTGATTGCAAATCGGATTGCTCGATCTTCCCTGAAGCCGGATTGATTGGAATTTGACCCGAAGTAAATACAAAACCATTCGCGATAATTGC